>CP013703.1:637401-956101 GCA_001563305.1 methanogenic archaeon mixed culture ISO4-G1
CGGATACACTGTGTACTCCAACATCGCATACGCTCTGGAGAACGCAGACGAGAACTCCGAACTCACAGTCGGACAGTCCTCCGTTGTGGACACCAGTGTTGTCGTCGGAACCGGAATCACCGTTATCGTTCCCGATGGAATCACACTGACCTTCGATGGACGCAGTGTTGACATGAAGGACAACGCCAAGATCCTGCTTCAGGGTACTGGAAAGGTCGTCTTCAACAAGTCTCTTGACAACAAGCCCGTCGATGATAAAACTGAGTACGTTTACTACGCAGTCAGCGGAACCGTCGAGTATGACGGAAACGTCATCGTATTCGACAAAGTCAGGTTCGCAGAGGCAGGTGCTACCATCAACGGAATCGCAGCAACCGAAACCGTTGCATCCAAGCTCAATCTTGCCCTTGCGTTCAACGAGGGAACCGCTACGATCTCTAAGGGAATCGCAATCGGAAGTGCAGCACTCGGAAACGCAGCATACCACGTCCTCAAGGCTGACACCACGGATACGCTCTTCTCCGCGACACTCGTTATCGCAGAGGGAACGACTTTCGAGGCATCCGCTCTGACCGACATCAACGGAACCGCTCACCTCAAGGCTGCTGGATCCAAGGAGATCATTGCTGATTCTCTTGCTTCCAAGGTCACAGTGAACGGAACACTCAACCTTGCCAACAACACTACCATCAACGGTATCTACGACGGAGCGGGAGAGATCGTGCTCACCGCTGGAAGGAGTGTGACCATCTACAAGGGAGCTGTAATCAACGCAGACGCCCCTGCAGACAATGTTGCAGCCATCGTTACAGCAAAGATCATTGACACCGCCGACGAGAAGAACGGATACCAGCTCACTGGTGTTTCCGCTCCTGCAGCCGGTGCAGATCTCTTGATCAGTGCCGCAGGCGGAGCCAACCTCATGACCATCAGTGGATTCTTCAACAAGGGAACCATTGTTGCTCTGACGACCGCCATGCTCGACGGACTCACCGTTGACGCGGGTGCTACGTTCCAGGCAGACAGCGCCAAGCTTGTGACCGGATCCACGGCAATGGGAATACTCAAGGTCAAGACCCTCGATCTCAACGACAAGGTCCTTGATTACGACGCGACCTACACCGACGGAGCATACACGGTCTACACCTACGCCAGCAACATCGATATGACAAAGATCACCGACATCGTCATCGATGGAGCCAAGTTCGATGGTGCTCAGCAAGATCTCTTCGGAGATGTCATTGACCTCTCCGGAAAGGATGTCACCTTCGCTGTCAAGGAAGGAACCACGCTGGTCCTTGTCAAGCCTATGATCATCGGAACCGCGGCAACCTCTCTTGGAGCAGGAGCATCCCTCAGCGGAACGATCAAGATCGACGATGGAGTTGGAGCATTCCTGATCGTCTACCCCAACGTGGATATCAGCGGAGCCACCATCAACGGAGCAGACGACAAGGCAGCGAAGAAATCGGTCTTCGATATCGATGGAACACCCTACCTTACCGTCTATGCGAACGCTGGCGATATCGCCCTCAAAGAGGATGTTGCTGACGGAATCACACCTGCAATCAAGGGATACACCTTCACCAGGTGGGAGGCATACAGTGCTCCTGGAGCGGACATCCCTGGCGATCTCAAGGTTGGAGACACCAATGTCACTTCGACCCTTGTCGCTCAGAAGGTCATCGTCAAGGCGACCTTCCTCGAGGGAGTCCAGTACTACTGCAACGGTGTGCTGTACGACGCGGTCGGAATCGACAACAAGGTCACTGTAGGATCCATCTTCACCGCGAAGATCGTAGACTACAGCAAGTACCAGGGAACCCCGCTCGTCAACGGACAGAACGCATTCGAGGTCACCGAGGATGTCACCCTGACCGTCACTGGAGTCTCGCCTGTCGAGCCCACCCCTGAGCCCGAGCCCGCAGGAATGTCCCTGACCGAGATCCTCCTGATCGTCCTCGTCGTCCTGATCGCCATCATGGTGGTCATCATCGCGCTGAGGCTCAACAGGAGCTGATCCGGGAACTGAAACCTAAAATCTAAACCGGTCCCCGAAAGGGGACCATTAACCGTCCGGTGAGAATCGGACGGTGTCTTTTCAAAAACTCTAATCGTTGATAATAGGAAAATGAATCACCGAAGGAGATCCACGACATCCCCCGCATAATCCACCAGGATCATGTCGGGATCCTCTCTGTGCCAGTCATCCTCGCTCATATGTCCAGACAGGACCCCTACGAACGGTGCCCCGGCATCCCTCGCGGAATAGTAGTCGGTCCTGTTGTCGCCGAGATACAGTATCTCAGACGGCTTGACTCCTAGCTCTTCTGCGAAGTACCCCATCGCCTTCGGGGAAGGTTTAGCATCGTCGTAACTGGCATAATCCCTTCCCACTACGGCATCGAAGGAATCCCTTACGCCGAACATCCTCAGCGCCCTGTTCCCGTACTCGTAGCTACCGCGCGTCAGAAGACCAACTTTCAGCCCCATCGACTTCAGTTCCGCAACGCATTCAAGGCTCCCCGGGAACGGTCTCGCCTCGTCGATGAATTCCAATTCTATCGACGTCAAAGCCCTGTTCATCTCCTTCTCCATCTCGGGGAATTCATCGCCCCTTCCGTGGGAGACCAGCCAGTCCCTTATCGGATACCTCAGCCTCTTGACGGTGGTGAACTTCAATTCATCGAACGGGACCCCGTGCCTGGCACATGCGTCTTTGTCGACAGAATCTATCTTTGAGTAATCCACATGGGTGTTCAGGAAGGTGCCGTCGAGATCGAACCCTACGGCTTTGATACCATCGAACATCACTGATGCCTCACGGGAGGCCACATACCGCGGAGCCTTCCGCCCTCGCGCTCCGGATCCATCGTGCACACTTCCAATCCGGGCACTATCATCCTCACCGCAGGGATGCCCAGCTCCGGCCTTGTTAGGTCGGCGCATATGACCTGGTCGAAACCGCAGTCCATGAGGCTCTGGAGCACGACCTCGATATCGTCCAATACGTAATCGG
Source organism: methanogenic archaeon mixed culture ISO4-G1 (assembly GCA_001563305.1). Taxonomy (NCBI): domain Archaea; kingdom Methanobacteriati; phylum Methanobacteriota; class Methanomicrobia; order Methanomicrobiales; species methanogenic archaeon mixed culture ISO4-G1. Next base: position 640,421 of record CP013703.1, read on the forward strand.
TCGCCCTGTTCTCCATGTCCTCTAGATAGACCTTCCTGGGATGCTCCCCGAACCACATGTGGTTCAGCTTCTTCATCTTCTCGTAACCCATCTCCACCGTGGCCTTCTGGAGCTGGGCGTTGATCTTCATCCCGTGCTTGTGGGTGGTCCTGCTCTGCGCCACCTCCGTGATCGCCCTTATGGCGGCGATCTCTGGGTCCAGGTGGGTGCCCACCCCGATGCATAGCATCTCCGGGTCCTTCGTCCTGACATCATCGGCCGCAGCACCGATGGTGGTGACGCCGATGTCCGTCGTAAGGTCCTTCAGGTGGATCTCCACGCCCTGGTCGTTGAACTTCTCTATCAGCTTCGCGGGGACGGAATCCTTGTCCCTGATCAGCACGTCCGCGTTGGCGCGGTCGTTGAACTCCGCTATGGACCAGGCGTCCCTCTCGATGTCCTCGAACAATGCATGTAATATGGCTTCCTCGATGGTGTTCCCCGCAGCGATACCGTTGGTGTGCCAACTGAAAAGTTGCAGGTCGTCCTCGGCGTTGTACGGGTAGTACACGGCGCAGGCGGGCACCCATATGGGGCAGCCTCTGAACATCTCGTACGCCTCGACCCAGGCGATCTCCGTGTTCCTGTTGTACCTGTCGAGGACCCTCAGGGGGAGGATCAGGTCGATGGGATTGCAGGTCATCATTATCTCGGATGCCTGGTTGTACGATCCGTACACTATCTCGTCGTCCTCCCTCGGCTCCGCGCTGTATCTCTCGATGGCTTCCATCACAGCGGAGGCCTCGGCCTGCTCCCTCGTGGCACCCTTCCCGTTGTAGTACTTGGGTTTCCCGAGGGCGGTGTGCTGTCTGTCTATCGAGAACACCGGTATACCGAGGTTGTCGGTGCCGGTGATGTCCTCCGGTTCCCCCATGCCGGCTATGCCCAGGAGGGGCAGCACCCTGTCCAGGGTCTCCTTGGTGGGCACCGTTCTTATTCCTGTCTCCTTGGAGACCTTGGGGCAGCGCTGTAGTATCATGTCGTCACCGGATGTGATATGTGCCAGGTGATGGTAGTAGCCCCCCTTCTGTTTCAGGTGGCATTCAACTTCGCGTTCTACCCACGGGTCCCGGGCAGGTCTTCCCCGTTGTATGAACTTGCTCCGATGGGGAGTCGCCGTTTCACCAAATCCCCGGGAGCGTCACCGTCGAACGGATCATCCTGGTTACCGGGTCTGTGTCGTTTCTGGGCCCTTGCCACGGCTCTCGCCGTACGGGCTTGCGCCCGTCCATCTCGCCCTTGGAGGAGGGAACTTCCTCAGCCATCCTCGCGGATTACCGTCGGCCACCCTCCATCTCCTGACATGTACGGGAATGATTACGTGTAGTTAAAATGATGAGTGCCGGAAGGTTCAATCGCAGCCCTCGAACTGGCTGTCGTAGAGGTCGCGGTAGAACCCGTTCAGCGACAGCAGTTCGTCGTGCTTCCCTTTCTCCACGATCCTCCCGTCGCGCATGACGAGGATCTGGTCGGCGTTCTTTATGGTGCTCAGACGGTGGGCGATTATGAACGATGTATGGCCGTCCATCAGCCGGTCCATGGCCTCCTGGATCCTCTTCTCAGTGTGGGTGTCGATGGAACTGGTGGCCTCGTCGAATATGATCATGGGTGCGTCCTTCAATATGGCGCGGGCTATGGTCATCTGCTGCCGCTGGCCGGCCGATATGGACGTGGTCTCGTCGAGGATGCTGTCGTATCCGTCCGGGAGGGATTCTATGAAGTTGTGTATCCCCGCGATCCTGCAGGCTGCTTCCATCTGGGCATCGGTGATGCCCTCCCTGTTGAACACCAGGTTCTCCCTTATGGTGCCCCTGAACAGCCAGGTGTCCTGCAGCACCATGGAGAACATGGAGTGGACACTCTTCCTGGTCATCGAATCCGCAGGGATGCCGTCGATGTATATCTTTCCCGAATCTGGCTCATAGAACCTCATGAGGAGGTTCACGACCGTGGTCTTGCCGGCACCGGTCTGCCCCACGATTGCTATCTTGCTTCCGGCGGGGGCATCGAACGACAGGCCGTGGATGATCTCCCTGTATTCCGAATAGCCGAAGCAGACGTCCCTGAACTCCACATGCCCCTCGATATCGGGGACGGTATCCGCCTTGTCTTTCTCATCGGGGAGTTCCGGTGCATCGAGGACCGACGATATGCGTTCGACCGATGCGGCGACGGACTGCAGGGTCGACAACGCCTCGGAGATCAGCTCCATCGGTCTCCCTAGGGTCTTGGAGTACAGGATGAATGCGACGATCACCCCGTATTTGATCGAGCCGTTCATGGCCAGCATCATCCCGACCATGCAGACGAGGACGTAGCTCATGTTGTTCATGAACCCGACGAACTGCGGCAGCGCCGAAGAGATGAAGCGGGCCCTGTAGGCGCTGTCGAAGAGCCTGTCGTTGCATTCGGTGAACTTCCTCACTGAATACGACCCCAGGTCGTAGGACCTCACCACCGCGTAGCCCGAATACGTCTCCTCCACCAGGGTGTTGATCTCCCCCAGGTTCACCGACTGGCGCTTGAAGTACTTCTGGGTGTGCCTTATGATGTAGCGCATCAGGAGGAAGCTGGTTATCGGGGGGATAAGGGTGACAATCGACAGTATCGGGCTCATCCAGAACATCAGGATGACCGTGAGCACGATGGTGGACAGCGCCCTGACCAGCGAGTTCAGCGCACGGCCGCTCTCCTCGCCTATCACGTCCGTGTCGTTGGTGAGCCTGCTCATCAGGTCCCCCGTGTTCGTCCTGTCGAAGTAGCTGAGGGGCATGTTGTCCAGTTTCCTCATCAGGGCGGCCCTCAGCCTGTTGGCTATGCGGAGCCCCGTCGACTGGACGTAGTAGCTGAATATGATGGTGGATACCGTGCTGAATACGTACAGGGCGATGAGGATGAGTGCCAGCTGTGTGATGGCCTCGAAATCGATGTCGGTACCTTCAACGGAAATGCCGTCAAGGATGATGTTGGATATGTCCGCGAGTATCGGCGGGCCCAGCGTGTTGGTGAGTGCCCCCAATGTGGAGAATATGATCGTGAGGATTATCGCCAGACGGTACTCCCCGACGAGACTGAAGAACTTGCGGAGTGGGGCCCTGTAGTGGGCACGCTCGTCACTGGCCAATGCCCGCACCCCCTTCCTGCGATTCCAGTATGTCGCGGTACAGTCCGCAGGTGGCAATGAGCTCCTCGTGCGTACCGTAACCGGACGCGGATCCGTTGTCCAGCACCAATATCCTGTCGGTGCCCACCACCGTGCTTATCCTCTGTGCCACTATGATCTTGGTAGAGTCCTTCAGTTCCCTGCTCAGGGACTGGCGCACGTCGTGCTCCGTCCTGTAGTCCAAGGCGGAGAACGTGTCGTCGAAGATGTAGATCTCCGGATCCCTGTAGAACGCACGTGCGATGGACACGCGCTGCTTCTGCCCGCCGGACAGGTTCTTTCCGTTCTGGGACAGATGCGAGGACGTCCCGTCGGGCAGGCCGTTCACGAATCCGGATTCGGAAAGGTCTATCGCCTTCTGAAGCCTGTCCCCGTCGACATCGTCATCGAGAGCGATGTTGTAAGATGCAGACCCGGAGAAGACGTATGCGTTCTGGGTCATCAGGCCCATCTTGGCTGAGAGGGCCGAATGGGTGTACTCCCTGATGTCGCGCCCGTCCACGAGGATGCTGCCTTCGGTGACATCGTAGAACCTCTCCAGGAGATTCAGCAGCGTGGTCTTACCGGACCCTGTGGGCCCGATGATGGCCAGCGTCTCGCCCTTGTCCACCTTGAAGCTTATGTTCCTGATGGTGTCCACCGGGGAGCCTGGATATCTGAAGGACACGTTCCTGAACTCGACGCATCCCTCCATCCCGTCGACACCGTCCTCCTGGTCCCCGTCCTTGACGGCCACCTCCTCATCCAGGACCTCCTCTATGCGCCTCATGCAGATCAGGGCGCGCGGATAGTCCTGATAGAAGTAGACCAGCGGGCTCACAGTGTACAGGATCAGCGAGGCGTATGTCGCGTACATCACCATGTCGGAGAACATCAGCAGCTGCTCGTCATAGCCGTAGATGCCCGAAATGATCCCCGCACCCATCCAGTATATGCAAAGGACGAGGATGCTGGCGATGGTCGCGGATATCGGTCCGGAGGGGATCAGCACCCTCATCGAGAACAGGTTGTTGTCCGTCAGGGCATCGTTCGCCCTGAAGAACTTCCTCTCCTGGTAGTCCTCCGCGTTGAAGGCACGGATCACACGGACACCGCTGAGGTTCTCCCTGGCGTTGCGGTTGATGTCGTCTGTGAGCCACTGGACCCTCTTGATCTTGGGGAGGGCGATGCCGAAGCACACGAGCATGTTGATGACCATGATCACGGTGGCGATCGCCGTGGCATAGGCCCAGGCCGGATCCCCTTCTAAGATCTTGATCACGGCCCATCCCGTCAGCACCGGCGCCCTGAAGGTGATGACCAGGCATCTTGCGATGAACGATTGGATGTGCAGGACGTCGTTGGTAGAACGTGTTATAAGGCTCGCCGCGGAGAACCTGTCGATGTTCTCCACCGACAGCCTCTGAACCTTCTCGAACTGTTTCTGGCGTATGGTGCGGGCGACGGAGGAGCTGATGTAACCAGTGAGATATCCTGCTACGATACCGAGGCCCAGGTTGGCGAAGGCGCAGACCAGCATCTCGATGCCGTACCGCATCACCACGTCCGTGTCCTCCACGAGGAAGGCGTCCGTGATCAGGCTCATGTACTCGGGCAGCTTGAGGTCCAGGAACACCTGCACTATGGCTATGCAGGCCGTCACTGCGGTAAGGATCCAATCCCGCCTGTTGAAGTACTTGATTATCACGGTTATACCGATTCCTTTTACGTGGAGGGGGGGGTCACGTATGTCCGATCACCGGATGTGGCTCATCGTTCTGTCTTCGTCCTCCTCTTCCTTCCCACTCTGTTCTCGAAACACGCTCATCTCTTGATACCGATGAACACTCCGCGTTCCTTCGTATCGTTGATGAGCTTCTTCGCATCGAACCCGGCGCCGTCCAGCATCGACAGTATGTCCTTGTCCAGATAGACGTTCATCGGCGGAACGCATCTCTCCTTGACCTCGGCGTAGTTCTCCTCGGTTATGGGGCCGCCGCAGGGGAGGCAGAGCACCGAACCCTTCTTCATCACGCGGGCGACCTCCTTGAAGGTGTTGGCCAGATCGGGCCAGAATATGTAGCTCGCGTTGGAGATCACAAGATCGAACTTGCCGTCCTCATAGGGCATGTCCGTGACATCGCCGATGATGAGCTTCAGCCTTCCCTCGTCGATGAAGTACTTGTCATACTGGCATGCGTACTGGTACGAGATCTCCGAGAGGTCTATGCCGTAGCCTTTCGCCTTGGGGTACTTCTTGAGGATGTATCTCGATACGATGCCCCCTCCGTAACCGATGTCGAGGATGTACTCCGGATCGATTTCCGGTATGTTCGCGATGCCCCATTCGATGGTGGGGCGGTGATTCTGATTCATCCCGTCGATGACCGTGAAACCTCTCTCCCCGTGGGGCATCTGGCACTGTGTCATGTCGAAATCCGGGTCTGCCTTCTTCTCCATATCAATTCCTCCTTAGTGTGTAACGTTTCGCGATGTCCTCAGGCACGGTGGAACACCACGGGGTGAGTCGGGTCGGCCTTGGTCGCACAGACCTTGAACATCATAGGCAGATAGTGGCGTTCGCCGTTCCTCTCCACATACGCTCCGGAGATACCAGGGACCTTTGCCGACACTTCTGTGGCACCGAGCTCCAGGAGGATACCGATGTCCCACTGGGGTCTGCGGTGGTGGCAGACCTCGAAGTCGTTGCCGGTGATCTCCTCCATCTTTTTGAACTGGGCCGCGGTGGGTCCGGGGACGGTGCGCTTGGACTTCTCCTTGGAGTTCATCTCCTTCCAGACCTCCATGTACTCCTCGTCGTGGAGATACAGCTTGAAGTTCCCGTCGAAGCAGACGATCTTGCCGCCGGGGCGGAGGACCCTCATCCATTCGGAGTACACCCTCTTCGGATCCGCCAGCGTCCACATCATGTTCCTGGAGACGATGAGGTCGAAGGAGTTGTCCTCGAACTCGATGTTGTGCGCGTCCATCTTGTAGGCCTTCGACAGGACCCCGTATTTCTCGAAGTTCCTGTTGGCCATCTCGACCATCCCGGCGGAGTAGTCGATGCCGATGCAGTGGTGCCCTTCCCTTCCCAGGATGATAGAGAAGAATCCGGGGCCGCACCCGCAGTCCAGGACCCTGAGCCTCTTCGTGGTGTCGATCTCCTCGTTGATGAGGTTCAGCCAGTCGGTGTAATGACCTTCCATGATGGAGGCCTCTATCTCATCGGAGAAATGCGGGGACCTCTTGGTCCAGTACATCTCGATGTCCTCGAGGTGCCTGTCGTCGTTCTCCTCACATTTGCATTGCTTCTTGGTTGCCATTTTCAGCCTCCTTCATTTTCATGAGCTCCGCCCAATTCTTGGGGTCGGAGGAGGTCCTTGGACGCAGGACCACAAGATGTTTGTCGCCGTTCTCGTCGACCTCGATCCTCGAGAATACGCGGTAGACGTCGTACAGGGTCTCCTCCACGAAGACCTCGTTGGGGCCCGCATCCTTGTAGACGTGGCCCATGTCGAGGACGATGACCCTGTCGGAATACTTCAGGGCCACATCCAGGTGGTGCAGTGTCATGATGGTGGTGCAGTTCGTCTTCTTGGTGATGTCGCGTATGAAGTTGACGAGAGTGAACTGGTGATAGAGGTCCAGGGCGCTGGTCGGTTCGTCGAGGATCAGGACATCGGGCTGTTTGACCATCGCCTGTGCGATGAATGCCAGCTGGCGTTGTCCCCCGCTGATCTCAGATATCTTGCTCCCGGCCAGGTGTGTGATCCCGACGAGTTCCATGACGTTGTTGACACGTTCGATATCCTCATCGGATACGCGGAATCCCAGGCTCTTTACGAGCCCCAGCATGACCACTTCGAACACGGTCAGATCGACGGCGCAGTCCGTGTTCTGCTCCATGTAGCTGACTTTGTCCGTTAGTTCGTCGTAGGTAGGGATCTTGTCGTCGAGATAGATGCTGCCCTCGGACTTCAGCAGTCTGGCCATGCATTTCAGCATGGTCGTCTTACCAGTACCGTTTGCACCGATGATGGTGGTTATCTCGCCGGGCCTGGCGGTGAAGCTGATGTCATCCAGGACGGGCTTCATGTTCTTGACGTACGAGAAAGTGAGGTGCTCGACCCTCATCGTAGAAGTCATTCGAAACCGCCCCCTTTCTTCCTCATGAGGAGAGCGAAGTATACGGGCAGTCCGATGATGGCCGTGATGGTACCTATGGGATACACGATCCCGACCGTGATGCACTTGCTTGCGATGTCGGCGCATTCCAGGACCACGGCTCCCAGCAGGGCCGATGTGACCAGCAGGTAACGCTGGTCCTCTCCGACTACCATGCGTGCCATGTGCGGGGCGACGATACCGATGAATCCTATCGCACCGACGAACGAGACGGCCCCGGCCGTGAGGACCGAGATCAGAAGGAACATCCATTTGCGGAGCTTCTCTACGTTGATTCCCATCGAGCGGGCCTTGTTGTCACCCAATCTCATGGCCGTGAGCAGCCATGATTTGCTGTAAAGGACCACGAATCCGATGACGAACAGGACCAGGATCAGGGCATCGATCTTCCAGGTGGCCTTCTCAAGGCTACCCATGGTCCAGAATGCTATGTCACGGAGCGTGTCCGAATTGACGAAATACTGGAGGACCGACTGGATCGCAGTGAACAGCTGGACCACACCGACTCCTGCCAGTATGAGGATCGTGGCGTTGAACTTCCTTCTCTTCGCCACTATGAAAATGAATGCGCAGGTGATCATCGCGAATATGAACGCGGCGGCAGGGATCAGATACATGCCGACGATCGAAAGACCGCCCAATCCGCCGGCGATGGCCAGTGCCGCCCCCAGGGTCGCTCCCGAGGAGATTCCCAGCGTGTAAGGGCTTGCCAGGGGGTTGTTGAGCATGGTCTGCATGACGGCCCCTGCGAATCCGAATGTGGCACCGCACAGAATTCCGAGTATGGAGATGGGTGCCTGAAGGTCGCGTACGATGATAACGTTGATGAAATATGCCTGATCAGGCCAGAAAAGTGCTTTGAAGAACTCGTCTATCGACATGTAGCCGCTGGTCGTCATATACAGGTCGAAGAAGACGATGAATATGGTCAGCCCCAGCAGCCCTACCGTGAATAGGAACCTCTTCCTGTTACTCTTGCGGTAATCATAGGGCCGTACTTGGTCATTATTTGTGATTTCTTCTGTCATGGGCTGGCCTCGGAAATGGAAGGGATGCAGCCCGAAGGCTGCATTAATTGGTTTCAGCTCTTCACTTCGTCGCCGTAGTACAGCACCCAGACTCCTTTGATGGACAGTTCCTTGGGCATGTACTTGTGCCAGAAGTCGAAGAAGTCCTTCTGCGGGTCGAGGTTCTTGTACTCCTCGGGCCAGATCAGTTTGGCCATGGCCTCGACACCGACGAAATCGTACAGGTTACGGTTGAGCTGGTGGGCGACGACCATGACGTCACCGTCCTTCCAGGCGTTGAGGTTCCCAAGTCCGTTCCTGGGGCCCTCGGTCTGGCTGAAGCCTTCCTGCAGCTTTGCGATGATCTTCTCCTTGGTCTCATCGTATCCTGTGTGGATGTTTCCCGAGCCCTCGGGCTGACAGGTGATGGCGATGGCGTCGATCGCTGCGTTGTGGGCCAGAAGCGCTGCCGCGTTGTAGACGGGAAACGCTCCACCGGAATCGAGCGCGGTCATACCGTCTGCATCCCAGTTGGTCTTGACACCCTGTCCTCCGAGGTTGTAGATGAATGCGCCCCACATGGTCTCGTTGTTGTAGGAGTTCGCGAATTTGTCGAGCTGCCATCCCTGGCACTCGCAGTAGATCTGGGGCCTGACTCCGCCGTTGGCCTTGATGAGTTTCTCGGCATTCTGGTAGAGGGGTGTGACCTTGTCGACGTAGAGCTTTGCGAGCTCGTTCGCCCTCTCGGTGAGTCCGAACATCATTCCGAGCATCTTGATGGTGTTGGAGATGGTGGTGGGATCCTCTCCCTGGAAGTACATGTAGAATGTGTCCACGTTCAGGGTCTCTTTGAGTTTCTGAGCAACGAGGTCGGACTCGGGAGCGGTCATCATGTGAACGTATGCTCCGGGGTTCGTCGCGACGACGGTCATCGGACTGTTGGCATCCAAGAGCGGGAGGGAAGCCAGCTTAGGCATGTCCTTGGTAAGCCAGGCGAAGTCCTGCATCGAATCGCTGGTGAGCTTGTCCTTGTCCCATGCCACGATGTACTTGTCGATATCGCTGCCGCAGAGCGCCAGCATGGTCATCATGGGTCCTCCCTTGACGGTGTCCGCTATCGCGATGGCATCGAAGGTGTGGTCGAACGTGTACTGCTTTCCGATTCCATCGGTAAATGTGTACGGTTCGCATTTCATTCCTGCTATCTTTCCAGTTTCCTTGTTGACCCAGAGGCCGTTAGATGTTTTCTCAACGGGTTTTCCGTTCCAGGAGACCTCGTCCCCTGTGACATCTCCACCGCCGGATCCGCCGTTTCCGAAGGGATTGAGCACCACAACGACCGCGACCGCTGTGATTGCCACAATCGCCACTACGGCGATTATTGCGATTTTCTTATCCATGGTTTCACCTATTGGATGTATAATCCAGCCTAGGTTCGGTATAAAAGGCTAATGAATTTAAGGTATACCAAAATTGATTTTGGATAATCAATTGGATTAGTCTGGCTCCAAAAAACTACTTGACTGATGATTCAGTGTAAACTATTAATAACTTAGAATATGATTCGCGGTTTTGAACGAGAGTGGACATACTTTACTACATTCCAATCCAATCGATTTTGTCCAGTAAAATCAAAAGTAGGCATCTATTACCAACATCGGCGAAAGGGGCGGAAATACCATGAAAACATGCGAATTCGCATAAAATCCCTAAAGAACGATCCGTTTCAAGCCCCGAATTGATGTTTTCTCCTCTGTGTCCACAGGGTGCACACATTCCATGCATCGTAGTTTAAATGACAATTGGACCTTTAATCCAATAAGATAGGTGAACACATGAGTGAGAACGAGAACCCAAAGAAGAATGACGATCAGTTCGGCAACCCCCATGGGGATGACGGCGAGAAGGTTATGGACCAGATGAACCACAGCCACCGCCCGTACATCGAGTGGGGTCTCCTGAACCTTCCGAAAATCGATCCCAAGAGCATCCTGGATGTCGGGTTCGGAGGAGGCATCGTGACAAGATACATCCTCAGGGCCTTCCCCAAGGCCAAGGGCTATGGGTTGGACATCTCGGAGGATGCACTCGAGTATGCATCGAAATACAACAAGTACTTCATCGACGAGGGAAGGCTGAGCTACATCGTGGGCGATGTGGCCGATATGCCATACGAGGACGGAAGGTTCGATCTGGTCATTACCAACGCCAGTTATTTCTTCTGGCCGGACCTCGCCGGTTCCCTCAAGGAGATCGCACGTGTGATTGCAAAGGGCGGAATATTCTGCTTCCCCATATACGGTCCTATAACGGACGAGATCTACGAGAAGGAAGCCTCTAAATGGGCGGGGAAGGCGAAACTGTACAAGGACTCGGAGCTCGAAGCGATGCTGAAGGATGCGGGTTTCGAGACGACCTTCGCTGCGGATCCCGACAACGAGTTCGTTGCTACTTTCACCTGTGTCAAGAAGTGATCACATGGGTGAGGAGAAGAGGTATCTCGAGGGCCCCGGCGCTGGGGACATGACACAGTGCCAGATGCCGCATGGTGAGGATGGCTACTACGTCATAGACAGGATGAACAAGAACCACAGGCCGTACATCCAATGGTCCTTGGACAACATGCCGGACATCGACCCGAAGTTCATCCTGGACATCGGATACGGGGGCGGTATATTCTCTAGGCTAGCCCTCAGGAAGTTCCCCAAGGCAATCGGATACGGCATAGACATCTCGGAGGTCTCCTACAAGAGTGCGCAGGTCTACGACAAGTACTTCATCGACGAGGGCAGGCTGCATCTCGTGATGGGCGATGTCAGGGACATGCCGTACGAGTACGGGAAGTTCGATCTCGTCATATCCAGCGAGAGCTACTTCTTCTGGCCGGACATCAAGGATGCTTGGAAGGAGGTCGTTCGCGTCATGGCCAAGGGTGCAGTGCTCGTCATACCTGCCGGAGGACGCCGTATCACGGACGAGAACTACGAGGAGGTCAAGGCCAACACACCAGCGCCTCTCAACGTGTACAAGGACTCCGAGGTCGTGGATATGCTCATCGAGGCAGGATTGGACGCAAAGCTCCAATTGAACGAGGACGGGTCCAAAGGTGCCTACTACGGTATAAAGCGCTGAAACGACGGATTATATACACGTCGGCAATACACATGGACGAGGTTACAAAATGCCCAAAATCAACGAGGCCGAATGTGTCGGCTGCGGAGTGTGCGCAGACGCATGCCCCTCATCCGCCATCACGGTCGGTGACGTCGCGGTCATCAACGCCAGCGAGTGCGTCGACTGCGGATGCTGCATCGACGAGTGCCCCTCCGGAGCAATCCAGTGAGTGCATTCAGCACGGTCCCAGGACCGTGTCAAACCGCTTACTTTCACTTCTTGTATCTTACCAGTGCAGGGACCTGATGGCACAGCTCCTGCCCGAAAACCAGCTGTCTTCTCGGATTCTCGGAGGACATCCTGTCGAAGATCCCCTCCATCCCCTCCCAGCCGTAGAAGAAGACCATATGATCAGAGGAGGTGTCTGGATACACCGAGCAATCCAATCCGATGTCCCCGCACATGACCACCGCGTAATCCAGAAGGTTCTCCCTGCCCATGCGGCGCAGGCCGATGACCATCTCGGCATCCTTGTCGAGGAGGAAACTCTCCAGTTTCCTCTCCAGAGCATCGAGGTCTGATTCGGCGGGCGAGCAGAGTTCCTCCATGCCCCGACATATTTATCGCCGTTAAAAGGACTGCTGTTCTGTCCAGAACGGAGCCTGGTTTTTAATTGTTGAATGTATAACGGCGGTTGGAAACTATGACGGCTAGCAAGTATGAGAGGGAGATCCGTTTCTTCGCGAAACAGTCGGAGTGGCTCCTCTCTTAGAAGGAGGACCTGTTGGCGAAAGGAGAGCTGACAGAGGATGAGAAGGCATGCATCGAGGAGATCGATGCCACCGTGGAGAGGTACGCCGCACGTAAGAAGGAGATAGAGGAATCCTATGTCGAGGCGGGCCTCGAGCTGCCGCTCACATCGAGGAACCTGAATGCTAGCGTGTATCCGATAGGGGTGTCATTCGAGCCCGTCGGAAGGGACTACAGGAAGGCGCTGATCGAGGAGACCAACGCCAGGAACGCGGAGACCGCCAAGGCCTATGAGGAGACCGAGGCTCCCGACACGGACGACATCGACCAGCTCAACGCCGATGTCAAGGAGATGACCCAGCAGTTGATGGACATCGAGACCAGGATCGCGGAGGCAAACATCAACGACGATGCCGATGCGCTGGTCACCCTCAGGCAGGAGTCGGAGAAGGTCCGCAGCAGGCGCGATAACACCATCAACAAGATCAAGGCCCTCAAGGTCGAGGGTGCGAGGTCAGCTTCCGCGTCAGGCGTTAGCAAGGAGTTCCAGGACAAGATCCTCAACCAGGAGCAGCAGATCAGCTCCCTGAGGACACAGATGGGTATGCTCCGCAGCGACGTCTACGAGATGAAGGACATGCTGGCCGAGATAATGTTCCGTCTGGGGATTCAGAGGAACGACGACCGCGAAGACTGAATTTTTAGAAAAATAATGGCCCCATGAGGGGCCTTTTAATGTTTATCTCAGGCAGCAGGCCTGAGGGACAGGGTGCTGAGGGTTCCCTTGGGGCAGATCCTCTCGCACCTCTTGCAGGCGGTTCCTCCGCACCTGTCGGTCTTGATCTCCGCCCAGAAACCGTCATCCTTTTTGATGATGGACAGGGCCTTCTCGGGGCACTCCTTGACGCACTTCTTGCATCCGATGCAGTCCTTGAGCTTACCGGTGGTGACCGTTCCGGCCTGGATGATGTGGACCTTGCACTCCTCGGTGTCGGGCAGATCCCTCGCCACGAGGCGCTTGTGCTTGACCTCCTCGGCCTTGGGCATGGGCGGGAGCGGCTTGATGCCGTACATCTCCAGCATGTTGTTGTACTCGCTGAAGGGCATTCCGCCGCACCAGTAGGAGTACTCGATGGAGTAGACGTTCTTGAAGAAATCCGATGTGGCGAACATCACGTGCTGTGCCAGCAGCTTCTTGGCGAATGCCTTGAGCTCGTCGAGTGTGACTTCTCCGAAGATGATCTTCCTGGCCATTCCGATGGAGGTGTTTCCGAACTGGACGATGTCCCTCGCACCGGGTGTGACCATTCCGACCTCCATGGCCTTGATGGGGTCGACGTATAATCCGGACGCTCCGGACATGTATGCCTTCTGGATGTCGTCCACCCAGACGCCTGCGGCGTCCATGAGCGTGAGGAATCCGCAGCGGAGGGCACCGATGGCCTTTCCCGCCTCCTCCACATCCTTGGAGCTGATCCTGATCCCGTCCTGGAGGTTGATGTATCCGTCGGGGGTGTTGATTACCGAGTTCGCGATGATACCAGTCTTGAGCCCTGCGGCTAGTGCCGCGATGACACCGGTTCCGGTGATTCCCACGGCCTTGCCGTGCATTGGGCCCTCCTCCAGGACCTTTCCGGTGATGGGGTCCACGAGGTCCCCTTCCTGGACACCTATGGTGTCGTCCAGGACGTAGCATCTCCAACCCTTGTCCGTGACCTCGATCTCGCTCAGCGCGCCCGGGGCGGCGAGCATTCCGCGCTCGATCTGCTGACCCTCCAGTGCGGGACCCGCCGCGGCGGATCCGGTGTAGATGTTCCCGTTGACTACCAGCGCCATCTCGGCGTTCGTACCGTAATCGACGACGATGCAGGGCTGCTTCTCCTCGAGGATGTCGGTCATCATCATCATCGCCATGGCGTCGGCACCGATCTCGTGGGTGACCGCCGGCGGGATTATGACTTTGGCGTTCTTCATTCCCTTGATCCCGATGGACGTCGCATCGAGTACGGCTCCGTTCCTGTCGGGGGACACGATACCGAGCGCCTCGATCTTGTTCTTTCCGGCGTACGCCAGGTCCCTGATCTCGATGTTCTGGAAGAGCGAAAGCTGGAACGGGTTTCCGCAGACAGCTATGATCTCCACGCAGGATAGGTCGATGGCGAGCTCCTTGAACAGGTTGTTGATCGCCGAGATCATGAGCCCGTTCGCGAGGTCCTCTCCGACCTCGATCGCGTAGTTGACGTGGTCGATGACGTTCATTCCGGGGATCGGGTGGCGTTCCGTGATGGCCGTGGCCACTGTCTTCTTGCTGTCAAGATCCACTGCCTGGCAGCGGAATCCGCTGGTTCCCAAGTCTAATGCAATTCCGTATCTCATTCTGCCCCTCCTCTGAGGATGTAACCTAATGCAGAGGGTATCTGATTACTTGATAAAAAGGATATCACGCACCCGCCGCATGGACCACCCAGCCATCCAGATGGCGGGATTCTAACTTCCTAGGTCAATCTCTTTAAAGTCCCTTTACAATACACATATCGCCGGGGAAGTGTGCCGTATACGATGTTTGGCACATGCTAATAACCGGCGAAAGACGTGATCGTCCGATGACCGCCAACAGATACGTGGACATATTCGAATCCTACAACCGCTTCGCCACGGGTGACAAGATCCAGGAGAAGGATTGGGATTACGGCATCGTCCCGTATAACGCCTCGCTGATGAAGAAGCGCTACGACATCGATTTCGACGGTCAGATAATCCCCGAGGACCAGGACCTGGTCGACCGTCTGTTCCTTGCAGGAGTGGACATGCTCCTGACGTGCGGCGTCTACAACATCTCCACCGGCACGCGCATGAGGCTCACCGAGGACGAGATCTACGAGGGCCTGAAGATGGCCCCCAAGAAGCTTAAGATCGGCGATGGGAAGGATGCGGTGGACTGCGTGGCACGCAGGGGAAACGCTCCCTTCAAGCCGATCATCGAGGGCGGACCGACCGGTGCGCCCGTATCCGAGGACATCTATTCGCTTCTCATCGGATCCTATGCGCAGGAGCCCATGGTGGACTGCATCGTGAGCGGTGTGTTGGACACGGTCAAGGGATATCCCGCGGTCAAGAACACCCCCTGGGAGATTATGGCCGCAATGATGGAGCTCACATACGTCCACAACGCGCTGTACTCGGCCGGAAGGCCGGGGATGGGCATATAGGGACCGCAGACCCCCCTCACATCGCAGGGACGCATCGTCGCGAACCTCCACGAGCAGACCGGGATGAAGCATTCCGACCTCCATGAATGCTCGCAGCTCAACGAGCTAAAGGTCGACACATCTTTGATGAACATGGTCGCTGCCTGGCACATGTCGGGCGACAACATCCTGATAGAGCAGATGCCGATCGTCGGCGGATACAGCGGAGGCGTGGAGGAGACCGCGATCTGCGACGTCGCCACCACGCTCTGTTCGTTCGCCATGCTCGACGCGGACATCCATCTGGGAGGACCAATCCACATCAGGTGGGGTACCACCACCAGCAGGGAATCCCTGCAGGTCGCAGCGCACACCGCGATGGCAATCGACACCAACACAGACGTCCTCCTGGCGAATCAGTTCTACGCCATGGCCGGACCCTGCACCGAGATGAACCTCATGGAGATCGCCGCCCAGGCGATGTGCGACACCGCGTCCGGAAGGGAACTCCTCTCCGGAGTGGCATCCGCCAAAGGGGTCATCAAGAACAAGGTCACAGGGATGGAGGCGAGGATGATGGGAGAGGCCTCCATGGCGACATGCGGCATGGATGTGCAAGAGGTCAACCAGATAGTTGACAGGATAGTGTCGTCCTATGAGAAGCAGTACGGCTCCCTGCCGAAATCCAAGACGTTCCAGGAATGTTACGATCTGGACCGTCTGTATCCGACGGACGAGTACATCCAGGTCTACGACAAGGCCCTGAATTCCCTGTCCAACTGCGGAATAGATTTCTGAACCTATTGGTTTTTAGTGATGATATTGTATTCCATGAGTTGATATATTATTGCAATTTGTTGAATAAATGCTGACAAAATTCATATAATCATATGAATATTATCAATTATGCCTCAGACAAGCATCACGTTGAGAACGGAATCCGAGTTCAAAGAGCAATGCGATGCACTGTTTTCAAGATTCGGGATATCCACGATAGCAGCGATCAATATGTTCCTTCATCAGGCTGTGATGGAGCAGGCCATTCCATTCAAAATAGAGGTCAAAGAGGATCATCTTGCACGTACTGTGTCAAAACTGCCTGAAGCGGGAAGGCTCGATTCGAAAACGGGGTTGTATGTTCTCCCGAAAGAGTGGGACAATCCTGAGGACGACATCTATGACAAGCTCATCTGATTTTGTCCGTTGGGATATATGGATCGCAAAGGTCGGGTTCGAGGATCAAGACGGTTTCAAGGTCCGTCCTGTACTGATCATAGATGGAACAAGCTGCTGTGTACTCTCTCTGAAGATAACGTCTCATGTTCCCAGGGAGGGGTATGATGGTGAGTACCAGATCATCGAATGGAAAGAAGCCGGACTGATGAAGCCATCGACCATCCGTATCACCAAACGGCTTTCTCTTCCGACCGATTCATTCTTGAAGAGAATCGGCAGACTGATGCCGCTAGATTGCGAGAATGTTTCTAAGATTTACAGTGAGATGTTCCCTGAATAACCAGATCGTAGCTGTCATCTAAGATAGTCACAGCCTTCATTTTATACGAGTACTGGGATACACTGAACCATGTAGGCGTAGACGTGCTGCCCCAAGTTCGGAAACGGTGTCGTAGCAGATGCCATGCTATCCGTCAACTGAATGGTCAGGCAGCCTATATGCTTAATGTTGTGTATATAAAGGACATCGGATTTTTTCGATAAATTTATATATCAAACTGAAACTCTATCAACCGTTGGAGGGCGCTCCGGCGAGCAAACGGGTCTCTAAAACCTGTAAGCGGGGTTCGACCCCCCGGCCTTTCGCCATCAACGGTAGATATCATGGTTGTCAAGTTCACCGATTCCCAGATCCAGCACCTAATGGAGTATGGGGACAATGATTGGTCGGAGGCAGAGTTCGAGGATGCCGCCGCCAGGGATAAGGAATTCTCATCACAGTTCTCCAAACTGAAATCCGCCAACGATAAGGGCCTCAAGGATGTCATCGCCAACCCGCGCAACGACCTCACCGACCTGGAGAACAAGATCAGGGAGAAGCTTGCAGCCAGGGGTTTCATTGAAGTTCACACGCCCATATTCGTTTCAAAGAGCGCCCTCGCCAAGATGACGATCACCGAGGACCACCCGCTGTTCAAGCAGGTGTTCTGGATCGACGACAAGCGTGCGCTCAGGCCCATGCACGCAATGAACCTGTACAAGGTCATGAGGGAGCTCAGGGACCACACGAAGGGTCCGGTCAAGATCTTCGAGATCGGCTCCTGCTTCAGGAAGGAGTCCAAGAGCTCCACCCACCTCGAGGAGTTCACGATGCTGAACCTGGTGGAGATGGGCCCCGACGGGGATCCGATGGAGCATCTGAAGATGTACATCGGGGACATCATGGACGCCGTCGGCGTCGAATATACCACATCCCGCGAGGAGTCCGACGTGTACGTCGAGACCCTCGACGTGGAGATCAACGGTACGGAGGTCGCTTCCGGAGCGGTCGGACCTCACAAGCTGGATCCGGCACACGACGTCCACGAGCCGTGGGCAGGGATCGGATTCGGACTGGAGCGCCTGCTCATGCTGAAGAACGGCAAAAGCAACGCCAGGAAGACAGGCAAGAGCATCACGTATCTGAACGGATACAAACTGGACTGAGGTAAGGACATGATAGAGGACACGATCCAGAAGGCCGAGGGAACAGGCAAGCTCACGGTCGACGAGATAGAGCAGCTGATGTCGATCACCGACAAGAACGAGATGGAGGAGCTCTTCGCCGCGGCCAGGAGGGTCAGGGAGAAGGAGTTCGGGAAGAAGATATTCACCTACGGGTTCGTGTACTTCTCAACCTACTGCAGGAACAACTGCTCGTTCTGCATCTTCAGGCACTCCAACGACGAGCTGGGAAGATACAGGAAGAGCGTGGAGGAGATCGTCCAGCTGTCAGCCGCGCTGCAGGACAGCGGAATCAACCTCTCGGACCTCACGATGGGTGAGGACCCGTACATGATAGCGAACGATTACGAGAAGTTCCTCGAGATCGTCTCCGCTGTAAAGGACCAGGTCGGTATCAGCATCATGGCCTCCCCCGGTGCGATGCCCCAGCACATGTTCACAAAGGTCAGGGATGCGGGAGCCGACTTCTACGCCTGCTATCAGGAGACGTACAACAGGAATCTCTTCGAATCGCTGAGGCTCAACCAGAGCTTCGACGACCGCAGGAACCAGAAGATCTGGGCCATGCAGGCCGGGCTGCTCGCCGAGGACGGTATGATGATCGGTCTCGGGGAGAACGTCAGGGACAGGGCGGAGACCATCGCCGAGATGAGCTCCCTCGGATGCGGCCAGATCAGGGCGATGACATTCGTCCCCCAGCCCAACACACCGATGCAGGACTACGTCCAGTACGATTCTACCGACGAGCTGAAGGCCATCGCGGTCATGAGGCTGGTCAACCATGACATCCTCATCCCCTGTAGCCTCGACGTCGAGGGATTCGCGGGATTCAACAGCAGGCTCGATGCGGGAGCGAACGTCATCACGTCTATCATCCCGCCCAGCAAGAACCTGGCAGGAGTGGCGCAGCACGAGATGGACATCGAGAACGGGAACCGTTCCGTCGCCCATGTGATGGAGATGCTCGACAAGAAGGGTCTCCGTCATGCGACCGACGCCGAATACAGAGCACACCTCTCGGCCCACAGGCCCAAGAGGGTGGCCTGATGCGGATCGCGATCGTCGGAGGGGCGCTCCAGGGAATGGAAGCCGTCCTGCTGGCGAGGAAGGCCGGTTACGAGAGCGTCGTCATCGACAGGAAGAAGGATGCCCCGGCGTTGTCGCTGTGCGATGTGCCAGTTGTGTTGGATCCGTGCAAGGATCCCGAGGGTGCGCTGAAGATATTCAGGACGTGCGACGCCGTCATCCCGGCATGCGAGGAGATGGAGCTCCTCGAGACACTGGAGAGGATGAAGGACGACATGGGGTGCCCTCTGCTGTTCGATCTCGATTCATACAGGGTCTCCAGTTCCAAGACTAGATCCAACGAGATCATGCATTCATTGGGAGTGCCGATCCCGCAGCCGTGGCCGCAGTGCGGATTCCCGGCGATAGTGAAGCCGTCATCCCAGAGCGGAAGCCTGGGTGTATCCGTGGCATACGACCAGGAAGGTCTGGAGAAGGGCCTGGAGATAGTCAAAGGGCTCAATGACGAGCCAGTTATTCAGGAGTTCGTTCACGGGAAGAGTGTATCCGTCGAGGTCATTGGGAACGGCACGACCGCCAGGTCCTACATCACCACCGAGGTTTGCCTGGATTCCAACTACGACTGCAAGATGATCAGGTGCAACCCGAACATCATGTCCAAGGAACTGTGCGACTCATTCGGGGAGATGGGTGTAAAAACAGCCGAGAGGATCGGACTGAAGGCGCTCATGGACGTGGAAGCGATCCTAACACCGAAGGGACTGAGGGTGTTGGAGATTGATGCCAGGATCCCAAGTCAGACGCCCGCGGCCATCCAGGCGGCGACTGGTGTGAACCTCCTCGAGGAGCTGGTCACGACCGCCCTCGGGAATCCGGCCGACAGGAAGCCCGACAACGGATGCTCCGTCTACAGGCACGTCCACTACAGGGACGGTGTCCTCCGCTCATGCGGAGAGAAGGAGTTCGGACACCTCAGGAATCCGAGCTTCGGAAACGGTCTGTTCGGCTCGGACGATTCGATTTCGGACTATGTGCCAGGCAAGAACGAGTGGTACGCAGTCTTCATTTCCAAGGGATGTACGGAGGAAGAGGCCGACAGGAAGGCCGCCGACGTCATTTCAAACATCTTGAACGAATTAGGATTGAGAGAATTCATTGACGGAAAACCGGAGCTGATCTGATGACTAGACTAACACCCGACCTTATCGAAGGGGTCCCTGACGACAAGATGGACCTCGATGACAAACTGATGCACATGTGCGGCAAGACCGTGAAGCAGCTCGCTCTCGAGGGAGCCGGAGTGGACCACGACGTGGACTTCTCCAAATTCAGGGTCGCCTGCGTCCCCATAACGTCAGGGATGGGTGTCATCTCGGGATTCTCCAAGTCGGTGGATGCCATCATTAGAAGGCTGGGCATGCAGAGCTACGTCACCGAGGGGACCGATGTCAACGGATTCGACGAGGCCATACTGGACGGCGTGGACATGATCATGATGGCCGACGACATCAAGTTCGTCGCGTACAACGTCCATGCGGCCAAGACCACCAACAACTCATGGGGGACCGCCATGGGTTATTCCGTCGCTTTGAAGAACGCCGCAGGCGGTGTGGACGGGAAGGACGTGCTCGTCATCGGGGCCGGTCGCGTAGGTACCGAAGCTGCGAAGATCCTCAAGGGCTGGGGAGCGAACGTCTCCGTCACGGACATCAAGTTCGATAAGGCACTGGCACTTCAGGAGGAGATTGGTGTGAAGGCGTTGCAGGACGTCGAATCCGCACTGGCCGCACACAAGTACATCCTGAACGCCGCACCGGCCATATTCCCGGGGAGGCTCATCCAGGAGGGTGCCGTCGTCTCGACCCCCGGTGTCCCCCACTACTTCGACGAGGAGGCGAGGGGGAAGGCGAAGGCCATCATCCACGATCCCCTCGAGATCGGGACCGCAATGATGGCGGTCAACAGTGCCATGTACTCGTTCAGGCACTGAAACCTATTCATTATCCTCTCGAAAGAGAGGATGTCCAATCCTTTCCATACCTAGTTTTATAAATCAGTTCATAGGTTAAGGGCGACTGGAGATATCTCTATGAAGAAGATTCAGGTAGCGATCCTCGGTGCAACGGGAATGATCGGACAGAGGTTCATCCAGATGCTGGAGGACCACCCGTACTTCGAGATCGAGGGAATGTACGCTTCCGAGAGGTCGGAAGGAAAGAAACTGGCGGAAGTGCTGAAGGTCAGGGACCACGTCTACAAGGACGAGACCATGGAGACCAAGATCCAGGTCATGGATCTGAAGAAGATCTCCAAGAACTGCAAGATCGCATTCAGCGGAATCCCCTCGGACCTTGCCGGACCCACCGAGACCGAGCTCGCAGAGATGGGTGTCGGAGTCTTCACCAACGCGGGTTCCCACAGGATGGACGAGCATGTGCCCATCATCATCCCCGAGGTCAACCCGGATCAGTTCGAGTCCATCAAGGACCAGCCCACTTACGCCAACGGAGGATTCATCGTAACCAACGCCAACTGCTCCTCCACCGGTATCGCCGCACCCCTCGCGGCGATGGACAAGGCATTCGGCCTCAAGCAGGTCTTCGTCTCCACCTACCAGGCACTGTCCGGTGCCGGATATCCCGGAGTCCCCTCGCTCGACGCGGTAGGGAATGTAGTCCCTTTCATCAGCCACGAGGAGGAGAAGATGGAGTCCGAGCTCGCCAAGATGCTCGGGACCTACTCCAACGGCAAGTTCAACTACGCCGGGTTCAAGGTCATGGCCAACTGTGCCAGGGTACCCGTCGTCGACGGTCACCTCGAGTCCCTCGTGCTCGACATGGAGAAGCAGCCCACCCTCGAGGAGCTCGAGAAGTGCCTCGTGGACTTCCGCGGCGAGCCTCAGAAGCTCAACCTGCCCTCCGCTCCCGTGCAGCCGATCATCGTCAGGCACGAGGAGAACAGGCCCCAGCCCGTCTTCGACGCGATGGCGGGAACCCCCGCTCGCGCAAGGGGAATGGCCGTCACCATCGGAAGGCTCAGAAAGAGCAACGGATACTACAAGGCGTTCGCCATGTCCCACAACACCCTCAGGGGCGGTGCGGGAGGATCCGTCCTCAACGCAGAGCTGGCGGTCGCCAAGAAGATCATCTGAAAACCACAGCGGGGGAGAACCCCGCATCTTTCTGATAACATGGGACTGGTCGGACTCGCATGGGTCGTTTTCGGCGGACTGCTGGAACCCGTATGGGTCATCGCCATCAAGAAGTACGGCGAGAACAAGAGCCTGTTCTGGCTCGCAGTCGGCATCATCTTCATCTACGTCAGCCCCATGTGCATCGCGTTCGGAATGGCCGACGGTCTCTCTGTCGGGATAGCCTACTCCCTGTGGACGGGGATGGGCGCCGTGTTCACGACCATACTGGGCGTGCTCCTGTTCAAGGAGAAGCTGGACCGCATCAAGATCCTGCTGGTGTCGATGATCATCATCGGCGTCGTCGGATTGGAACTCTCGTCGGTGATAGGATGAACGCCGCTTGGCTGCTGATATTCGTGGGCGGCATATTCGAGACCGTCTGGGCCACGACCATGAGCTTCAGCGATTGCTACACCGATATGTTCTGGACCGTAGCCACGATGCTGCTGATCCCGATCAGCGTCATCTTCCTCTACGCGGCACTGAAGAGAGGCCTTCCTACAGGCCCGGCATACTCCGTCTGGGTCGGCATTGGCGCAGTGGGCGCTGTCATCGTCAGCATCTGGATGGGGAAGGCCCCGAACCTCATGGGATTCTTCTTCCTCGGCATACTCATCGCGGGCATCATCGGGCTCAATCTAGTGTCCGAGGACTCGTGACGGCTCGCGCCGAAATTTATATAATTTATTTTTATAGCACCCGTAGGGACACAAATGACAGTAAGACTAGGAGTTCCGAACAAGGGAAGGCTGAACGAGAGGACCATCGATCTCCTCTCGAAGGCCGGCATAGACCTGGGAGAGGACATAGGCAGGAGGCTCTATATCAAGTCCAAGAACCAGGACATAGAGGTCGTCTTCGTCAGGGCGCAGGACGTACCCGTCTTCATCGCCGAGGGTGCCATCGACATGGGTATCACCGGCATCGACGAGGTCGCGGAGTCCGGAAGGGATCTCGTGAACGCACTCAACCTCTGTTTCGGATACTGTCACCTCGCGGTCGCCGTCCCCGAGTCATCGGAGGCCTTCGACGTCTCCATGCTGAAGGACGGCACGAGGATCGCGACATCGTTCCCCAACCTCACGAGGAGGTACTTCGAGGAGCTCGGAAAGAAGATGGAGATCATCACCGTCACCGGAGCATGCGAGATCATGCCCTACCTCGGTGTCGCCGACATGATAGTCGACCTGGTCTCCACCGGATCCACCCTCAAGACCAACAGGCTCAGGGAGATCGCCTCCATCATCGAATCCCAGGCCATCATAGTCACATCCAAGAAGGCCATGGCCGAGAAGGGCCAGGCCATACAGGACATCGTCGATTCGTTCCAGAGCGTCATCCAGGCCGAGAACAAGAAGTACCTCATGGCCGACGTCCCCAAGGACAGGCTGTCGGAGGTCGAGAAGATCATCCCCGGAATCGGAGGTCCGACCGTCCTCGAGATCGCAGGCTCGCAGGACTTCCTCGCGGTGCACGCGGTCATCGACGAGAAGGACATGTTCAAGGTCATACTGGACCTCAAGAAGCTCGGTGCCAAGGGCATCCTGACATCCCCCATCGAGAGACTGGTGAACTGAGATGGACAGATCCGTCATGAGGGGCACCACCCGCGATTTCGTCAGATACTACAACCCGAAGCTCAACGGAGAGGTCAGGCTGGATACCAACACGAACGTCCTCGGATCCAACCCCGCTGCGGAGAAGTACCTGAGGGAGCACACGTGGGACCTCAACGGCTATCCCAACACCTACTCCGACGGGCTCAGGGGAGCGCTGGCGGAGCTCTATGGACTGGAGACCGACAACATCATCGCCGGCAACGGTTCGGACGAGATGCTGGATGTCGTGTTCAAGACATTCATGGACATGGGAGACGACTCGGTCGTCCCCGTGCCCTCCTACACCCTGTACGACTACTTCGTCAAGCTGAACGGCGGAAAGGTCAGGGAGGTGGACCTCACGGAGGACTTCCAGCTCGACGTGGATGCCATGGTGAAGCAGAAGGCGAAGATAGCGATCATGCCCTCGCCCAACAATCCCACCGGCAACTGCTTCAGGAAGAACGACATCGAGGAGGTTTTGTCCAGATTCGACGGGATCGTAGTCGTCGACGAGGCGTACACGGAGTACGCCGACGAGTGCTTCATCAACAGGGTGGAGGAGTTCGATAACCTCGTAGTGCTCAGGACGTTCTCCAAGGCGTACGCCATGGCCGCCCTCCGCGTTGGATATGCCGCTACGAACAAGAAGCTGGCGGACATGATGCTCTGTGTCAAGATCCCCTATTCGCTGAACATGGTCAGCGAGGGTGCGGCCCTTGCCGCGGTCAAGGACCAGGAGTTCATCAGGCGCAGCGTCTCGATGGTCAAGGAGCAGCGCCCCAAGCTGGATGCGGGACTCAGGAAGCTGGGCTTCGAGACGTTCCCGTCCGATTCCAATTTCATACTCGCCAGGTCGCCCATAGACCATAAGGTCCTCGTGGACGGCCTCAAGGAGCGCGGTGTTCTGATCCGCGACTTCGGCTCCAAGCGCAGGACGGAGAACTGCGTCAGGACAACCGTGGGGACGGAGGAGCTCAACAGCCTCCTGCTGGAGAAGGCGGAAGAGGTGATCTCCGCATGTCGCTGAAGATCTCCATCACCGACTACGGTGTCGGGAACCTCTATTCCATCCGCAGGTCCCTGGAGGTCCTCGGGGCGGACGTCACCATCGTCAGGGACATGAAGGACCTGAAGGACGCCGAGTGCATAGTGTTCCCCGGCGTGGGGGCATTTGACAAGACCATGGAGAAGCTCACACCCTACAGGGACGAGATCCGTTCGAAGCTCATCGACGGCACGCCCGCACTTGGGATATGCATCGGTACGCAGATCCTCTTCGACGGCAGCGACGAGGGCTGCTCGGCAGGTCTCGGACTCTTCTCCGGAAGGGTAGTCAAGCTACAGTGCCAGGTGATCCCGCACATGGGGTGGAACCAGGTCGATTCCGGAGATCCACTGATGAACGGGGTCACCGATCCCAACTTCTATTTCGTGCATTCGTACTACGGGGACCCGATCGACGAATCCATAGTCGTCGGTGTCACCGATTACGAGGATTTCATCTTCCCGACTTTCTTCAGGAAGTACAACACCTACGGGACCCAGTTCCACCCGGAGAAGAGCAGCGCGTCCGGAAGGAAGGTGCTGCAGAACTTCATCTCCTTCGCGGAGGAGCTCGTATGAGGGTCATCCCCGCCGTAGATGTCATGGACCACCAGGTGGTCCAGCTGGTGGGGGGCAAGCCCGGTTCCCAGCAGGTCGTCATGCCCGATCCCCTCAAGGTCGCAGGCATGTGGATCGACAAGGGTGCCGAATACCTTCACCTGGTGGATCTGGACGGTGCGTTCGGCCACGAGGGGAATCTGAATGTCTTCAAGCAGATCACCAGGGAGTACGGGGTCCCCACCGAGATCGGAGGGGGCATCAGGGATGCCGATACGATCGACGACCTCGTGTCCGCAGGCGTGGACAGGATCATAGTAGGGACCAAGGCCGTCAAGGAGCCCGACTGGCTCGCGGAGATGGCCGACCGCCACCCCGGGAGGATAGTGCTCTCGATGGATACCAAGGGGGGAAAGATAGCCGTCAAGGGATGGCAGGAATCCGCTTCCATAACCGTCAAGGACATGTTCGACAGGATCAGGGACATGCCCCTCGCGGCGGTGCTCAACACCAACGTGGATGTCGAGGGCCAGAAGAAGGGCATCGACGAGGCACAGGCCAAGGACTTCATCGCAAGGTGCCCCGTGCCGGTCATATCCTCGGGAGGGGTCACCTCCAAGAGGGATGCCGACGTCCTTTCCGCCGCAGGAGCGGAGGGCGCCGTTGTCGGTCTCGCGCTCTACACGGATGTCATCCGTCCGTGGGAATGGGACACCCCCTGGAAGGCCTGAACACCTCGCATCCGTCTTTGCGAAGTGCGTCGCATACCGATTACCCAGATGGTGCAACCCGTATCCAGACATCTAGTCAGGGACAGATTGTAAAGAATTTTGAACCAGTATGCTGGTGTTAAGTAATTTGTGTTACCGTGCATAGCATAATAAACCCCTACATCGTCGATTCATGCAAGGAGTTGAAACACCCCTATGAAAGTGCCTTGCGAATTGATTGTGACATACGTCCTTCCGACGGCCAAAGGAGCGCTAGCCAAAGAGCTGGTCAACAAGCACGGAATGACGCAGATCCAGGTGGCCAGACTGTTCGGTGTGACGAGCGCGGCCGTCTCTCAGTATCTAAAAGGCATAAGGGGTGGCAACAGCATCATCGATAAAAGTGCCTATAAGGACGATTTCTACGCGATGATCGAGGACATGGCCGACAGCATCGCCGCCGGCATGGACGTCGCCGAGGCGCTGTGCCTCATATGCGACTATGTCAGGGAGAGCGGCCTGCTCAGGGCGCTGTATATCCTGGAGGGATGTTCCCCCGACAAACTGCCCAACGTCGGGTGTCCCAAATATATAATCGATATCGATTCCCCAACCGATGAGACCTGATTACGACAACTACTCCCTGGTGGTCGGGCGCTTCCAGCCCCTGCACAAGGGACACATGGATGTCATTAGGAAGTGCGCGGAGGAGTCCGAGCACCTTACGATCGGAATCGGCAGTGCACAGTATTCTCATACGCCCGAGAACCCCTTCACCGCAGGTGAGAGGTACATGATGATCAACAAGTCCCTCAGGGACGAGGGCATCAGCAACTACAGCATCGTGCCGATCGAGGACCTGAACAGGTATCCGGTGTGGGTGGCGCACGTCGTATCGCTCGTACCGCCGTTCAGGAGGGTCTATTCCAACAATCCCCTGACCAGGCGTCTCTTCGAGGAGGCGGGCTTCGATGTCAGGGAGTCGCCGCTCTACAACAGGTCCATCTTCTCGGGGACCGAGATCAGGCGCAGGATCGTCAACGACGAGGAGTGGCGCCCACTGGTCCCGGAGGCCGTGGCGGAGGTCCTTGACAACATCGACGGCGTGAACAGGCTCAAGCAGATCAGC
Organism: methanogenic archaeon mixed culture ISO4-G1; assembly: GCA_001563305.1. NCBI lineage: Archaea > Methanobacteriati > Methanobacteriota > Methanomicrobia > Methanomicrobiales > methanogenic archaeon mixed culture ISO4-G1. Next base: position 667,789 of record CP013703.1, read on the forward strand.
CGCGGGAGCATCGATGCACCGCTGCGAGGCCGAAGCCCTCATCGAGGCCGCGAAGGCGAAGGGCATCAGGATCTCCTGTGCCGAATCATGCACCGGAGGGATGATAGGCTGCATCCTAACATCTGTACCGGGTTCTTCCGAGGTCTTCATGGGAAGCGCCGTCACATATTCCAATCAATCCAAGCAGGACATCCTCAATGTCAAAGAAGAGACGCTGCTGGCACATGGTGCGGTGAGCGAGGATACCGCACGCGAGATGGCGATAGGATCGGTCAAGGCGTACAGGAGCGATGCTGCCGTCGCAGTGACCGGCATAGCGGGCCCAGGAGGGGCCGTACCGGGCAAGCCCGTGGGTACGGTGTTCATAGCGGTATCCGACGGTTCACGTAGTGTCGTATCGGAATTCCATTTCACAGGCGACCGCGATTCAGTGAGGTCGCAGACCGCTTCGGAAGCCATGGGTCTCCTGAAGGATTTCATCGGGGGCATACTATGAGGTTCGAGAGACAGTTGCCGATCTTCGGCGAGGAAGGGCAGCAGAGGATCATGAACGCCGTCGTGGGCATCGTGGGATGCGGCGGACTGGGCGTGAACGTGATCACCCAGTTGACCATGGCCGGGGTATCGCATTTCATACTCTTCGACCATCAGTCCCCGGAGCTGTCCAACCTCAACCGCCAGTTCATCTACAGCGCCAGCGACTACAGACCGAAGTCAGTCATCGCGGCAGAGTGGATCCTCGCTCTGAATCCCAGCGCGGAGGTCCAGTCGAATGCGGAACCCTTTACGGAGATGAACGGATCCCTCCTACAGGGATGCGACATCCTGGTGGACTGCCTGGACAACTTCGAGTCCCGCATGGTACTTTCCGACCTTTCGGAGAAGATGAGTGTCCCTCTCATCCACGGCGGGGTATCGGGAATGAACGGGCAGATAGCGGTATGCATCCCCGGAAGGACCAAGTCCCTGAGGGAAATGATTGGCACCATGAAGAGCCCCGAGGGAATGATCCCTAGCATCGGCGCCGCGGTGTCCACGATAGCCTCGATGGAGGCGCTGGAGGTGCTCAAGATCATCTCAGGGATCGGTACCGATAATGAGGGCAGACTTATCACCGTGGACATGTCCGATTGGAACATCGACAAAGCGGATTTCTAAACCCTTATCTATCCGCGTCCCGTTCCCTGGGTCATGCAGCACATAATGACCGGAAAGGTCAAAGAGGTCTACAAGGTGGACGACGACACCCTGGAGTTCGCCTACACCAACAACATCTCGGTCTTCGACAAGATCATTCCTTCTCAGATCCCCCACAAGGGAGAGACCCTCTGCAGGACAGCGAAGTACTGGTTCGGTCTTCTCTCCAAGGAGGGAATCAACAACCATTACATCAGCGAGCCCTCCGCCGACAGGATGAGGGTCAAGAGGGTGGACATCATCAGGGACTACAGCAAGATCAACGGTTCCACCACCAACTACCTGATCCCCCTGGAGGTCATCTGCAGGTACTATGCGGCAGGTTCCCTCATGGACAGGATCAAGTCTGGGAAGGTCAAGGCAGAGGACCTCGGATTCCCCGCGGGACACGAGGTCAAGGAGGGAGAGAAGCTCCCCCAGCCGTTCATCGAGTGCACCACCAAACTCGAAGCTCACGACGAGAATCTCACCGACGAGGAGGCCAAGAAGATGGCCGGACTCTCGGATGAGGAGTTCGAGGAGATCAAGAGGACTGTACTCAAGATCGATTCCATCATCGACAGGGAGTGCAGCAAGAGGGGCCTCATCCACTGCGACGGAAAGAAGGAGTTCGCCTTCGACAAGAACAGGAAGCTGATGGTCATCGACACCTTCGGTACCCTCGACGAGGACCGCTGGTGGGACGCCGACGAGTTCGCCAAGGGAAGGATCGTGCAGCTCTCCAAGGAGTTCGTCCGCCAGTACTACCGCGAGACCGGTTACCACAAGGCCCTCTACGACGCACGCGAGAAGGGACTCCCCGAACCGGACATACCCGCGCTCCCCCAGGAGATCGTGGACCGCGTGAGCAAGCTCTACGTGGACATGTTCGAGAGGATCACGGGAGAGAAGTTCTGATCAGAACAGCTCGACCTTAACCAGTTTCTCACCCAGGGGACAATCGAGGTCGCCGTCCACCTTCTGGACGACGTACTTCTCCCCCTGGATCTTCCCAGTCGGATGGCAGATACCGTAGTTCTCGCACGACAGGTTCCTGCATTCGGACCCCTTGTACGTGATCCTGCTGCCCTCCATCGCCTGCCTCTTGCCGACGGTGGCGGTGGTGGCGATCTTCTCGACCTCTACTGCCGTAACGGAATCGGAATTGAACTCGTGGCACTCGTGCTCCTGGAGCCTGATGCCGGTGACCCTGTACTTCGCCCCGACCTCGAGGTTGAAGCAGACCTTGTTGTATTTGCACTCGGCGCATTCCTCTGCGGGTCCGAGGTAGTAGAACTCGTAGCCGTTCTTGGCCATGCTTTTCCCTATCAGCGTGATCTGTGCCATCAGATCACCCCTGTCCTGATACATACGTCCTCGATGACGTCCCTCGGGATGCCCTTGTCCCCGAGGATGGTGTACCTGTCCTTGCGGATCTTGTGGGCGTTGGCGACAGCTTCGATGAACTCCTCGTCCGAGAGACCGATCTCGGATGCCTGTGTCGGTGCACCGATCTTCAGGAGAGCGTGCTTGAGCTCTTCCCAGTCTCCCTTCTGGAGATAGGATGTGACGATCGCGGCGACTCCGCACTGCTCCCCGTGCATGGCGCTTCCGGGATACATCATGTCGATGGTGTGCGAGATCATGTGCTCCGAACCGCTGGTGGGCCTGGAGCTTCTGGCGATGCACATGGAGATCCCCGATACGATTATGGGCTTGATGGCAAGCCATACGCTCTCCTCGAGGTTCGGCCTGATGTAATCGGAGGCGTCCATCATGGACTCCGCCGCGAACATCGCAAAGGAATAAGCGGATCTGCTGAAGTCCTCGTCCCTGAGGTTGTAGGCGAGCTTCCAGTCGCGGAGCGAGCTGAAGTTGGAAAGCACATCGGCGCATCCCGATGCCAGTGCGCGGTAGGGCGCGTTGAATATGATGCCGGTGTCAGCGATGACTCCCATCGGTGATGCCCCTTCTATGGACTTGGATCCGGTCTCCGATTTGATGGACGCCCTGTTGGACGCGATCCCGTCATGGGCGGCCGACGTGGGGATGCTGATGAAGGGGATGTTCAGATCCAAAGAGGCTATCTTAGCGATGTCGATCTTGCTGCCCCCTCCGACGGCGAGGATGAAGGTGGACTTGTTCTCGATGATCCTCTTCTTCACGTACTCGATGTTCTCGACGGTGGCGTTCCCCGTGATGCAGGTGTCGATGTCGTAACCGTCCAGGCACTGCTTAACGGCCTGTCCGGCGGCCTTGTCGGTGTTCTCCCCTGTGATGATGGTCCCGACGCGTCCGCTGTGGATGTTGACGCACACGTCCTTGACGTCCTTGAGGACGTCGTGCCCCGCTATGACGTTTCTGGGGAACTCGACCATCTTCGCTTTAAGGAAGTCCTTGCCCAATCTAAACACCTTTACTACCAGTATGGCGGATTCTTCTTTAAAGGTACCCCCGACCAGGCGGGAATCTTTCGCCACTATTATTACTATCTAAGACCATTAGTGCTCATGAAAGCGATGATTGTATGTGGCTCTGCCGAGAGGAAAGGGGTCACTCATAGGATGTGCAACGAGGCCGCGAGGTTCCTCCAGTCCCAGGGATGGGAGGTCGAATTCTACATGATCGCGGAGATGTATGTCGGTCACTGCAAGGACTGCGGTCTCTGCAAGGACGGGGTCTGCCCCCTCAAGGACGACATGAACGAGCTCTACGAGTCATTCCCGACAACGGACCTTCTGATCCTCTCCACGCCCATACACTTCTGCGGACCCTCGTCGATACTCAAGACCGTCATCGACAGGTTCCAGCCCTTCTGGGAGAAGGAGCTCCCGCATCCCAAGAAATGCTTCCTGATGATGTGCGGCGGCGGCGAGAACCCCGACTTCGACATCACGGAGAAGATCGTCAAGGCTGTATGCGCCACAGCGAAGATGGATTACGCCGGATCCGTCCGCATCGCGAAGACGGATTCGGAGGATGCGGACATCAACGACGTAGTCCTGAAAGGATTGAAGTTCATATCCGATAAGGCCTGACCACGGTGCTCAGACCGTGGTCGAAGGAATAATCCACATAGGGTATGGTCGACGGGTAATCGTCGGCCACTACCTCCCATGTGCCAGCATCCAATGAGTTGCCGGCATCCAGGACGCAGTTCCTGTAGTATCCGAGGCGTACGAGCTTCTCCAGGACTCTCAGCACATCTCCTTTCTTACCGTTGCGGAGGACAGCTTCGCCCCTGTGCACGAAGATCGTGGGCACCACGGAGTCGGACACGTTGTTGATGTCGATGAGCTCCTCATCGGATTCTATGAAATGATAGGGCGCGAAAACCAGTTCCGCATCCTTGTTGAATGCGTCGAACACATCGTCCACCGTCTCGATGTAGGTCATGAACCATATGTCCGATCCCGGGAGCTTGAGGTTCTTCATGACCTTCTCGGAGAACTCCCTCCTGGCGAAACTGTTGCAGTCGATGATCATGGAGATCTTGCGCTCGTCGGCGGGGATTCTTTCAGCGACCTCCGCCCTGAAGTCCAGCATCCTGCTGCCTGCCTTGGGTGATACCGCAGAGAAGAACCCGTCCGTGACCTTCAAGGAGGAGTCGTATACCGCGAAGAATGCTGGCACATCCATATCTTTGGCATTGCATATGCCGTATAATATACTTGCAGATTTCCGGATCAGTCCTCATCACGGCTCCAGTCCGTGACGTCCTCGATGCATTCTTCCGTGTCCAGGAACACATCCTTGAGCTTTTCCTTGACCTCGTCCGATGCCTCCCACAGTCCGCGATCTATGGCCTCCTGCATTCTCTTCAGCATCTCCATGAGGGCGAAGGGGTTCTTCTCCTCCAGCCATTTCTTCGTATCCTCATCGAAGATGAACTTGTTGCAGTACTCATCGTACATCCAGTCGTCGATGGATGCCGACGTCCCGTCCCATCCGATCATGTACTCTGCGAGCTTGGACAGTTCTTGTGCACCGCGGTATCCGTGCTCCTTGATCCCAGCGAGCCATTTCGGATTCAGCACTTTGCTGCGGAAGATGAACTGGCATTCCTCGCGTGCGGTGCGCAGCTTGCTCTTGTCGGGATCGGAATCGTCGCCGATGAAGAACGAGGCATCCTGTCTCCCGTAGGTCCGGACGAAAGCGTTCAGACCTCCCATGTACTCGAACACGTCGTCCATGTCAAGGATGTCATGTTCCCTGTCGGGCATGTTCTTGATGGTAGCTTCGGACTTTGACAGCCTTCTCTTGAACTGCTCCTGTCTCGTCGCACCGTATAGGCCGCGGCCGTAGGCATAGCTGCTCCACAGCAGGCAGATGTCCGCCAGATCCTCCGTGGTCTTCCAAGCGGTCGTCGCTATGGCCAGATTGACCCCGCCGCCGTAACTGCCGGGCGGGGATCCGAATACGCGGAGCCTGGAGTTCTGTATGGCCTCGTCCTTCGGTACGCCGGCCGAGATGTCCTTCACGACATCGTTGCGGATGTTCGCAGCTATGTAGTTGTCCTCCTCGCTCTCATCCAGATCGGCCACAAGGTCCACGGCCTCGTTGAACAGTTCCACTAGGTTGGGATACGCATCGCGGAACAATCCGGTGATACGTATGGTCACATCTATCCTGGGCCTGCCGAGCTCCTCCAGGGGTATGACCTCGAGGCCGGTGACAAGGTCCCCGGTCTTGGACCAGATCGGGCGTATCCCCATCAGCCACAGGATGTAGCCGACATCATCCCCGTTGGTCTTCATGGTATCCGTGGCCCAGATGACCATGGCGATCTCGTGGGGATAGTGGCCGTGCTCCGACAGGAACCTTTCCAGCATCTGGTTTGCCATGCGCTTCCCGATTTCCCATGCGGTGACCGTGGGCACCGAATCGGGATCGATTCCGTAGAAGTTGCGGCCCGAAGGGAGGATCTTCACATTTCCCCTGGTCGGGGGTCCGGAAGGTCCTGGGGGGACGTAGCGGCCGTCCATCGCCGTCATGAGGTTGTCCATCTCCATGGATGTGTGGGACAGTCTGGGGTATGCCTCGTCTATCATGAAGTCGATGGCATTCCTGAAATCGTCGTCGATCCCGCATCCCCAGAAAGACGGGTCGTAGCAGAGGTCACGGTCGTATCCGGATGCTCTGAGTTCTTCCAGATGTTGGAAGAGTTCACCGTCCAGACGTTCCAGGGCAACGGACTTCAGTTCTCCGTCAGGGAGGGACCCTCCGGGGTCGGAAAGGCAGTCATCCACGTCTATTCCCATGGAGCCCGCGAATGCGGTGCGCAGAGGAAGTATATCGCCGTTCCTCACCCTCATGACCGAATAGATGCATTCATCCAGATGTCTTCCCTCGGGATTCCTTCCCAGAACATGGAGTCCGTCAGGGATCAGAGCGTCCTTGAAGTCGGAAAGGTAGGTGTGAACGTCCAGTATGCGTTCCTCAAAATCCTTCGTGGTGATGTCCTTGGGGATGTTCAGGTCCTCATCGAGATTTAGCGTTCTGACCTCCTCGAGGATGTTGGAGCACAGGAGCTCCCTCCTGCTCGAGTTAGGTGTGTTCTTGAGCGTGAAGTATTCGCGCAACAGGGAATCCAGTTTCTCCAGGCTCTCGTAGCTCCCGGCACGGGTCATGGTAGGATTGAGGTATGCTATAAGCACGGCCTCAACGCGTCTCTTTGCCTGTATCCCCTCTCCGGGGTTGTCTATGCAGAACGGGTAGATGTCGGGGAGTCCGTTGAGGATCATGCAAGGTTCGCATTTCTCCGATAGCCCGACGCTCTTACCAGGAAGCCATTCCATAGATCCATGCGTTCCCATGTGGATGACCGCATCGGCATGGAACTCGTCCTTCAGCCATCTGTAGAATCCAAGATACTGGTGGGGCGCGGGAAGGACGGGATCGTGATAGAGGGCGTCGGTCTGCTCGCCCCATGCACGTATCGGCTGATATGTGATCAGGATGTTCCCATCCAATGTGCCAGGCATCACCATTCCGTCAGATATGGTGGTGACTTTCCCGGGAGGTTCCCCCCAATGGCCCACAAGTCTCTTCTGGTTGAATGTCGGTACGGAGCGGAAGACCTTTTCATAGTCCTCCTTGGACTGAATCCCTGCAGCATGCTCGGCTATGTATTCGTCGGATTGGCTGTTCAGGTCGTTGGTAACGCCGTTGATAAGTAACTTGACAAGGGAATCCCCGTCATCGGGGATCGTATCCACACGGTATCCTGAATCAGACATCCTCTTGAGCATCTCCACAACGCTCTGTTGAACGTCCAGTCCTCCGGAGGAGCCTATGCACGAGGAATCGTCGCGCGGCTGATACATTATGATGGCAATCTTGCGTTCTGATGCGGGCTTCCTCCTCAGCATCGCCCAGTTGAGGCACATCCTGGACAGGTGTTCAATCCCGGCCTCTATCGGCAGCAGCTTCTTGTTCGAGTCCTCGGTGATGCAACCCATCGGAGTACCGATGATCTGACCGTCCAATTCGGGACGGATGACGAGGATGGTTATGTCGTACTTGTCAAGTCCTGATGCATCCTCTTCGAAATCGTTCCACCTGTTGTATATGCACAGGGCCTGTATCACTGGCACATCGGTCAGCGTCTTGTAGAAGTTACGTGCGATATCGACATCGAATCCTGATTCCTGCCCCCTCTTCGAATGCAGGAGGTTAGAAGATGAGATTGTGAGCAGCAGCACATCTATCCTCGACCTGTCGCCATCCATGAAGTATTTCCTGACGTAGACCGGCAGGCCCGACTCCCCGTTCACGGGAGGTGCGAGATGCGAGTAGAACACCGGTATGACGTTCATCCCGTTCTCTTCCAGTGAACGGATCATGCGGTCGATGTGCTTCGTATGACCGCTCTGCCAGTCGGTCTGCGTCATCACCATCCCGACCGTGGGCTTGTTTGGATCCAATGTTCTGAGGTATTCGTCGAAACCGATATCGCGGTCCATATCGGGGTGGTATATCCCGTCCTGGCGCGGGACGGTCGGTTCCGGGATCGGGACGTCAGGGCCGTTCAATCTGCGATTCAGCCATAGGATGATCCCTTCCTCGTTGCTGACACCCTTGTACATCAGATAGGTGCACAACAGCAGATAGTCCACATCGGTTCCTTTGAAGATCGGCCGGTAAGTGGGTCTCATCTCCTCCACGCCAGAGAATATCAGAACGACGGCATTCGTGGATTCCAGGATGGGCTCGATCTTGCTGTATCTCTTGAAGCGGTCCGGTTCTGCCATGCAGCGGACGATGACCATGTCCGAATCCGATATGGAGGTTATGGTCCTGTTCAGAAGATCGATGTCCTTGTCCAGGTCGCGGTAGTCCGCCGAGAAGATCTCACATTCGATTCCGTCTCCCTCTAGCTTCCTGGCAGCGGTCCTCAGATCGTCGGCGCCTTCGGCCTGGATGCTGATGTTCGTTATCTTCAGAACCATGAATATCAGTGGTGGTTTTGATTTTGCACTGCTGTTATTATTGTTTTCATGATTGGATTAGAAGGGGGTCATAATACACCAGTTAGCAGCCTGTTATCATGAAAATAGTATGATTATATGCTCTTTTGATTGACTTAATTTATATACAGAAACGAATTGGATGATGCATCCAATAAAATTGTGCTGCCGATTCGATAGAATCGTGCTAACGGTGTCATTCACAATCGGCGGCCACCGATTTCGATTGGATGATACGATTTGCGAGAGAGATCCAATGGTTCTGTTCAAAAGAAAGGCATCGGCCGGAGAAGACAAGGTTGAGACCATCGAGGATCTCGCGCACATAGAGGAGAAATACAAAGAGTCTACACTGACGGTAGGGATCCTCCTCATCGCCGGCGTCGCATTCATCTATTTTGCCTGTATCTTCGTCGGTACGGTCGGACTAAGCCCCGGCGTAGTTATCAATGTCTGGCTGGGGAATGAGACCTGGGGACACACTTACATCGTCGAGTACATCCGTATGCCCAGGATCGCATGTGCGGCCATAGTGGGCGCTGGGCTGTCGGTGGCGGGAATGGCCATGCAGGCCCTTTTCAAGAACCCGCTGGCCTCACCGTCCATCCTGGGAATCTCCAACGGAGCGGCCTTCGGAGCCGCCCTAGCCATGGTATACGGGGTCGGATTCGGGCTCGGTATGTACAACGTATCAATCATGGCCTTCATCTTCTGTTTCGTCACCATATTCCTAGTGTACATGCTGGCCACCACGCGTCACGGGACACCTACCGTGCTTCTGCTTCTGGCCGGAGTGGCCGTCGGGGCATTCTTCGGAGGGTGTACGTCAGCGTTACAGTATCTGACCGAATCCGATGCGCTCAGGGACGTGGTCTACTGGATGATGGGAAGTTTCAGCAGATGCGGATGGACTGAGTTCAAGATAGGTCTGATCACCGTCGGCATAGGTGTTGCGATGATCGCGCTGTGCGCAAAGGAGCTCAACCTCCTTTCATTGGGGGAACAGCAGGCAAAGAGCCTGGGGGTGAACGTGGTCCGCGTGCGCTACATGATCCTGATAGGTACGGCGATGTGCGTAGGGGGATGCGTGGCGATCAGCGGGACCATCGGTTTCGTCGGACTGATCATCCCTCACATCTTCCGTTCCCTATGCGGTCCCAACCACAAGTACCTCACACCCATCTGTATCCTCGGAGGGGCCATCTTCCTGATGCTCATCGATGCGGTCTGCCGTGTCGGCGGCGAGATGCCCATAGGGGTCATCACGTCGCTGATCGGAGCGCCGTTCTTCGTATACATCCTGAGGAAGAAGAAGACGGATTTCTGGTGATCATATGAAGATTAGCGTCAATGGCATATCATTCGATTACGATAGCAAATCCGTTCTCCACGACGTCGAGTTCAAGGCATACGAGGGCGAGGTCCTGGGGATACTGGGAGAGAACGGATGCGGGAAGACCACCCTGCTCAAGTGCATCAACAATCTGTTGAAGCCCCAGATGGGCTGCACGTCCCTGACCGAGATCAACGAGGATCTGCTGGACAAGAACAATCTCCAGAAGTACATGGATGAGAACGAGATCCATACCAATGACCTTGACAACAAGGAGATCGCCAGATTCATGGCCGTCGTCTCGCAGAGCGAGTACGTGTCATTCCCGTTCACCTGTCTGGACGCAGTCAAGATGGGAAGGTATGCCGACAAGAATTCCTATTCCCCGGCGGAGGAACGCGAGATCGTCTATCAGGCGATGAAGGACGCCGGCGCCCTCGAGTTCACCAACCGCCACGTCAACGAGCTGAGCGGAGGGGAGCTCAGGAGGGTCATGATAGCCAGGGCATTGGCGCAAAGGTCGGAGGTCCTGTTGTTGGACGAGCCGACGTTGCACCTCGATGTCATCCATCAGTTCGAACTGATGAACCTGATCAGGGATCTGGCACATGAGAGGAAATTGATAGTCATTATGGTGACACACGACATGATCCTAGCCGCGCGTTACTGCGACAAGGTCATCATGATGAAGAAAGGGAGCATCGTGGACGCCGGACTCACGGCGGACGTGATGACGCAGAAGAACATCAGGGACATCTTCCGCATAGAGACTGATGTGCAATACGATGAACGTATCGGCGGGCTGAACATCACCATGATAGGTATAGCCTCTCCCGATGAGAAAGAAACCCCTTAAGACAAAAGAATGAGGTCATAATATGAGCATGACAAAACCTTTGATCGCAGTCATCGCCGTCGTTGCAATCGTCGGCGGTGTCGCGGCATACGGTTTCTCCGCAGGTTGGTTCGACCAGGCACCTGTCGAGAAGGAGTATGTCGAATATGACAGTTCAAAGGGGTGGAACTCATGGGCGCCGAAGACATACGTCATCGATTCGTCCCTTCTGTCCGCATCCCCGTACAACACAATAACGGCAAGGAACCTCACTGAGTGGTACTACGATATTAAAGTCGAGGACAAGTACACGCTGAAGGACGTGCCTGCCGACTACTACACCTTCGAGAGTGTGGTCAGCCACAACGACAAGGGACAGCTCGTCATCAAGAGCTTCGCGAAATCCGATGCTGAGAACTACACATCCAGGGACATCGTCGTCGACAAGGTTCCCGACTATTGGATGACCTCAGGATCCCAGATCGTCACGATGTATTACATCCTGTGCGAGGTCCACGGAGTCAAGTACTCTGATTATGACGATGCCGTCCTCACCGAACTGTGGGACCTGATTTATGCCACGGATGCCGCAGGATACTCCCCTGACAGGATCACCAAGAACTACGGAATCCCGTCCACCAAGTTCCACGGAGAGATACTCAAGTCCTCGACCGATACCACAGGAAACACGGAACAGTACACCGATATTCTGGACGCTGTTCACAGCGAAGGAAAGACCATCATGTACACGATGAGCGGAAGCATGGTCAGCTGGGTCAACGGAAAGGCCACCTGGATCACGGAACAGTGTGAGGCCTCCGGCAACTACGCCACCATCTTCAACATCTCCAGGATCCCCAACGTCCTCGCCATGACCGAGGCCTTCGCCTACATCATGGGTTACGGAGACAAGGCACAGAGCATCATCGACAACATGAGGGTATCACTCTACAACACCCAGAAGGCCGCCGAGGCCGCTGCGGCGAAGTTGCCCTACCAGCACAGTGCTGTCAGCACGTATGTCAACAACGACTGGACATTCGGAACGGATTCCATGTCCCAGGAGTTCTTCGACATCATGCAGATCAAGAACATCTACACTGGAATCAGCAAGACGCTCGAAGGTCTGGATGAGATCGTCGTCGAGAAGCAGCCCGAGTTCCTCTTCATGACCGGAAAGGAACCGATAGACGAGAAGCAGCTCTACCGTATCAAATCCTGATCAAAACGACCGGTGGCCCTTCGGGTCATCGGCACCTTTTTCCCATCATTATTACACTTCTTCATTGTAATTTTAATCATTCATAAATTTTATTACCTAGTTTAGGTATTCCTAAAATTAAGATTCCGAAGGAACGGATACAGGTCCGCGATCCAGAAAACGTCTGTTTCTCGATGATGAGCTGAAGGCAACGGGCCCGAATTCGAATCCTAGGGGCGAAAGGACATGAAAGAGAAAGTGACGATAAAGAGGGGGACTCCTCAGGAAACACTCATGTTCCCCCTGTACGGGAGATACAAGGCCAACCAGATGTATCCGCAGCTGTTCAAGGATGTGACTGCGAAGGAGATAATCAGCCGCATTGATTACGATATAGAGCAGTCGGACATGGGGAAGGGCCCGCAGTTCGTCTACGGTATGAGGCAGGATGTGGCCGAAAGGAAGGCCAGGCTATTCCTCACCGACAACCCTGAGGGGATACTGGTCAACCTGGGCTGCGGTCTGGACACGATCTTCGATCACATAGACAACGGAAGATGCAGGTTCGCGAACATAGACTTCCCGGAGGTCATCGAGTTCCGTCAGAAGCTCTTCGATCCGAAGGACAGGGAGGTCAACATCGGCAGGGATGCCAACGATCATACGTGGATGGACGAGATAGGCTACAGTCCCGGGGACAAGGTCTTCATCATGAGCCTGGGTGTGCTGTTCTATTTCCAGCCCGAGGACGTGAAGGGGCTCATCGACGCCATAGGGAGACATTTCCCTGATGCCACAATGTGCTTCGACTACGAGAACGCCAAGATGCTCACCAAGTCCAACAAGGCCGTGGTGAAGACAGGCAACAAGGGGGCATGGATGCCCTTCAGCATGGAGGATGCCAGGAAGGAGATCGCAGCCTTCTCCGATACCGTGGAATCCGTCAGCGTGATGAACGAGATGCCCAAGGGCTACGAGGTTCTGCCTTTCTTCTACAAGTGGTTCTTCAAGCGCTGTCTGAAGAACGAATCGATGACATTCGCAGAGGTCAGGTTCAGGGTATAAGGTCTTGACGTGTCCGCATTCGGCCAGATGTCTGCAGTTCCTTCGGGACCGACGGAACCGAGGACATCAAGTTTATAATCCCCGCTCGTCGATTCGCGCTTGAGGTACCAAGATGGTAATCTACAAATGCACAAAATGTCCCAACGCCTTCGAGGCGGTCGTGAAAGCCGCATGCACCCCCAAGTGCTGCGGAGAGCCCATGGAGCCCCTAGAGGCCAAGACAGGCAACCCTGCGGAGGAGAAGCACGTCCCCTTCGTCGAGTGGAAGGATGGAGGAGTCCTCGTCAAGGTCGGCAAGGAGGCCGGACACCCGATGACCGAGGACCACTACATCGTGTTCATCCAGATCTGTGCCGACGGTATCATGATGAGGAAGTACCTCAAACCCGGAGACGCGCCGGAGGCCTTCTTCAAGACCGAGGCCAAGACCATTAGGGCTTGGGAATACTGCAACAAGCACGGTCTCTGGAAGTCCAACCAATGACCTCAAACGTCCCCGCAAGGGGACAATCCTTCTTCTTTTCAGATCATCAGCGACGGATACAGAGCTATCAGCGCTATGTAGACCACATAGATGCTGACGAACACACCGCCTGCCAGCCTGTCGATCCTGTTCCTGAATCTCACGAACAGGAACATTGCGATGGCCAAGATTATCATGAACGGGATGTGGAACATTATCAGTGAATCCGACACGGGTATCTTGGTGAGGGATGCACCGATTCCCAGCACGAACATGATGTTGAAGATGTTGCTTCCCACGATGTTCGCCACGGCAAGGTCCGCCTCTCCGCGGCGGGCCGCGATGAGACTGATGCAGATTTCCGGAAGGGACGTTCCGATGGCAACGACGATAAGTCCGATGATCAGGTCGGGGACGCCGAGCATCTCCGCGAGACCCACTGCACCCTCCACGAAGTATTTGGCACCGAAATAGAGTAGCACGAGTCCTATGAACACCAGTATAGCGAGGAAAGGCGTGGTCAGCGTCTCTTCGGTGACCTCCTCGACGTAAGCGGCCTTCCCTTCCTCGTCCGAGGCCTTCATCTTGAATACCACGGCAAGGAACACGAACAGCGAAGCGATCAGCACCAGGCCGACGTAGAAATCGATGATGTCGAGAAGTGCCAGACCAAGGAGGGCGAACGATGCGATGAGCATCGTGAACAGCTCCAGCCTCATGCTCTTGTACACTGCCGCCATGGGTCCGACGATGGCCGCGAGACCGATGGCGAGACCAACATTGGCGATGTTGCTGCCGACCACGTTCCCCATGATCAGCTCGGGGTGGCTGACGCTGACGATGGATGTGATCGCCTCAGGCGCAGAAGACCCGAACGCGACGACAGTGAGTCCGATGATGAACGGGGCGATCCCGAGGCGCAACGCGAGACCCTTCGCACCGCGAACAAGCCAATCGGAGCCGAAATAGAGCATCAGGCTACCGGCGGCTAGCATTATCACGATCCAAAGGACGTCCATGCCCCGCCATTGTCGGAGCTGTATAAGATTCTTACAATTAATGGAAAGGAAGCGGGGAAGACCCCGCATTGTTCACTCACTCGAACTCGATGGATACGGGTTTCTTGAGTGCGAGTCCGGCCTCCGCCTCGATGCACTTGATGATCGCGCATGGCACGGGGCACGCGGTGTGCTTCAGGCATTCGGATGCCTTGGCGTACACACCGGACACGTTGAACGGCTCTCCCATGGCGCTGTAGGGGTTGATGCCCTCCAGCGGGCTCATGCTCCTCACCATGGGGCAGTCGCTCTCGATCTCGACCTTGACGGACATCATGTCGTCGCCAAGGGTGGCTGTTATCTTGCTGTTCATGGCGCAGATACCTGCGCAAACCTTGCATGTTGTCGCACACATCTCTCTCGCCTCAGTTCCACCAGTCGGCCTTGCGGTCAATGGTCTCGTCCCTGTCCGGTCCGAGGCTGATCAGGTCAGCTGGCACTTTGAGATACTTCTCGATGAACTCTATGTATTCCCTCATCTCGCCGGGCAGGTTGTCGTAGCCTCCCCTGACGACCTCCATGGTGTCCTTCCAGCCCTTCCATCCCTTGAAGTTCTCGTAGACGGGCTTGGCCCTGTTGAGCTTGGCGATGGATGCGGGGAAGTGCTTGACCTCCTCCCCGTCGATCTCGTACGCCACGCAAACCGGGAGCTCCGGGATGTCGTTGAGGACGTCGATCTTGGTTATTCCGAGGGATGTGAAACCGCAGAGCCTGGAAGCGTGCTCGACCACGACGAGGTCGAGCCATCCGCACCTCCTTCCCCTGCCTGTGGTGACTCCGAACTCCCCTCCCTTCTTTTGGAGCTCGTCGCCCATCGGACCCTTGATCTCGGATACGAACGGTCCCTCTCCTACACGGGTGGTGTACGCCTTGACGATACCTACGACCTTGTCGATCCTGTTGGGTGCCACTCCGGATCCGGTGCAGATTCCGCCGCCGCATGTCGCTGACGATGTCACATAGGGATATGTTCCGTGGTCGATGTCCAGCATCGCTCCCTGGGCGCCTTCGAAAACCACGTTCTTGCCCTGGTCCAGGGCATCGTTGATGAGCACGGAGGTGTCGCAGATGCAGTCGCCGATGAGGTCCTTCCAGCCAAGCATCTTGTCCAGGAGGGACTCGTTGGTGCACGAGCACTGCTCGGCATCCATCATCTTCATGAGGTCCTTCTTGTACGGGAGGATGAATGCGATCTTCTCCTTGAGGAGGTCCTCCTCCAGCAGGTCGCCGGCCCTGAATCCGATCCTAGCGATCTTGTCCTGGTAAGTGGGGCCGATACCCTTCTTGGTGGTACCGACGCTGTTCTTCCCGCGGTACTTCTCCTCGGCTCCGTCCAGCTTCTTGTGGTATCCCATGATCAGATGGGCCCTGTCGGAGATCCTGAGACCGTCGATGCTGCCGCCGTTGGCCTTGACCTGCTCGATCTCGTCCGCCAGCTCCTCCAGGTTCACGACGACCCCGTTTCCGATGACCGCCAGCTTGCCGGGTCTCACGACACCCGAGGGGAGTCCGTGAAGCTTGTACACCTTGTCGTCCACGACGATGGTGTGTCCGGCGTTGTTACCGCCCTGAAAACGAACGATGAGATCGGAATTCTCATCGAGATAGTCTGTCAGTTTTCCTTTTCCTTCGTCCCCCCACTGGGACCCGATGATTGCTAGGCTCGGCATTGATTGGCACCTGTCATTCAGAAGGCGTAGCCGCCATATAATTATAGTCTTAGGATGCGCGCTAAGTCACTCGCGGTCGGGGCTGGACTCGATGAATAGCTCCTTCACGGATTCCAGCGGGAGGTCCGTCTTGAAGGATGTGGGGGACATATGGGTCATGGATGCCTTCCCGTGGGAGTTGAGGGCCTCGAGGAGATCGGCCATCCTCGGCGGGGACATCTTCAGATGCGATGAGAGCTCGCTCACATCATACACGAAGACCTCTGAATCGAGTTCGTTGGTCCACAGGTCCAGATACTTCCTGCACCTCTTCTCCATGGCCATCCCGGTGGGGTCGACGTTCCTCAGGAACTCCTGGTCGTGCAGCGGTCCGAGCCAGAACGGACCGTATTTGTGGACTTCATCGTACTTGTAGGAAACGGAACGCTCCATAGAGTCCATGTCGTACTGCATGTAACCGAGCTGGGAGAGCATCCTGTCGGCCTTCTCCGCGCCCTCCTCGATCTGAACGTACGTGCGGAGGTAGTGGTCCGCGTAGAATGACAGCAGGGGCTTCATACCCCTGTCGAACTTGGCCAGTTCCCTGGCCAGGGTGCACATGAGGATCCTCAGTCCGCCCTCGTGGCACATGTATCCTCTCACGGGCTCCGACTGGTATCTGCGCCTGCATTTGGGCGCATGCGCTCCGGCAAGGGGAGCGGTATCCGTGGCGGTGATCGCAAGGATCCCCTTCTTCCTGCAGCCCCTGATGGCCGACTGGATGTAAGGGACCGGGGATCCGAAGGGGTCCAGGTCCACATAGTCGAAGGCCTGGTCCGTGAACAGGTTGTGCAGGTTCATGTTAGATGCCCTGCAGTTCTCCAGATGATTCATCTCGATGTTCGCTTCGATATAAGGGATCGCATTCGCGCTGTAGTCGTTGGCGACGACCTCAGTGCCCTTGACCTCGTTGGCTATCCTTACGGCCCTGGAACCGGTCGCGGTCATGGCATCGGCGACGGTGAGGTCCCTGCCAACTGAACGCAATAACATGACGCTGATGTCGCGGTTGAACGCCATCTGCTCGTTAAAGAAAACTCCGCCCTGGATCTTTCCGGGGCCGCCGGAGGAATGTTCCTTCGGCACTAGGATATCTGTGGACCCCTCGTGGATCACGACGCCGTCAGGCATCAAACATTCTCCCCATGCATCAGACGTACGATCTTGTATGGGAGTATGTTCCTGTTCGTCGGTGTGACCTCCAGGATCCTCACGTCGTCCCTCCTCCTGATATCCTGCAGGAGGGGGTTCCTGGATTTCTTGTGGAGCGTGATGATCATGGGTTTGTCCGCCTCAAGGGATTCCTTGACGGCCTCCACGAACGCCTCGCTCTCCACCTCCATCTTACCGACCTCGTCAATGACGATGATGTCGCATTTTTCCACAGCATCTTTGATCGCTTTGACTCCGACCTCTTCGAGTTTATTGAGGTCGACTCCGATCTTACCCACGACGACCTTGCTCTCTATGTCCACGCTGGCGAATGTCTGTTGCTCGCCTGTCAGGACGTTCCTTACCGTGAAGCCCGTCTTCTTCCTGCCATCCTCTATAGGTTCGTCTATCATCCCTCCGATCGAGAGCTCTTCTTCGTTGAGCATCTCGATCACGCGGAGGAGTGCTGAGGTCTTTCCCGATCCAGGAAGACCCGTTATGCCTATCTTAATGTCAGTGATCATGGGGGGCTCCGTCGTCGACAATCTGGGTAATAATAATATCGCGTACGAACTATTTAACGATGATTTCGGAAATCCCGTTTTCTAACGTGGTTAATGGTAGGCTGGATTGGTCCTGTCATTTCACCCCATCCTGATCATCTGGCACAGTGATCTCCTGCGACCATGGAAAACGCGTAAGGAGTGTCCTTTGACGCATCCAACCTGGATAGGTAATAAACGGAGGTTTTGCGATTCCAGAATCGTGCAGTATTCGGACTTCGCGAAGGCCCTCCTGAACCACCCGGGCATCATACGCATCGAGCTCATAACCGGTGACGTCCGGAAGGAGATCGAGGACATTGAATACTCGCCGATGAACGTAGGTTTCGCCCCGAACGACCCAATGGGCCTCCAGGACATCTTAGGCAAGGACCTGAGGCTCATACTGTTCTGCAGCCACGAGTTCAGGATGTTCACGGAACCGTTCATCGACATTGTCGACAGCAGGGGGAGCCTGATAGGGCACGACGTGATGGATTGTGAGAAGGACAAGTACGACGACCCCGATCTGGTATGGCTCACCAGCAACATATTCATGAATCCGAATCTGGTGACGGAGCATCACATCAAGAGCGTCATCCGCTCCCTGGCTCTGGATGTGGAGGGTCTGCCGGAGGACATCCTCCCGAGGGTGTACTATCCCTGCACCGCGACCGCGGAGCATCTCAACGACAGATACGGTGTGGCAGGGAAGATATCGGCGACGGTGTTGGTCGGGGTCGACGGCGTGAAGTTCCGATCGCTGTATGTCCGAGATGAACATCAGCGGGTACATCAGCTCCTCGTCGTAGCGCATCTCGGCAGTCACAGAGGTGTTCCCGAGACGTATCTTCACTACTGCGTCGATCATGTTCCCTGTGAGGGATAGGTAGGAATAGGTGTCCCCGCCCTTTACGAAACCCGAGCGGTCTATTTTGACACAGGCCGATTCGACGAAGGGCTGGACCTCGATGGCCTGAGATATGGATTGCTCCAGACCTTCGACCGTAGAAAGGTTCACCGGCGTGCCCACGAACTGGTGGTATATCGTGGCCATCTTGATGCCTGCTTCGAATGCAGCGCGCTCGCGCTCGCTGCAGGAGAATCTGCTGGATGCCTTGTCTTCCCTCTCGGTCATGGATTCATCTCTTCTCGAGCGGTACGTAGTCCAGGGGCTCGTGCACGTTGACGTATGCGGGCCTGACGATCTTGTTGGACGAGATCAGCTCCTCCACGCGGTGTGCGCTCCATCCCACTATCCTCGCGGTGGCGAACAGCGGGGTGTAGACCTCCTTGGGGATGTCCAGCATCTCGTAGACGAAACCGCTGTAGAAATCCACGTTGGCGCAGACGCTCTTGTTGTTGTGCTTGTGCGCCATGATCAGTGCGGGAGCGATCCTCTCGATGTTGGTGTAGTACTTGAGGTCCTTCTCGCATCCCTTGTCCTTAGCCAGCTCGGCGACGAACGATTTGAACACCGATGCACGGGGGTCGGATTTGGTGTAGATCGCGTGGCCCATTCCGTAGATGAGGCCGGATCCGTCGAACGCCTTCTTGTCCAGGATCTTGTTCAGATAATCTGTGAGAGCATCGATGTCGTCCGGGTCCTTGACGTGCTTCTTGATATCGGTCATCATGTCCATGACCTTCAGGTTCGCACCGCCGTGCTTGGGGCCCTTGAGGGACGACATGGCCGCGGCGATGACCGAATACGTGTCGGAACCGGTGGACGTGGTGACCCTGGTGGTGAAAGTGGAGTTGTTCCCTCCTCCGTGCTCCATGTGGAGCACAAGTGCCAGATCTAGGACGGTGGCCTCGAGCTCAGTGTACTTCTTGTCGGGCCTGAGCATGCGCAGGAAGTTCTCCGCGGTGGAGAGGTGCGGGTCCGGGTTGTGGATGTACATGCTCTGTCCGTTGATGTAGTGGTTGTAAGCGTGATAGCTGTACACGGTGAGCATCGGGAACACCGTGATCAGGTAGAGGCACTGCCTCAGGACGTTGTCGATGGAGTTGTCCAGCGCATCGTCGTCGTACGATGCCAGGAATAGCACCTCCCTGGATATGGCGTTCATGACATCCTTGTTGGCGGCCTTCATGATGACGTCCCTGGTGAACGTCTTGGGCAGCTTTCTGTTCTGGTTGAGGATGCCCATGTACTCCTCGAGCTCCTTCTTGTTGGGGAGCTTCCCGAACATGATGAGGTAGGAGATCTCCTCGAAACCGAATCTCTTGTTGAGGAATCCCTGTGTCAGCTCCTCGATGCTGTATCCGCGGTAGCGAAGGATGCCTTCGCACTCGGTCTTCACACCGTCGACGACGATGGTTCCGTCCACCTGGGACACTTCCGTAAGACCTACAATCACACCGTTACCCTGAACGTCGCGAAGACCCTTCTTCACATCGTATTTGGAATAATCAGCGGGCTCGAATGCATCGTTCTCCTCACACATGTGGCGTTTGGACTCGATGAACTTCTCGTACTCTTTCTTCATTGTTCGACCTCGCTGGTCATTTCTGACGCACCGTTTAATCAAGGATTCATAATAAAGCATTTTCCCAGTGAGGATTCGTTTTTCCGTTCGATAGAATCTAGAATGTCTTGTTCAGAACATTTTTGTCTGAAATCCGATAATTGTGAATTTTAATATAGTTACGTTATCAACTAAATTAAATACGCAGTAGCAAAAGGATGTTGAAAAAACGGTGAAAACGTGATAAATACTCAGGAACGGATGCTCCAGCATGGGAAAGATCACCGTTTCCGGCAAGGAGTACGACGCAGAATCAGGATCCACCATAAGCGATTCGATGTCCGCCAACGGCTTCCACCCAGACTCCTACCTGTATCTTATCGACGGGAAACCCGTTCCGATGGATACCGTGGTCTCGGACGAGACCGTCGTCAAAGCGATGCGTGTGGCGTCCGGCGGATGATCAGAGTCCCGCCATCTTCTTCATAGATCCGAAATCGAAACCGTCCTCTTCTGCGTGGGCTATCATCTCGTCCAGATTGGACAGGAATGCTGCATGCAGGTCGTTTCCTTCCAGCTTCCCCTCGGAATACGAGAGCGAATCCTCCTCCGGGAACCTGAGGTACTCGTATCTGAGCACACCCAGGCATTTCATGCCCGTGAGCTCCTCGATCCTCTCGATTGCGGATCCCAGTATGGATGCGTCGCCCCTGAACCTGTTAATGATGAATCCCTTGAGCAGAGGTCTCACGTCATCGGGGATGAGCCTCCACGTACCGTAGAGCGCTGCGAACACGCCGCCCTTCTCGATGTCGCCGACGAGCACCGCAGGCACCTGCGCCGCCCTCATCAGTCCGACGTTGGCGATGTCCGTCTTGATCAGGTTCAGTTCCACAGGGGAACCGGATCCCTCGCAGAGGACCAGTTGATGCTTCTCTTCAAGACGCCGCAGCGCCTTCACGGCCTCGTCCATGACTATCTCGCGGTCCATGGGCTTGTCCTTTGTGATATCGGAATGCGGTTTCCCGTTGAGCACCAGCTGCATCACGCCCTTCCCGGAGGGTTTCAGCAGCACGGGGTTCATATCGGTCTCCGGTTCCACGCCGGCGGCCCAGGCCTGGAAGGCCTGCCCCATACCGATCTCGCCGCCGTCCTTTGTGGCTATCGAATTGAGTGAGAGGTTGGATCCCTTGAACGGGACCACATCGACCCCGTTCCTGCTCAGATACCTGCACATCATGGCGCAGACTGTCGTCTTGCCGGCACCGGAGGATGTTCCTAGGAAGAGTATGCTCATCCCTTCACCCCCGCGATTTCCAGCAGTTTGTCCACATCCATGTTCTCCTCGAACGTCCTGGCCAGCTTGACCAGGTTCTCCTCGATTATGACGTCGTAATCCCTCGTATCCGACGTGTCCACGGGGACGCCGTTGTGCTTCACGAACGAGAGGAAGTACTTCCTGAATGCGGGCTTGTCGAAGATGCCGTGCTGATATGTTCCGAACGTCAATTCATCCTCGCGGACGGAGCCCTCCGGGAGCGGATCCGATTTGAACCTGTCCAGATAGACCAGGGGCTTCTCGTTCACCTCGGAGATCCCCATATGGAGCTCGTATCCCGTGATGTAACCTCCGTCGCCCACGGCGAGCTTCCCTTCGTTCTGCACGATCTGCTTGGAGTATTCGCCGAATCTGGTGACGTTGTCGAAGAATCCCAGTCCGTCGTAGACCTTCTGTTTCCCCCCTTCGATGCCGCTGCTGTCGTCCAGGACCCTCCCCATCATCTGGTACCCTCCGCAGATCCCCACGATGGGGATCCTCTTCCACAGCTTCCTGATGCCGTCGGCGATGCCGTTCTCCTGCATCCAGATGTAGTCGGAAACGGTGTTCTTGGTACCGGGCATGACTATGGCGTCCACGCCTTCCAGGTCGGACGCCTTCTCAATGTAGACGATGGAGACGTTCTCCAGAACCAAAGGATCCAGGTCCGTGAAGTTCGCCATGCGCGGGAACTTCACCACGCCGATCAGCGTCTTGCCGTCCCCTTTCCTGTGCACTCCCCTGAGTGCCTCGGAATCCTCGCTGGGGAGGTCCACGTCGGCGTGGGGGATTATCCCTATGACGGGAACGCCGCAGATCCTCTCCAGCTCTTCGGCGCCGGGCCTCATCCTCTCCGGATCCCCTCTAACGTTGTTCAGTATGATGCCCTTGATCCTCTTCCTGTCCTTCTCGGGAATGAGTTCCACGGTCCCCAGCGCATAGGCGAAGGAACCTCCCCATTCCACGTTGACCACGAGTATGACATTGGCATCGGCGATGTCTGCCGCACGCATGTTGGCGATGTCCTTGTCGTAGATGTTGATCTCCGCCGGGGAACCCGCTCCCTCCATGACCACGCAGTCGTACCTGTCCTTCAGGAACTCCACGTGCTCCTTGACTATCTGAATCCCGGGGCCGGGCACGAACTCGTTGTAGTAGCCGTTGACGTCGTAATCCGCGAATGGCTGCCCGCAGACCATGACCTGCGATACCGTATCGCCTTTTGGCTTCAGCAGTATCGGGTTCATGTGCGCATCGGGATTGGTGATGCCTGCGGCCTTGGCCTGCAGGACCTGTATCATGGCGATCTCCGCGCCGTGCCTGGTGACCTTGGAGTTGAGGCTCATGTTCTGCGATTTGAACGGTGCCACAAGGAACCCTTTGTCGGCGAGGATCCTGCAGATGGCAGCCACCGTTACGGATTTCCCGGCATCGGATGTGGCACCGACGACCATCAGGGCCTTGCCCTTCTTCCACAGTTTTGCTTTAGCATCCCTGAAGATGTCGTCGAAGCGGGGGTCCTTGGCGTCGGTTATGCCCAATCTCTTGATCTCGGAATAGATGAAGCTGACGACCTCCGGCCTGTGTATGAAAAGGCAGTCGGAGCAGTTCCAGACGGGGCCATGCCTGCCTTGGAGCTCCCAGCCGAAGGTGGTATCGTTGCACGGATAGAACGGACAGTAGCAGAAGGAACAATCCTGGCCTCTGAAATGGGCGGGGTGGTAGGGACATTCGTGGTTGGAGCCGATCTGGCCCCTCGCCATCTCCTCGTTGACCTTCTTGACGATCTTGTCCATGCTATCGTTGGAGGATATCGTCAATCAGGGTTAAATGACTACGGTCAAGCATTTTATTGGAATCATTAAAAAAGTGGTATGAAAAAAGACGAAACTGTCTTCGTTTAGATAACGTATCCGGATCTGCCCTCGTACAACCAAGCCTTTCTGTTGTTAGTTGCTTTAATCGGGATAGTGGGCTTGAATTTGAATCCCATCTTTTTAAGTTCGTCAATATCAGAGGAGATTTCCATACCCCCTATAATGAACAGCTTTCCATGGTTATCTCTGTTATCGACTAACCGATCCCCTAGTCCAACCTGTTTAATTGCAGCGACTACATCAAGATTATGATAATCATTTGGAATTACTCTATTATCTGGATTATACCGTTGCTGTATGGATGAGCGTTCTAAAGCTTTTTTCACTCTGGCATCATCATCAGATTCCATTGGCGATTTGACTATTCTGGAATCTTCGATATAATCATTTGATGAGTTTAGGAGTTCATAGTGTTCTCTTTCAAATTCTGCTATGAAGGGGGAAGGGTTTGTATACGTTATTATCAGATTCATCTTAGCACGGGTTATGGCCACATAGGCTAGTTTTCTGTAGTCTGATATTTCCTCGCGCAGTGCATCTTCAATACTATCTACTGCAAGGGAATCTGCGCTTTTTCTTTTTTTGATGTTATTGATGATACTTTCTTCAGATTTAGGATACGTTCCTTTGTTGAATGAGGGTATGATGACATTCGTGAATCCAAGACCCTTTGCTTTGTGTATCGTAGAAATTTTAACCCCAGGCTTCATGATTGTCGCTCCAGGCTCACCTATTATACAAACAGATTCCTTCGTTTGGCTTGATATGAGAGAAAAGTATGATTTAACCATCGTGTTAGTGGGCAGGATGATGGCTGTAGTCATATTTTTGCCAGAAAAAGCATTGATTATGGACAGTATGTAGTCGTTTTCGTCTATTCTATCACGGCAGCTGACAACACGGGGGACTGTACCCTCAATATCCGACATGATGTTGTCATATCTGTCTTCTTCATCCAGTGCCTGATCATCTATACGTTTCAGATCATTAGCAAATTCATCAATCTGTCTGGTACTGCGGAAGGTCATATCCAGTTTCTTTACAGAAGTGTTAATTCCAGCATCTTTTTTGAATGACCATTGGTAACCATACAGTGATTGGTTTCTATCCATTGCAATGTACATTTTGGGTGCTATATTCAAACAAGCGAATATCCTTATATCTGCAAGAGATATGTCCTGACATTCGTCGATTAATATGTACCGATGAAGATAATCACCAAGTTTGTTTGATGACAATATCTTGCGTTTTTTATCCTGTTCTTTTTCACCAATATTAGTCAATCCGGGAATGAGGATCAAAGCGGACTGCATAAACTCTATTTTCTTTTTTATTTCCTGGACGTCATGTTTGCTCCTAAAAATACTGATTTCACCAGACCACAGCCCATTGATGCTGGGAGGTAATAGGGGATTATTTTTCGAACACATGCTGAAATCATAGGCGTCTTTATAAGAGCTGTTGCCGAGTTCATGTCTTAAGCGTATTGCCAGATCATTGACTAGTGCTATTTCTTCGTCTGTTATTGTTGCCCATTTTTTAGTGTTCCCCAGGTCTAGTTTACTGCATATTTGTTGAATTTTTCCAATTAAAATCTTGGTTTCATCATCTATATCATTGGAAGATGGTATTGAAATATCCGCATCTACCACTGTAGGTGGACCGAGGAGTTTTTCGAGTTTTTTGAGTGCAACAGCATGAATACGATCCCACTCGTAGAGTTTGTTTTCGAATAGGTATTTGTTATAAGTGATCATGAGGTCGAAAGCGGCTCTTCTGCCAGAATTGCTCATACGTGTTTTATATTTCTTGCATCTGCCTTTTCTATCCATCAAAAGATATTTTTCACGATCTTCCTCATCAGCTATTCCGTTAGTAAACATCCATTTTAGCTCATCCACCCAGAATTCAGCATCTAAATCGTATGAATGGTGATGATATGGATATTTTCTGTAAGTGTCCAGTATTTCATTTATAACCAAAATGCGCCCTTTGTCTAGAATTTGTTGAAATCCTTTAGGAACGCATTCGAGAGAATAACAGATTTCTGAGATGTATTTTTTGATACTATATACCCCAATCTCGCCTTCTTCTCCGGGGGATCCAGCAACAGAGATGCCATTCGCTTCAAGTAGTTCTATCATGGCATCATGGAGGCTCCTAGTGTACACAAAGATGCAGATTTGAGGCTTTTTGTCGCTTGGAGGATAATCGATCAGCAGATTTTTTGCTATTTTAGCAAGGATGAGTGTTTTACCGGATCCAGCCGTTCCTTTGATCAAAAGCGAACTTGCACCAGAATAATTGACGCACTCTACTTGTCTGCCTTTGAGTTCAATTTGCTCTCCGAACTCGTTGTTCATCTCGACAGTTTTATCCCCAGTAGCCATGGTGCTTCTCCAAGTGAATGTTGGATGTTTTTAGAGATATATCGATTTATTTGGTTTTAGAGTTTGAAATCATGTAACTTGTTATACGCCTCACTGTCCTCACTAACAAATCCTTCTGTAATGGACTTCTTGGGCGCTATGTCCTTCCTGATCTTAACTACCATGCTAAAGGTATCCCCAGCAGTGCCTTTGACTCCAAACCATCTGGAAACAATTTCGTCCCAATACTCAACGTCAATCATGCGATGCCTCCTTTAGACTCTCTCCCGCGGTCTATAGGCTGGTGTGCATGAATGCAATGATCTGAATGGGCACAATACATACAAACAAAAGATAAGCTGTCGGCAAGTTTTTTGTTCGGGTCGATATTATCTGCATTGATGCCAGATTCCTGTTTTAAGAATGATTTCATAGCAGGGGGGTACTTAATGGTAAGACGCTTATCGGAATAGTCAGAATCGTTGAATCTGGTGGTTGAATTGTTCTTGTCAGAATCTGAGAAATCGCGGATCTGACGTTTCTCAATTGTGAGAAGATTGGGAAACAGGGAAAGAACGTTGTTTTCTGCCTCATGTTGATTGCCCGTAAGCCCAGATATGACCTTAATAAGCCCTCCGATAGCGAAGCTGAGTTGGAAATCAGAATTGAATGTTGGATATCTGGCCAAAATATACCCGTAGATGTATTTCGATGGACATATGGACAGATCTGCTCTAATTTCTGGGAACAGAACGCTTCTATCTATTTTGAATGGTTTCACACGGCAAGTTTGTGGTGGAATTGATTTTATGGTGTTGGATGTGATTTTATGTTTTGTTCTTTTCTCTATGGTTATCCTCGTCATTTCTGAGATGAGGCCGATGTAGGGTGAAGCAACGGCAAGTTTTCCATTGTTGTCTGAAATCCACGATATGGTTATGGATTCATTGAAAAAACCGGAATAGAATATGAATCTATTGTTGGATTTGCCAGACAGAGTGACATGAATAAGATACTCAATGAGTGTTTCGTCAGCGTGTGAATTTTTGATGTTTGTAATACAATCTTTTGTCAAAGGCCATACGAAATCCTTAGTCGATCCCGGAAGTCTTTCTACATCCGATAGGCAAATGTGTATCTTTTTGTTCGAGAGTTCACTCCCATACAATTCGTAGAGCGGATGCACCATACCAAAATCCTCATCGCCATCGGAATCCATCTCATTAGACAGATAATATTGGAACGCGTTGGAAATGTCACTGGGAAAGAATGACGATTCGTAAGGTGAATCAGACAATCTATCTAGAAGATCCATGATTGCCCTCCTCTCTTTCATTTGCGATTCTGTTACTGATTCTCCACGTTTCTCGATTATATCCATCAGTTTTTTAACATGATCTTGGATTCTAGCCGGCCCTCCATCTTCAAACAGTATTCTGGACATGTCGATGACGCTCCCTATCATGGACATAACATCATCGATGCGCTCTTCTTCAACCGAGAACATACTAAACGGTGTGAATGGGTCTCCGAGTACATTTTCCCACCTACGTACGTAATCATTATCAGAGTTACTTCTGAATTTAGAAATAATATCGGAGCGAATCACTCTTAGATCTGACAAGCGAATTTCCCAATCCTCGAGGGTAATACAGCCACTGAAAAACGGTGCTATATAATCCAGTTCACGAAGATAACTGTTAGAGTCTCTGTCTTCGCAGGGGACCCAACCTGAGGCGAAACAACGTCTTAGCAATTCAATATCTAATTTGATGCTTTGTGAATTTTGATCCCACATTTCATAAAGAGTGTGTATGAACTTTCCTATAGGATATGATAAGATAGTTCTCTTATTATAGAACTCAGGGTAGAAGTTCTTGAGTATATCATTGGACGAGTCGGGGTCGGCGGAGAAGAAAATTGTTGTTTCTAAATCATCCTCGATGTCTTCAACGAAATCAATCAATGTTGGATACTCGACCAGATTGATGGAGTCGGCAGTGGTATTCCTACCTTCGAACACTTCACCGAAGGTGTTAAAGGCCACATCTTCAGACTGAATCCATTGATCTTGAGGAGGGTAGCCCATGTATTCAGAATAGGTTGTTGATAACACACTTTCTGTGTTGCGGTATTTTTCAGTGAACGGGATAAGCATAATAAGCTCAATTCCGGCGTATTCTATCATACGGAAGAGTCTTTCCTGGATTGGTGTGATATACGTAAAAGTGTGTATAACTATTCTATTAATATTTTGGCAACAGAAAACTTTCCGGAGCAAAGAGCACATTACTTCCTCTTCAAGGAACTCGGACATAGTCGATCTGAAATTTAGGATTGTGGAAGGTTCCACAAGCAGCCGATTCCATATATCGACCATTAATTGAATGTTTCTATCTTTTGAAATGACCATTTCGGGAGTAACCATCGACTCCTCAAGTAATTCGATTGCTGATAGAATTCTAAAACCTTCTTTTCTACATCCTTCCAGCCAAGTGCGGTCGTCCTTGGATTCAGTGCGCTCTATGAGTGAGTTGATAAACTCTGATACTCTGGCTAAATCATGAACCCAGGTCTGTGTCGAGTACCAGGCAGGGCAGATTTTCTTAAGAATATCGTTTGGTGTCAGTATATGTTCGAAATAGCCTGCAGACAACAGGCTCCGTTTTAGACTGCTGGTGATTGCAATCTGGGGTAATGATTTAATATCGTTATAGAACGGGAGTTTGGGAATATTCTCAACACAGGAGTACGTATAGACTTTTCTCGACATCCTCGTACCCCCTTGGGCCCAGTAGTTTTGAACTCGTCCAATATCCTATACCATGAATATCTTTCCTCATCTGCCCAAGTTAGGAAGCAAATGAGTTTTTCTTTCGCTCTAGTCATAGCAACATATAGGAGCCTAGATTCTTCTTCATAGCTGCGTTGAATGTCCTCGTTGTATATTTGATCCACATAGTTATTTCTTAAATGCTCAGTAATTTCAATATCTCCTTTTCCACTGCCCTTTGTTTTAACGAATTCCCAGCCTACCCTTTTGTAGTCTTTACTGATGAGCAGATGAGTGGAGGGTTGAAGATTTACGAATGTATCGTAGGGGATAACCACTGTATCAAATTCAAGTCCTTTTGCTTTATGGATGGTCATGCAGTATATGCAATCTCCGTCGAAATCTTCTATCTCGGCTTCTTTTTCATCCCTGTTGGAAACTATTGCGTATTTTAAGTACTCAAAGATTTCGTAAAGACTTGTGTAATCTCCAGACAATTGATTCTGGAGAATTTCCATGATGCGGCTGACATTGGCCATGTATTGGTTAGATTCAATCAATAGAGTGGATTCCGAGATCTCCCCTTCGCCTTTTTTCAACTTTATGTAGTTACCAACAACGTCTTCATCAACAAGCATTTTTTTAATTACAGATATTGCCGGCTGGTATCTGAACATTTTCATATATCTGTCCCAGTTCGTCTTTGAAACGTATTTCTCGTCCATGGTTGCATTAAGTAATGTCCTATCACCGTTCAATGATGATAGTTCGGTTAAATCGATGATTTCATTTAGCGATGAATATGGGCCTATCAGATAATTGTACATGGTCAGCGGATCCCTGCCGAACACGAATGATGATATCATATGGTAGAAGTCTTTGGCAGCTTGTGTAGAATATAGTCCCAAATTGCGTTTGACCATAATGGGCAATGGAGTTTTTCCTGGTGGACAGCATGCTTTATAAACGCGATCGAGTTGCGAGTTAAATCTGACAAGAACCGCAATCTTCTTGTTAGTCCCTTTTGATAGGTGTAATTCTTTATCTAGAATATCATAGAGTTTCGCATCGGATTGCTTCGATTTGACTTCCAAGGCTAAAAAAGATCCTTTAATTGGATGGCAGGCTGTGGGTTTTTCTGTATATTCGAGAAGTTGTCCAGAGGACATTTTCTTGAATATTGGGTCTATTGCATTTATTACAGCAGGTGAGGTACGATAGTTGTTGATAAGTGTATATTCAGTTGGTTGTCCAATACCTAATTTGTCTAGTTTTTGCTTTAAAACTTCAAATGAACTCTCATTTGCTCCTCTGAAGCGATAGATGCTTTGCTTTGAATCTCCGACGACAAAAAGGGAGAGGCCCGTGAGGAGAACTAGTTTGGCAGCCATGTTAATTTGAGCATTATTCGAATCCTGGAATTCGTCAATGAAGAGATATTTCAGACCCAGGTCTGAGACATTAGAATGGATATTGTCCAAAAGTTCATTTAATTCTCTAACCGACTCGGACATCATGATCGAGTCCGTGTGTTGTTTATACGATTCATAATCATCCTCTAGTTTTTTGATAGATGATCTCATTTTCTCTTGTAAAGTGGTCGAATTGGGGTCATTTGTAATTCCCCAATCAAGGGATGCAATTTCCTTTGGAGATAATCCCAATTGTACGAGTTTGTTCCAGAAACTTACTATGGTTTCATTGGCTTCATATAAGTGAAGTCCCAATTGTTGTTTTACTTTCTTTTCTGGGTTAGATTCTGTATCTAAAATCTTTTTTCCCATCTCCTTTTGGATATAGGAGTGGGATTGTACAGAAATATCATGTCCGAATCCTCTTGAAACGCCGATACGTTTCATTAAGGTCAGAGAAAAACTGTCGATGGTCGAAATTTTTATGTCTGCCTGTTCTTCAAGCAGGTTAAGATAAAAAATCTTAGCAGTCGTATCTACGGCAATATTATATCTATCCATTATTGCTTTTTGAAGTCTGGCATTCATTTGATTGGTAGCTTCGTTGGTGAAGGTTATCATCGATATGCAAGATAAACCTAGATCGCGGTGTTTGTGTACGAGATACATTATACGATCTATCATTACCGATGTTTTCCCTGTTCCAGCACTAGCACGAACTATGAGATTAGTTTCCGGCGCATGTTCTATTACATATTGTTCATAATTGAAATCAGGAACAGATTCTGCCAGTTTGGAAAAAGCGTTAAATTGTTCTCCAATTGCCCCATCTATAATTTTGAGTTTGGATCCAGTGGGATTTGGATACAACTGAAGGAGTCTACAGGACATATGTTGTTTGTATTTACCCTTAAAATATTGGGGTACGCTGTTACAAAACAAGAATACTTTTATCCCGCTGGCCAGGTATTGCTCAATCTCTGACTGAATATCTGTTATTCCATTGCAAGAGATCAGAATTGAATAGTCGGGGCCCTTCATCATATAGAAGATGGTGCAGCACTTATTTGTATTATTCAGAGGCACATTAAATGTGATTGTCTAGTTATTGTATGTCAAGGAGACTGACAGATATCCTTTCTACGCACAGATTATGTAGAACACAATAAAAATTGTAATAAGAATAATGATGTGATGTCCGAATTCTACATCGTTCCCAATGAGAAGTTGGCCAGAATGGAGTTGGAGCTCAATTGCAAAAGCTGTATTATGAATCCTTCGGAATTAACCTCAGGGAAGAAAGAGCGTGTTCTCATATCATGTCTCACGTTCGGAGTTCCGGTCGTGACATTCTATACCGACGACGGCAGGAAGATCAAATGCGACAGGTACAGGTGCAGTCAGTGCGGAAAGGTCCTTAGGGTTAATTCCTGGACGCACACCTGCTGGAAGTGTGGTGGGTACATGGACACCCTTCCAACGATATGCTGGGATTAAGATGTCCGTTGCAGTGGCTTCAAGACAGATGAGCATGAGCTTATCGATGTAGAGGTCGCATCCAAAATACTTGTCTTAATTGAATATGGTTGTTCATGTCAGTTTGCATTAATTAGGTTAGAATTGAGATTTTCTCGTAGTTTTTATAGGTTCTAATTTAGGTATTTTGAATGAGTTTAAACCACCAGTTTGCTTCATGAATGAATTGTATTGCCGAATGATTTCTGCCGCAGGTTTGTTTCCGGTATTTGCCAAAGTCTGAAGACATCTGTTTCCAAAAGGATTGGTTTCATCGGATTCACGGAGTATTTTATCAATTACTGTGGGATTTTGATAATTTCTAATCAAGAATTCCGATCCATATTCGGTGTTCGGATTACATCTTTCGATAATAGGTTCAATTTCTAAAAATGAATGATTTGTGCAGTAGTCTAGACATTCCATCCCATATGGATTATCTAAGAGGGCTTCACGTTCAATTTTATTTAGAATCGTAGTTTTTGTAGATTCGTTGAGATACTCGATTAGAAGGTCTGATCCGATCTTGTCATTAGGGTCAGATATTTGTATAATGTCCTCAACCAACGATGGCATTTTATTGACCAGTATACCGATCATCTCACGCCCATATTGTTTCTTTTCACAATTTTTGATTAAACAAATAAGTGATTTCTTATCGACAGTTTTGTCAATTGTTTCGGACAAAGTTCTGATATCCTCTAAACTGTTGGGAGAGAATGTCTCTATCAACCTGTTTTTCGCTGTTGTTTTGTATTCTTCTGTATGCTCGATAAGGTGGTTCAGGTAGATTATGCCGTATCTATTGTCGGCAGTCGATCTATTGATGCTCTCTGTTATTTCTTTTGAATCCATGACAGCTAGACATTGTAGTAAGAACCAGCATCCAGCTTCTGTATTGGGGTCGCTCTCAGCAATATATGTAGAAGGTTTGTTTTTGAATTTCAGAGCTATTATGCAAGCACATCCAGATTTACAATTAATGTTAGCTTTGGAACAAATCGCATTCTTCACTTTTGGAATTGAAATATTTTTTTTGAAGAAATGAACGTTGTATTCTGAATTGGGGTCCAATCTGTCAGCCAGAAAAGAAATTATTTCCTGATCATCGCTTTCTTTCATAGTGTACATGAATATATCGTGGTCTTTGACTAAATCATAGTAATTCATCAGTATGGTTTTGGAATGCTTTGGATGGTCCGATATAGCAGACAATATGTCAAGACAACCCGTCTTTTTCCAGAGTTCAAGTAATTTGTCCGGCGAGGAGTTTTTCATCAATAGAGAAAATGAGGATTTTCCCAGGGCGTCATTCTAATCAATTTTATTGATCAAGGTTGCATCTACATAATCTGTGATTGCGTCATTTTTTAGAACATTGTTTCCCAGCACAGAATTTGGATTAAGATCTTTCATAGTCAAGCAGGGGTATCCTCTTTTTATGATCTCGACAACTAGTGAAGTGCTGTTTTTACAATTCCATTTTATTTTCGGAACAGAGTATTTGAGTACTATCTGTTCATATCTTTCATCACTTAGATAATGAACGAGTATTTCGCAATCTTTGAACTTATTGGGATTGAGCTGCCGTATCAACTGTTCAACAGTCATGGCAGGTTGCAAATTAGTTTTTCTATTCTCCTTTGGTGACTTTTTCTTGTTTTTGCTATCTGCATAATTGAATTGTTTTTTGGGCTTTAACTTCATTTTTTTAATGATTTGGATGAGGTCTGAGCAATTACATCCCTTCTTTGTTGCATCAGCACAGTTTTTCTCAGCTTCTTCAAGATGGGAGTTCCTGATATTGTATTCAGCCATTTTTCTGTACTGTTCGCCGGTAATCATTTGTTTTCCTCTTCATGTAAATGTTATACAATTTGACTATTAAGAGAAAGTTGCTTGGATTTCCGTCCTGTATCAGTTTATTTCATACGGCGGATAATCACTGTAATGCAGAATGCAATAATGTCATGGGAGGAGGGAGAAAATAGCGGCATGAAATGCATATTGCACGCAGTACGATTGATTAAATATCGGCTGAAAAAATCCATGGAACATGGCTAAAAGGAGGTATAAGAAATTCCCCCATTATGATGATGGGAAGAAATACAAATTGACCAGTTTGGATGATTTCTTTACCCCCGAAGAGCTGTCGAAAGATGTCTTCGGATTCCTGACTGCCATCACCGATACCGACGTGGAGGGATTCTTCGCGGTGTTCGACCTCGGGGGCAGCGTCAGAGCGACCCAGATCTATTCTCAAGATATTCTGGAGAAACTTGTCATCCCGGATGTATTGAAAGACCACCCTGGAGCCTTTTACAGGATATTCCCCGAATCGGAATTCGACAGGGTGGTCAAAGGTTCTGCTTAATCAGTTTCCTCTCAATTCTTCAACAGAGATCACAGTGTCGAAGAGACCGACCTGCTGACCAGCATGCCTGTCGATACCGGTGTATGAAAGGCTGGAATCCTCGTACCTCTTGAACTTGTAGACAGCATCATTCATCAGAGGGCCGTTGAAGACACCGAGACTGACCAAAAGCTCGAAATCCTTGACTTCGAGGCCGGTAACTTTCTTGAAGAGGCCCGGTTCCAATTGTGTGATGACATCTTTGAGACAACATTCCCTGAAATCAGTAAGATACATGAAGATGGGGATGCGGGTGGCGAACTTGATCAGTTTCTCTTGGATCTGCTTACGTTTGCTCTTGTATTCCTTTTCTTCCTCTGTAAGTTTTTTCTTCTCTGATTGGGACATTTCACCGTCACCGAGATTCCTCTTCTTCTCCTTGACAGCCTCGGATTTGTTGATGATGGTCTCGATATCATTGTTGAGAGATCTGAAACCTTCAATACTCATCAGCGCTTTCATGGCTTGTTCATTGGCCATCAGACGTGCAAGGGTGTTGTTATCGACATTGACCAGCAATGCACTCTCCCAACGCCTAGCTAAAAGTGTAGCAGTGGTTCCGCTCATAGCGAATTCCAGCACACCGGCTGCGGTGATCGCTCTCATAGAACTACCATCGTAAGCCAAAACGGGAAGGAACCCGATGAATTCCTGGACCTTCTTCTCAGGATCGGTCTCATTGACATTGAGCCTGCAGCTGTAATCAGCGATCTGCTTAAGAGCACGATTGGGAGCGAAATCGAAGATATAGCACTCCTTCTTCATCACATCATGTTTAGTCGGCGAAAGCTCATTGTCGACCACCCACGGAGACTGAACACGGAATGCTGCCTGGAAATAGGTCTCCGGACTGGTAAGATTACGCAGCATGAAGATGGCTGTCCAAGGCTTGATAGTAACACCTGTAGTAAGTTTACCGCATGATAGTGTGATAGATTTGCTATGAAGCGGATCCGTCATTGCCTTGCGTACAGGGCCGATGGCATCGACACCGATTCCTGCTGAAGTTCCCGCAGCCACCACGATATTGTAATCATGATAGAACTGGTTCTGCTTTTGCATCAGAAGATTGCGCATGGCATAACATGACGATACTCTGGGAAGCAACCAGAATGTGTGGTTGAGCACACCGAGCAATCTCACATCTGAGAAAGGCATAGGCGGTCTGGACGCCCCTAGTTTGAGATCCGTGATATTGGTTGCAGAATCGGATCCGCGGATGATGTTCAACCATTTCTGAACCTCATCCTCGTGCTTGAATCTTGCATTGTCCCCTTCGCCCTCTGCCGCAAAGAACTCATTGAGATCGAACTGATCGAACTCACCTCCGGAAGCAATCTCGACAACGGAATCGGGCAATTTGTAAGTCATCAAGACCATACGAGGAAGCATCTCATAGGGGTTATCATCGCCGACCCAATTCTCTTTGGCACGCTGTTCATCGGAATAAGTCCAATTATAGATCTGTTCCTCGATGAATTCTCCAGAAGCGATAGCTCTGAAAGGTGTGCCTGAAAGATAAAGGTAGTATGATGTAGAGATAGGAAGCAATTCCTCATCGAAACCGTCTTTGAACAGTTCCATTCCTTCACCTTCCAGGAATTTCTGTTCTTTGGAATCTTCGGATTCGAAAAGATCCTTGGCTTTATCACGCCAGGCACCGTAGTGGTATTCGTCAAAGATGACCAGATCCCAATGGATCTCATGGGCCCATTTGTTCTTCAACTTGATGCCGCCTGCTTCGTTCTTTCCCAGATAATCCTGGAATGAAGCGAAACATACGAATGGTTTGGATTTGTCAATCTCGTCATAAGTCTTGCCGTCACGAGATATGAACTGCCAGCCTTCAAAATCTACATGTGATTCCAGATCCTCCTGCCAAGCACTCTGAACAGCAGGCTTGAAAGTAAGGATCAAGACCTTTTTGAAACCCATACGTTTCGCCAATTGATACGATGCGAAGGTCTTACCGAAACGCATCTTAGCATTCCAGAGGAAATGTGGAATCTTATTAGGATTTTCAGCATGATAACTGCGGTAGTAATTCATGGTCTTAGTAACAGCCTCTTCCTGTTCAGGACGTAACTTGAAGGATTGAGTACGGTGCTCCTCATTCTCGATACCGTTTCTTATGGCAACGATAGCGGCGATTACTTCTTTTTTCGAGCATTGAAACCATTCTCCTTCAGGATTAGGGACGCCATGCCGACGAAGATAAGCGTGGACAGCATAATCTTTGAATGTTGATCCATCATCCCTCATCGCAGACTCATCAACAATAATCGTGTATGGGGGATTTCCGGGACGAGCAGTAGGATATTGTTGAGCTACACGTTTCTCAACATCGATCGCAGTATAACCTACCTTTAACAGACCATTATAGATTGGATTAGAATCAGAATATGCATAAATCCTAGGATTGGAGGAAGGCCGCTGTGGAAAGAAGTCATTGTTCATTGGTATCGCGACCTTTACCTATATCTGTGATTCTGGATTGAATGAACTCCCATTCATCAGGAGTTATACCCCAAAGATCAATCAGCATTTCGTCGGTATACGTGCCAGAATAATGATGTAAATCAGGAACGAAGCAAAAATTCTTCTTGGTAACATCCTGAGACACTACTGTTTGAAGTAACAAAAATCTTACGACCTTTGTCAGGATATACGACTTGAAAGACAATGTTTCCTTTTCAGAATCAAAATTTCCAAGAATAATAAACGATTCTGTACAGCATTCTCCAGGCTTTATTATTTTAGTATTGCCATCATAATAGAATCCCACAGGTTTTGTAAAATCAGTCTGTCCTGCTATAGGGGCTTTAGGAGCAATATATTTCCATTTATTCAAGTATCCTTTAGAATCATCAACATCAGACGGATCAGCATACATTAATCCAATTTTCTGTATAAACCAGCAAGGAATCCCGGTTTTACGAGGTTCATAATTGGTAGGCAACCCAAATGGCTTTCTCGAAGATACAAAGTCATCCAAATACCCATTATTGCCATGAACGGAAAGAACCTTTTTCACAATTTGAACAGCCTTACCATGACGAATAAAGGTATCAAATTCATTCAGAGCACGCTCTTTAGTGTCTAGTTGGTCGCCGAAATGACTAGTAACTGAACATAAGCCTCTATTGTCACGATCCCAAAGGAAATAGCAGATACCTCCGGCAATATCGACGCCCTGGAAGACGTCTTGACTGTTCTCAAAGTCGACGAGAACTCTGATACGATCATCATTGAGCATTTCCTGACGGAAAGAATCTAGACCCTTTCCACCTGCATACCAACGTGCCGGGATAATCATCGTCAGATAACGGGGGTTGAGTTTCATTGCCTGCTCGACAAACAAATGATAGATAGGTTTAGCGCTCATACCGTTGCCCCCATCGCTCAGTTGATATGGGGGATTACCTACAATGACATCAAATTTCATTTTGAAAATCTCCTCGGGTTTAAGAACATGAATAAATAGATAGGCATGAGCTTCGAGATCATCGGGACGATCATAGTTATCTCTATTAGCTCCGCAGAATTGACAATTATTACCTGACCAAGTATGATGCGTGGGCTCGAATAAAATGCGACCTTCTTCTGTGAAATCACCAGTACAAATCGAATAATCTCCGTTCGCATGTTTGGAACAATACAGACTGCGCCTCGATAAGAGGGCAGTAAGTTCGGTGATCGCGATGCCATACAATTGTTCCTTGCAGATGTGATTGATGCGTTCCTGAAGGTCTGGGTAGACATCCATCAGGCCTTCGATGAGCCGCTTTGCAATCTCTCTGAGGAACACACCTGATTTACAACAGGGATCGAGGAATTTGATCTTCGGATCCGACCATATTTCTTTCGGGAGAAGATCAAGCATCTCGTTTGCAATGTTCGGAGGTGTGAACACCTCATCATTACTCAGACTGGCCAGACATGAAAGTACATCAGGGTTATGGTTTTCGTACTCATTCATTGACGATCAGCTCCTTATAGTGGACCGCTTTGAATTCTTTAACTGGATTTGGAACGAACTCTGCCTTCTTCTCCTGGGAGGTCCAGCCTGCATCGAAAATGGAAGTCTGCTTGCTACGGGCGCGAAGAAGCTCGCTGAAAGAGAAATCTCTTCTTTTGATGAGATTCCCTGTAACATTGGACCATTCTGAGAACACGATGGGTTCACCATCGAGATCCAGCATGGTCAAGGCATCGCCACAGACGATGTTATGCGACAGGATGAAACGGATGACATTCTCGAACTCTTTATTCGCATAAGGCTTGCAAGATGTATGGTACCTCTTGCTGAATGCCTGGAAGAGACGTTCGCGGCATTCCTGGACGTTGTCCTCAAGGAGATCTATTCCATAGAGGCTGCCGACGCCAATGACCAGATACTTCTCGCATTCAGTCTGGGATTTGCGATACTGATCGAAGATGACGTCCATCTTTCTCCTGAGTATCTCGATAAGGAAATTACCGGTACCGCAGGCAGGCTCGAGGAAACGGGAATCGATGCGTTCGGTCTCATGTCTGACCAAATCCAGCATGGCATTGACCTCCCTTTCGGAAGTGAAGACCTCCCCATGATCTTCCACCCTCTGCTTAGACTTGATCTGTTCCATGCGTTCCCTCGGGCTGTATATCCGTTATAGATATTTTAAGGAAAGGAAAACCTGATTGAACTGGTAATTCTATGCGTACTATGAAGTATTCATTCATATCAAGAATCATATGGTGGGATGAGAGGTGCAATATATTTTCACTAGCTCTAATGTTGAAGATTATTCGAGTGGCCGTTTAATCTTCATGAGAGGCGATTATTTCTTGCATAAGAATGCCCATATTGGTACCAGGCTCTGTCATCAAATCTGAAATTTCTGTTTTGAATAAAGGGTGCTGTGAATTAATTATCGCATTTTCGATCCCTGGCAATAATTTGGAATCAAATAATGATGAGATGTGCTTGGTTTCAGGAATTTTGAGGTATTTTTGAAACAATTCAGAGACATATTGTGAGGGGCCTGTCCTAGCTTTATCCTTTACGGGACACGAATTCGGCCCCGAATATAACTTAAGGTAATCTAGATTGAGAGTCTGGATTTCAGAATATTTCATCACATGCAAAACCAACCATAATTCGAATTTTGGATAGGTGATTATTAACCTGTATTTTTCTTCGTTCTTGTCACATAGTTCATTTATTTTTCCGATTGCCCTCATGTATTTGATATCGTTGAAATACCGCTCTGAATAGTCCCTATCGTGGATGATACAAACATTATCCTGAGAAAAAACATTCTTATTGCTGATATCTAACTTAATGATCTTTCCTAAAATATCGAATTTGTACTTCCGCCGGATTTCAGAACGACAGTACTGAACTGCATTGTCTAGATCCTTAATGAACCCTGAAGAGGAGATATATCCCTTATTATTCATAGATGTCAATAGTTTGGATCTAAACGGTTGGATATCACGAGTCAGATAATCGTTATATTCCGAGTAGCGGTCTTTTTTGATGAATTCCATTCTCTTTGTATGACACAGTGGCTCAAAAACGATATTAAAGAAATAAATGTAGTGAAATTTTTTGTTTTTTAGAGTTTTGATAAAAGAGTTTGACATTTCGATGAGTTTTATAATGTCTGTTTCAAACCAATCTGCTTCACTCCTTTCTATTTCCTTGGGAGTGATAATAAGATCTAATTTAGAATCGTCAGCAGCTGTGCTGATTCCGTCAAAGTATTCCTTTTCGGTACATTCGCCCTCATAAATCAAGAAATACTGTTTGTTAGAGGCCTTTTTCAATTGGGAGCGGGACAATCCAGGGAATGCAGAACTCATTTATCCTCGTCCCCTTTGAATAATTGATCATATTTGCCATTGAGATAATCCTTCTCATTGATCGCATAAATGTATTCATTATGACCGATTACAGAATGGATTTTTGAGATGTTTTCATCTGACTTGCTAATAAAACGAACTTCATCATCACGGAGATAATCTGAGCTGATAAGAGAAGATTCATGAGTGGTAAAAATCAATTGCTGTCTCTTTTCCGGCTTTTGATTAAAGAGTTTCAATAGCTCCTGCGTAGCAATTGGATGCAGTTTTCTATCGAATTCGTCCACTATGAATAATGAATCCGGTTTCGTATTATTCAGTAGGTCACAAAACTCTAATAGTCTCAGAGTACCATCAGATTCCTGATTCCAATCTAAGGGACTGTCAACACCTTCATGGTAGAATATCAGTTTGAGAGCCTTGATCCCTTCACGAGAGGTTATCAAAAATGAGCGGTTACCATCAGTCTTACTATCGAGGATACCAACCTGAGATCCCTCTTCTATGCAATCTTCTAAGATACGATCGATATCAGTTCTATCGGGTGAAGAATAAATATCTTTCTTAACATCATTAATAATGCTTAGATTTTGGTCCGTAATATCTACAGCTTCAACTTTGGTGATCCCGGTATCAAAATGATACAGTATTTCGCTGATAGCTTTCATATCTTGTTTTATAAACTCAGGCCTGTCAGGATGAACTATACAAATCTTGATAAACCAATCAATAGCATCACACAGTAAACTATTCCATATCGATCTCATTTTTTCATATTGTTCTGTATAGAAATCGGGCTTGGTTGATACGAATCTGTAGACTTGCGAGAGTTTGGCATCTTTATCATTCATGAAGAAACAAAGATCTGAGTCAGATGTTTCTAATACAGTTACGTAAGAATAATCGTCAATTGGATCCTTTAACAATTTGATACCGTTTCTGTCGTTGGAAAAGACAAGAATGTCCTCATCACCTTCTCTTACATACAGATATTCGATTATTTCCGGTCCTGTCGTTATAGTAAGGGAATAGGTAAAAAGATGATTGTTATTTGAGAATTGGATTTCAAATCTCGATGACGATGAATTTAAAAACGATATGTTGCGAATTAGATCTACAATAGCTCTCTCTTTTGGGGAACCCACAATTAGTTCACGCAATAAGTCAAACGTTTGTATAAATCTGGTTTTGCCAACGTCGTTTAAACCGAATATTGCGATATTACGGACAATCTCTTTATCGAAATTTTTGACTACATGATCAGGATGATTGATATCCTGGAAGGCGGCAGCACTAACTTCAAAACCGTATTCGTAGGGCGGATAATAACTAACTTTAAAACTGTGGAGCATCAGTGCACCACCTTTCTGAATCTAGGAATACCTTCAAATCTATTGTTAAGATAATCACTTTTTAAATCGCCTGAAGGCAACTCATACGAGTCCAACGATTCCAAGAATGTTGTATTTTTTTTCTTGTTAACTAGCCAGAATTCATCCGGGCGTAAGACTTCCTTAGACATTATTTCGGTTTCGTGAAGGGTTATGACAAACTGAGCGGTTCTATCAATTTCAAATAAGTTTTTCAGAAGTTTATTAACGATACTAGGGTGGAGTGCATAGCAAATCTCATCATATATGTAGATCATGGAAACTGGTCTAAGATATGATGCAAAATGGATTCCAGACTGTTTTTCACTGGTTATTTCTGATATACGATTAATAGCTTTTTCTAGTAAACTATTGGGGGTTGTAGATAGAATCCTCATAACGATATCGATAATTCTTAAGACACCACTGGATAGTTGATTTAATTCAAGAAAAGTTTGGGTGTCCCCAATACAGAAACATACTTCACTAACTTCTGTACTGCCATCGGTATTCATTTTGATCACAATCATGTGGCTTCTACTATACTTTATGAACGAATCGCATTCAAATGCGATTGGATCACCATCAGGCAAATTCGGCTTTTTAACAAGTTGATATCCTGTTACATCAGTAGTATCGGCTAGACATTTGAGTAAAGTATCCAATGCCTGATGTGCTTTTTCAATTATTAAATCAAAACTATCATAATCAGAACTAGACAGTATATTGAATGATTCTATCTCCCTATATGTAGAAAGGAAATAGAATAATGGGCGTTCATTTTCATTTTTCAAAGAAATAAGAGGTTTTGATTCATCGTTAAACGATTTGATAGCATTGAAGATATTGTCTACATCTTCCAAATGGCTGTCGAGTGTGATATGCGTCTTTTCTCTTGTAAATAAAGGAACATCTTTTCCATCAGGCTGTACTCTAGATAGTTTTTCAAAGATAACCTTATTATTAAACGAATCGAAATCTAATGTATAATGGTAATTAAAATTCCCAGTATGGTACAGTTCAAAGTGTGTATTAGTATTGGAAGAAGCAAAACAACTAACGTCCCCGTTAAGTCTTCCTTTGAGTTTGTAAGGGATTAATTCAGAATGTTCACCAGTGACCAGATATTTCAGATAATCGAATGATAAGGTGATATTAGTTTTTCCTGAAGCATTGGCTCCGAACAATGCTGCTGTTTTCAAAAAACCATCATTAGTCAATTGCTCTGGGTGAGATTGATCATCAGAAGGGATGAACATGATATCTATCGGTTCGTTTATGGAGAGAAAGTTTCCTACACGAAAAGAAACCAGAGTCATCAGATTGTTATCTTAACCAAACTATAAAACGAAATTGAACAACTATTAATTCAAACAGGGAAGACCAGGTTGTTAGTCATAGAACTAATTATTTCTGATACCCTTCATGGTGCTTCAGAGGAACATCATCTCTTACGTTCATATGTTTCCTTCTTCGCACAATGTTTTTTGTGTAGTTCGAAATCTTATCGTATCCGATTATGAAGACGAATCGTCCCGATTCCATGTCCCATTCCCCATACTCCAACGTCTTATCTCTCCTTTTCACTAGTTTGATACGGGGACGGACGGTCCCGATTCCGGGATCCCGCCATCTTCTTGCTGTCACACCCCGGGTCTCAGATCTCCGCCTCTTCGTCTTCAGATCCGAACAGAGCGCTCAGCCCCTCGTTTGAATCCTCCTCTGTAGGCTCCATCTCCTCCAGTTTCCTTGCTGCGTCCTCGCTGCCGAGGAAGGCTGCGCGATCAAACCATCTCCTGGCCATCTTCAGGTCCTTCCTGACGGCCTTTCCACGACGGTAGTATATGCCCATGAGGTACTGTGCCTGCGGATGGCGGTCAAAGGCAGCGTCTTCGATGTATCTCAGTGCCCCTTTCTCATCGGCATCCCTGCCGATACCGCAGTACATGATGATGCCGAGTTTTTCCTTGCAGGAGGTGCAGCCCATCTTCGCGCCTCTCGTATACCATCTGGTAGCTATGTTCACGTCGAAGTCCTCGTTATCCCGGTCCATGTAGTGGTCGCCGACGGGTGAGAAAGATTCTATGTCGTCATCCTCTATGGCCATCTTCTTTAGCATGTCCACGTCCTCGTAGTCGGGTTCCTCGAACGGATCCAGCATAGCAATCATCTCCTCCAGCTTGTCCTGCACGAGTGGGTCCTTCTCGTATGCTTTGCTGTACCATTTTACTGCCATGCTGTTGGACACGTGGACGATGCCCCCTGTGGCGTATTCCTCTGCCAGATCGGTCATTGCGGAGAGTTCTCCGCCCATTGCGGATCTGCGGAGCCAGTAGGCGGCTTCATCGGGATCGGACGAGCGGTAGAGCCTGTACAATCCGTACTGTGCTCCGGCGTGTCCTCCCTCTGCCGCTCCTCTCTCGAGCTCCTCGGCCCTTTCGGCATCGTGGTCAGGACCATTCTCCCACAGGTGCTCTGCGAACCGGTGCATGCACTCATGGTTGCCGTAAATGGCACCCAGTTCTAACGTGCTGAGGTATTTTTCCTCATCGTATTCGAAGACCACACCTTCATAGTACAGGTCGGCGACCACATCCATGGCGGACCCGTAGCCTTCGCTTACGATCCTGAATGCCCAGGACCTGACCTTGGTGTGGTTCCAATATCCCGGTTCGTTCATGTATATGTCGACGATTTCGCGTGCCGCCCTGGTGTGCCAGTGCTCGACAGCATCCTCCAAGAATTCTAGGGCCTTGTCCACGTTCTTCTCGGTGCCGATGCCATGCCTGAGCATCCTCCCGACCATGATTACCGCTTCATCCACATCTCCTTCAGCGGCTTCCCTGAACAGTCCGAAGGCCCGCTCCAGGTCCTTCTGGACCAGATCGCCCTGGAATACAGGTTGGCAAGTTCGAATTTTGCTTCTTCGTTTCCTTTTGATGCGGCTCTTTTGAGGTATTTCTCCGCGCGTTTTCCGTTCCTGTCCCGGATACAGATCTCTCCGACCTCGAGCATGGCGGGAACGCAGCCTCTTTTGGCTGCGGATATCAT
Organism: methanogenic archaeon mixed culture ISO4-G1; assembly: GCA_001563305.1. Classification (NCBI taxonomy): domain Archaea; kingdom Methanobacteriati; phylum Methanobacteriota; class Methanomicrobia; order Methanomicrobiales; species methanogenic archaeon mixed culture ISO4-G1. Next base: position 712,208 of record CP013703.1, read on the forward strand.
CAGGGAGAATCCGAGTTCGTAGTCGCTCTCGATCCCTCTGCCCTCCATCAGGCACTCTCCGAGTTTCCAGATTCCTTCAGGACATCCCTGCTCGGCTGCCTTTCTGAAGTATTCGACGGCCTTCTCTGAATTCTTCTCGTCGGCTGCGCCTGAGAGTATGAGCTCTCCCGCTGCGACCTGCGCTCTGGCAAATCCGAGGGCGGCGGATGTGAAGATGTATCCCTTCCCCAGTTCGGTGTCCATGGGTGCGGAAAATCCGTTCATGAGTTTGTTCCCCATGATGTAGGTGGCCTCGGGATCCAAGGCATTCACCTGCTCTCTGAGATCCTCCATCGTGATCCTGTTCAGAAGCATTCAGATACCTCCTGTGCATGACGTGTCTGCGACCGTGTACGTCCGTATCATCAGCTGGATGAACAGGTGGACCCAGGATTCGATCTCCTCCTTAGAGGGTCTCTCGACTTCAATCTGAGTCAGCACCTTGCTCCTGTATCCCATCATCCCTTTGAGGATGTCCTTCTCCGATTCCTGTACCAGTGCAGGCTCACCCTTCTTCGACAGCAGCGGCATATCGCTGTATTCCCTGATCGTGGCGGCCATCTCTAAGATGCCTTTGGACATCTTGATGACCGCGATGTCCGGGTGCTCCTTCGCTACTTTCCTGATGGTCTGGGGCTTGAGGATGCTTGGTTTGCCGTACTCGGTGGCCCTGTCCCAGATCGTTATGAGCTGGTTGGGGGTCGGCTCGGTTCCCGTGTAGTGCTTCATGGCCCCGTGGAGCAGAAAATCTCCCTTCCTTGTCCAGTTTGGACATGTCGAAGGTGTTCTTCGTGATTCCGAGTTCTGACAGTGTGGCCTCAGGGTCTCTGGTTGCTTTCCAGATGATGTTCATCGTGGATTCTTTGGCGGTGGTCGGTGGTTCTTCTACGATTTTGAATTCTTCCGTGTCTCTTGATGAGCTATCCAATTTCATCGATCTTTTACCTCCTGTGGTTTTTCCGATATTCCCATTTATTTTATTTAAAATTTATGCACTAAATACCTAATCAAACGATATAATTACAAATTCAAAACTCTTATAAACCTGTACGACATATCGTTGTGCTAGAGAGGAAAGGCTATGAGAGAAACATCGATTGAGGTCAACGACCGGGGTGAGAAAGGAAGGGAGTCGTCCACTTCTGCGAGGGATTTTAAGATGAAGAAGACCAAGACCATCAGAGAGATTTACGAGGAAGCCAAAGCTCTGAACGTCGACCTTATCCTAACCAATGATGCCGCTCTCGCTACGGCCATCAACGCCATGGTAGACGAGCCCATGGTAGGTTCGTTCGCCATGACACCTATCCAGATGGCATCGAAACATGCCATCGACATCCTCGGTGAGCCAATCTGGAGCGAAGTCAGGGTCATACAGACGATCTCTGAGTATACCGGACTAGATTTCAGGTATGTGCATGGTGAAGTCGACAAGATCAAGGATATCGCAAGATACAGGGAGGACATAGAGCAGTTCCTAACATCGTCTTCCAAGAGGGTATACAGAAACTGGGCATCGCTTCCAACATTAGAAACGGCGATGAGGAAGTTCGATGCTGACAATGCGCAGATCTACGAGGGTAAGAGGATCGGCACAATCGGAGCACAGTACTTCAATCGTATGGACAGGATGATGGTTCCGACCGATTCTCAGAATTTGGATATCTCAATCTTCAAGGATGGTGACTACAGGATCCCGAAGATCTTCGGGATAGGCAATGACAGGCAGATTGCCGACAACGCTGTGAAACTCATCAACCCCCTCAACCCGTTGGATTATGCAATCGTGATGAACAGAGATTCCGGGCTAGCGGACGCAGTCAGGTCGGCACTGTACAGGGAGGGGCTTCCTTTTGTAAATGCTCTGGGTGTACGCGACCTGAATGGTATCAGGGACTTCATGCAGATGGCCGACAGATGCATGTCATATTGGACTCTCAGGGTTAGGGATGTAAGGAGCCTGTTCGCATCATTTGGAATAACGATATCGTCGAAGTCCGACGAACACCTTTTGCACAAGGAGAGATTCTGGGACGAGAAGGCCGAGGCATTAAGGCTGCTGATGGAAGAGACCAGCCTGTACGAGGATCAGGGCCACGGCACAACATTCCTGGACCTGGCTGAGAAGATTTACGACATCTCGGGAATGGATCACAGGAGAGGACTGCCCTCGATCAAAATAGTCATCGACGATATGAAGCTCACCGACGAGCTCATTACACCTCAGAATGTTTCCAAGATGGAGTACGCGGTTGACAATGTCATGGACCTGCACCACAACGAGCAGATTCCCGAGGACGAGAAGAGAGGGGTTCTGCTTTCGGATTGCAAGAGCTCCGTGTTCATCGACAGACCTGTGGTCATATACCTGGGTATGGAACAGGATTGGAACGTCGATCTGGTCAAGAAACCGTACATTCCCTGTATCGAGGATGAGGTTGATAACGTGGCGGACACTATGTCTGCGATGTTACAGCAGGGATCCGTCAGATTCTATCTGGTCAATAGGACCAAGGAGGGGAAGACGGCAGTGCCCACCACAATGTTCAATGAGATGATCAAGGTTAAGCCGAAGCCGATTGAGAGGTTCAGTGATATCACCGACGACTACAGGGAGGAGAGATGGTACGAGCCGCAGAAGTCGGGATACAATGTCAAAATCTCGGACTCTGAGGAGAAGTATGTTGCACCGTTTTCCCAATCCAACTTTTCCGAGTACGTCAAGTGTCCTAGGGGTTTCATGTTCAAAACGATGTTATCGGATCCGGATAAGGCTGTGATGGAATTTGGTACTATGATCCACGAATTTGCTGAGACATATGCCAGTTATAAGAGGGAGGTCATGGAGAAAGGACTTGATTCATTCATCAAGCAATCTTGTGACAGGTTCTCAGGTTTAAGCACACCGTTACTCGATGAATTCGACAAGGAAAGGATAAGATGTGCTGTGGTAAACATCACGAGATTCATGGACCAAATGGGTCTTGGAGATCCGGGGGACGATGAATGGAAAGATGCAGATACCAAATATGGAGGTAACTGGTATTATGTCAACAGTTTCGATGAGCCAAAGACCAAGACTTATTCTGAATGTGAGGATGATAAGGATTCGAACGAGCACAGGATACATGGCAAGATGGATTTAAAGCACGGAAATACCGTCATCGATTATAAGACTGGAGGGGCCAAATCAGGTAGCGAAATAGTGAAGAACTTCCAGTTGGACAAATTGGTACGGCACCCCGATTATCAATGTTTGTTCTATCTTGCAGTTGCCTATGAACTGTACCACTCAGATACATTCCAGTTTTTCTTTGTCATGGATAATGATTTAGAATACATGGATCCAGATTACGATATTAGACGCAATTTACGCACAGTAAAACTGATCGATAGGGACGTGGAGAGTTTAAAGAGAGATCCGTTAGTTTTGGACGCATTTGAGTCTGGTACTGCCTATAATGCTAAGTTCAAGGGGATGTCCGATCAGTTTATCGACATTTTGCTTGAGAATTCTAGTGGTGACATGTCTACTTGGGCAGATCCCAACATAAACATCAGAGCATACAATGCTTTGAGCGACAAGTTCTGTAGCGAGGATGGCATGGATCCCGACACCTTCACCAACAACGTCAACAGGTATGTGGGGCTGATAACAGCTCCGGTAATAGCATCATCAACAACCGTGTATGTGCAGAAGAAATATCTGGATGAGTTTCTCAATAAGGTGGATAAAATGCATGCCGAGATGTCCGAGGATTCTAAGAGAGTAGGCGGTTTGATGCCTTTTCCGAAGACCAACTGTCGCTACTGCAAGTACTTCTCCGTATGCATGATCGATAGGAATGATGAGGGGGCGGTAGAATGACAGAGAAGAAAGGGCCAAACAAAAAACAGCAGGAATTGATCGACCAACATAACGGCATGGTCAAGGTGGATGCCGGACCTGGCACTGGGAAGACAGACACAATTGTCCACAGGTATGTAGATATCCTGAAAAATGAGCAGGTTCCCCCAGGAGAGGTCCTGATGTTAACATTCACCGAGAACGCAGCGGAGGAGATGTCCGAGAGGATAAAGTTCGAGATGGAGAAGAAAGGCCTCACCCAAGAGAAGAAAAAAGTCTTGGCCATGACATTTGACTCATTCTTTCACTCCATAGTGATGGACAATGTCGAGTTTGTAGGGGACTTCTTCGGTATAAAGAAGAAGATGACTCGCTCTGCCACCCTCAGCTCCAACGAGACCATGAACAAGCTGTACTTCAGGAGATACTATGAGGATTTTATGGACAGGCATGGTAGTAGGTATGGTGATATCGCGGTGATACTTGCGAGCGAGTGGGCCATTATGTACGATCTCATTCAGAGGTTGATGTCCAAAGGGGTGGTTCCAATCAAGGACGGCTGGTTCGGATACAACTGGAAGGAGGCTCTGTACGGCAAGAAGGAACTTTCCGATAGGATGAAGGGCCTTATGGGCAAGAAGTTTACAAAAGCTCTGAAAAACAATAAAGAGTATTCCCAAGACTTCTCTGGGAAACTGGTTACGCAGGAAACCATAGATGATGCCATCAGAGGAAATCGCGAAATGTTGTCAGAGTTGATCCATGATGTGTTTTTAGGATACATCGAGAAAAGTATCTCAGACAACAGGCTAACCTTCGCGTTGAATTCGACGTTCGCTTTCACACTGCTCTACGGCAGTAAAATTGTAAGAGATGCCCATAAGTTCACTTACGTGGTAATAGATGAGTTCCAGGACACAGATGCTAAGCAGCTAATGGTGGCTCTGATGCTGCTGAAAAAGGACTGTCCAAATCTGTGCGTGGTTGGAGACTGGAAGCAAGGTATCTATGGGTTCAGATACGTATCTATAGAGAACATCAAGAACTTCAAGGGAAGGGTGGAGGAGCTTCATGCTTTCCTGAATTTGGACTGTCCAGACGGTAGGAGAGCAGATTTCAGATACGATTCGTCTGAGGTTAAGGAGGTTGTATTCAGGGAGAATTATCGCTCTACTCAGGAGATCGTGAACAAAGCGTACGACGTCATGCTCGCCGAGGCTGTGAAAGGCGATGTGCAACCACCGAGCATGGAGGAGGATATTAAACGCATCACGGCTAAAAACGATTATTACAAGGCGTTCGAAGGAGGATTGAGATTCGTCCAAGCCAAGTCTCAGGATGATGAGCCTCTTATGGTAGTGAAGGCTGTGAGAGATTACGCGGACGGTAAGCATGTATTCTTCGAAAAGGACGGTACTAAGAGGATGTTAGACCTGAAGGACATCTGTGTATTGTGTCGCACGACTTACAAATGCAGAGAGGTGACCAATGCGTTGAAGGATGCTGGTATACCGGCATACTTACAGGGGGACGTAGAGATCATGTCTACTAGGGAGGGGAAGCTTGCATTGGCCTGGCTGAGATATGTGATGAACGAGCACGACCCCTATGGAATATATCCTATCCTTCTGGACCTTGGATATCCGATGGCGACGGTCCTCGTGGAGAAGAAAAGATGGGACGATTATCTAAGAACCAAGGATCAGCAGTACCTGAAAGACAAGATTCCGATGGAACTCAAGGACCAGAGGAAGGAGCTAATCAGGAGCAGTAGGAGGATACCCAGCATGCTGACCCAGTTGTTCGAGTTCTACGACGACCTGGATCAGGATATTGTGCAGGCCATAGTTTCTACAGTATCATCGTCACACAGGAACTCCCTGCTGACCATTGCAGATATAGTGTCGATGATTGAGCAGGATATTGCCAATAGGACCAAGTACGAGGTTGAGGACAATATTGATAGGGATGCAGTGAGGGTCATGACGATGCATAAGTCTAAGGGAATGGAGTTTGGGGCAGTCATCATCCCATACTTCGATTCCAGGAGTATGCCGAGCTCCGGATCCGGGGACATCTCCTAGAAGTCTATGTACTACAGTGAACTGGTTGGCGTCAGGTGCTTGTGTGATATGGTGGAAAACGGCGGCTATAAGAAGAAGGTTTACTCCTGGAGCTCTGACATGGTACGCTCGGTAGAGAAGCCCAGCTATGACGAGGATCATAGGCTGCTGTTCGTATCTTTATCCAGGGCGAAGATGTATGAGACATTGATATGCGGTCCGGACGAGTGCAGGTTCATGTAGTGCCTAAGGAAGGGGCGTGATTTCGAGGATATACCAGAACATCCGCTCAATGAGTTTGGATCAGTTCCGAAGCTTTCAGACATTCCGAAGGTCCCGCCCTACGAGAAGAGGATCATCAAGATGTCCGTCCACGACATCATGAGGCTGAGGTACTCGTACAACGGGGATGAGATGTCTGACGAGATGGGCGGCAAGGGCATGGCCTACGGAACAGAGGTCCACAAGGACGCGGAGATGTTGAAGCGCGGAAGGGAGCCTGAGACGCCCAAACCGGAGCACGAGGTGATCCGTAGGATCCTGAAGGAAGTGGAATCCAGAGGACACATGTATGTATACGAAACGGAGATGGATTGCCAGCTGCCTATAAGGGATCAGAACGTGATGCTCAGGGGAACCATAGACCTCATAGCAGGATACGACGACCATGTGGAGATTCACGATTGGAAGACTGACTCGGAGATGGATCCAGATGTGTTGGAGGAGTACAAACTGCAGCTTTCTGTATATGCTCAGGCGACGAAAGGATACTATGGGAAGGATGACGTAAGATGTTACATACACTATGTTAGCCTTGGAGAGACAGTTGCTTTTAAGCCTATGGATACGGAGATGATTGAGGAGAGAGTCAGGGAGACGTTAATCACAAGAGGTGAGATAGAGATAGGGTGATGATACTTTGGCTAGGACTGGAAATGAAAAAATCAGGTCAATTACTGTGTAAGCTTACTCAGCTTGCACAGGTGCCCGTTTTATTCAGTTTTTGGGTCCGAAATAGATCTCTCTTTCTTCCAACATCTCTTCTGTGGTCCAATTTAAGTACTCGTGTTTCCCACATACTTCGCTGGAGTTGAAAGTACAGTCCAGGTGTCTGTATTTGCCGTCTATGCGAGCAAAGTTCCAAGCATGCGTCTCATGATATCTTTTATGCGTCTCATGATATCTTATCGGTTCTTTTGTGAGGTTATACTTGTTATATGGACGGCTATCATTAGTATCGAACTTCTTAAGGGGGGCCATCCGCTCAAAGTATTCTTTCTCGCTGTACTTCAAGATGGAATTCTTGGCATTATGGTTCTTCAGATCTCCATGGATTACGTAGCATTTGACTCCGAAGCAGTTGAGAAGTAGCGTTGCGGCTTGCGAATATGATATGCAGACTCCCTAATTCTCAAGCAGAATCCCCCTTACGTCATGCCTTATACGGAAGTCCCCATCCTTGCAGTACGTACATTTCTGTACAAGCCATTCGTTGACCCTAATCTCTTTTTCCAAGTCAGTTTCGCAGTCTGCTATTCCAAGGTAGTTGTAGAGGCCGTTGACCCTGCACGTGACGGCTCTCTGAAGTTCGTTCTTTTCCTTATTTGGCATATATTTGAACTTAACCTCTGTTTTCCCGTTTATATGTTCGAAATCGAAGGATTCTAAATGATACAGCAGCGGGTTGCAGTAATTAGCAATGATGATGAACTCCCGAATCGTCTCTTCGTCAAAGATGCAAGGAAGCGTAACAGTCTTTTTTGATGTTTGGCTGGTCAGAGCTTTCAGTATCTTTTCGAATGCTTGGCGTTCTCCATCACTTGGATATTTGTCAGAAAGCCAATCTGGTTTTGGAAACGTTATCAAAAAAGGGTCAATCATAAATGTGTATCATATTCTGCAAAATTTGAATTTTATGCGAATTTGTCTGTTATCAGTCCATGTTAATTCATAAAGTCAAAGATCTCGCAATAACTGAATAGCAACATTTGTTGGATGATGGATTTGATTTGACATTGAGAGGACAAAAACTCTTGGAATTTGATTCAAAGTTTGAATTGTATCAGTTCAGGACGAACTGTTTATGAACTTTCAGATTCGACATAGACACCATATTCACTTTAGAAGAAATGAACAATAGTGGCATATTGAGCTGATACATTCTATAGTTAGTACTGATCACACTAATCATCCATCGATAATTAGCATAGAACTAACTTTGGAAGCTTTCTTTGTTATGTTCTCCAGTCTGTAGAAGTTTCCCCCATCATCCGTTAACATGCTCAAGTTGTTCCTTATCACGTTTATTTCGAATTCCGACAATCCGCTTGGGCCGTCTTTGGTATTTTTCAGGATAATCACATCGCCTTTGATACAGAGGTCTGAATCCAAAGATATGATCGTTTGTCTGGAATTATCGGTAACTTTGACAGCGTACGCTATGACAAGAGGTATCAAGCCAAGATACACGTAAGTAAATGCGAACCTACCTATCCCCAAGTACTCTTCGAAGCCCGAAGGATCTAAAGTGATGCGCCTCGGTCCGTACACATTGCATTCGGTCCCGACTATGAATGCTACTACGCTCTCGCATGCTTGTTTGATAAACATTTCATCATCTCGTTTTCATCATCAGTTCTATCTTTATCAAGGTCCAGTTCAGCAGATCCATGGCGATACTCAGCAAATCTGCCGCAAATCCGAGGAAAGGGCTTCTGTGCATGTTATCCATTGGAACGGTGCTGGGCCGATAGGCCCAGGCACCAGTTGTTCAGGCTCTGACCATCTCGATGTTGGCGGCACCGCTCTTGCCTATGTCGAGAATGCTCTTTTCCATGTCGGACCTGCATTTTTCTAAATCGCATGAATGGCAGTACACCGTGGTGGCCGATTGGCCGTTGAAGCAATAGACCACTATGCATGACTTGTCACCGGAATACGTTCTGATCTCGAAGCGGTAAATCCTTCCGTCAACGAATCTAGCTATGAATCCGTCTATCAGTTCATCTGCAGTGAACGAGAACATCGCACGAGCTTCGAACCCGCTATAGATGGCCTTATCCACCGGCGTGTATTTCATGAAGCAATCTGCATAGAACTCGCAGACGTCTAGCTCTGATCCAGGTTCCATCCTGGATACCATGCACTGGAAGTGCTCTTCATACATTCCAAGTTCCAAGCATTTCAGATCCTCATAGGTTTCAATCACAGGCCTCAGCCCATGGGCACCTATAGCATCGATGAATCCGCACAGAACACAGTCACGATCCATCCTTTCGATGCTGATGAGATTACCATCCTCTTTGATGAGATTCGATACCGTGGACGAGAACGCATCAAATCCAGAGGAATACGCATCGGTCCAATCGTCGAATATGCTTGCAGGATCCGGTTCTTCGATATCGCAGTTCTCGTGGAAGACACGCATTGTGAATACTGTATCGAACTTCTCGCCATGGAGATCCTTGGCATCGCAGTTCCTGAACTCGATGTTGGTTACACCCATCTTCTCGCAGTTCCTGCGAGCGATTTCAACGCCTTTGGCATTGCGATCGATCGACACGATCTTCTTCTCTGGGAACAGGCTGCCCAGGAATGTGGTCATGGCGCCGATATCGCACCCGATCTCCAGTATGGTTTCGCCGAAGCATTCTTTGTTCTTGTATATCCAGTTGCATGCTTTGTGAACGGTATCCACATCAAACGCACCAGTCAGAAACATTGCGAGATCGTAGTTGTCATTCTTCCTGTCGTAGAATGCCAGCCCATCCCCTCCTTTGGTCTTGTTGACCTGGCATACATCATCGATACCGATCTTGAATCTGGATCTCAGTTCTTTGTTCAGTCTGACCTCTCCATTGACCTTTTTGTATCCGAGTTTCTTTACATGCTCCTTTCCAACATCTATCATTTTTCGACCTCCTTTCGGCTAATCAGGTATCAACTGAGAATTAACGTTAAAGCTCCGGCTGATTACAATCAATCAATCTAAAGCAACGCTAGGAATCAACGATCCGGATGGCAGTTTACTGTCATCTTATGTTGCGTCATCCTTTCTTCGTTGATTCCGTGGACTATTTTTCCTCTTTTTGTCTCCTCTTCAAAGTAGTCAAGCGTTGCTGTCCCATATGCAAGAGCGTACAGGCAGAATCATTCTTTGTCCTCTTCTAGCGAAAAACTGGTAAATAAAGATTGCGATTTTTTAGTATTTAAAGAAAAGAAAAGAAAAGTTTAGCCAGCAATCAAATTGATTCTACAAAATTTTCTTTTCTTTTTTCTGAGATTATCTTTCATGAAGTCGGTGATTCTTCGGAGAAAAAGATGTGCAGGACCGAAATCCTCCTGGTACCCGAAGGACGATCGATCGAAGACGGGAACCGTCTTCAAAAGGCCACCACACGGCACGACCATCTGCGAGGTCTGATATGTGCCGTGCCTGGACCACCGGCAGATTAGCCGCGTCCGGCAATCAGGTCCTGCACGGCACTCCATCTTCGGATTCGGATTTATATCTACGGTTATAGAATCTGTTGACAAGGGTTTGGTAGCCCATTCCCTTCAGATATTGGTATGATACGCAATACAGGTTGCCCTTAACATGCTTTCCCGTGACGATGAATCTGCACCATTCCTGTATCTGATTATCGATGATCTTTAGCGATTTATCAGTATTGATAAGAGGGAAGTACCAGTGCGTCCAGCAGGCCTTCGAGTTCTTCTCCCAACCGAAGAACCTCTGGTCCATTCTGGTCAGGAAGCAATGGACGGATTCCTCTGTAGTCTTTTCGCCTATCTCAACCAGTTTTCTATAGTGCCTACCTTCCATTCTGATCTTCTTCATGGTCCTGTCCAAGGATTTTCTGTTCAGGTCGAATGAACCATCTTGGATGAACAGGCCCAGGAATTCGATTCTGTCATGAGGCCTGTAGAAGATCTCCTTGTCGGGGTTGATAACCAGATTTCTTTTTTTGATGAGCATCCTGACATACCCGACATGTTTATTCAGTTCCTCTTTGGAGTTTGAAAGGATAAGGATATCGTCAGCGAATCTGTAGTATTGGATCCTCATCTGTTTGAAATGGATGTCTATGTCGTTCAGATACAGATTGGAAAGGAACGTGGAGAATGGCAGGCCCGGCATGATGCCCCTTTTCTCATCTATGATGATCTCTCCTTCAAATTCGACCTCGGGATTACCGATTATACTGCCGATCAGTTCGATCACTCCTTTATCGATTCTCGCTTTCTTCATGATGCTAATCATCTTTTTCTGATCGACTGAGTTGAAGTATTTGGTGATGTCCGCTTTGTAGGCGTACATGGAACCTATATCATCTATGGCGCGAAGCCTGGCTACCGCTTTCTGGACGCCACCTTCGTTACGGAATGAATATAGATTATCCTGGAAGATAGCGTCATAATCCTGCAGCAGATCGGCCAGCACCCTCAGGACCATATGTTCGGTCATGTCCTTGCGTTTACATGAGTAGACAACACGTTTCTCTTCCGAATCAGGTTTGGGGATCTCGATCCTGCGAACAGGTTTGAATGTATACGTGCCATTACGTATGCTTTCAACAATTCCTCTGTATCTTCTGTTTACGATGAAATCCTCCATGATCTCTGCTTTCTCTTTGCTAGCAGATGTCGATTTGCGCTTTAGGAAATCATCCCATACGGAATCGTCGCATAATCTGTCTATAATGGATCTGGATTCGGCCATCTTTCACCTGGAAACAGTAGGGTATTTTGTGATTAACAACTAAATAATATTTTTGTCAAAATATAACGAAAACATATTAAATGGGTTATCGTAGTTCAATCATGGAAAAATCGGATAGGGAAATCAGGATCTTCCTGGTGTTTCATAACCGGAAAAGGGATACAAAAAAGTTGGAAAACAGGCTGAACGGTTCGCTAGCCGGAGGATGTGTTCTTGTCGTAACCACAGATCCAGATGATCTGCCCCAAAGTGTTCCCAACCCTATAACAGTAGAACAGTGGCCTCGTTTGAAGGTGTCCGAATTATTTGCCATGACCTCAATGTACGCCGGTCAAATAGGATCCTCCAATGAGCTGTTCATAAAGATACGTGAGAATGTGAAGAGGATCGAAAGGGAATTGAAAGGAAAGGCATTTTTGGATATAGATCTCGAATGTGCCGATCAGATTCAATCGTATACCTCAGCCAGACTCTCTGCGCTCTATCCATCTCACGTTCATTTAGGTAAAGATGAGAGGAGGCTGCAGTCCCTTCCCGGGAATGTTGAATTGAGTGACAGGGAGAAAGATTTGCTCATCTTCTTTTACGATCATAATCTTCTTTTCTCCAAGACCGAAGTCCTGGGAAAATTCAAGGAATACAACAGCAACAAGTATCAGCTCAGCAAGGATAAACTGGAACGTAACGGACTGATCATGAAGACGCTTCCTCCTGCCGATCGCGAGGTTCATGCTGGCAAAAATCCAGATTATTTCAAGGTCACGATCAATGGATTGTACAGTGCCCTTTTGGATAAGAAGTATGATTCAATGGATGAGATTATGGATGACGGGCGTTACTATTATTACACCAAGATAGACAACAGCGGATACGAGAAGGGTGAGTTGAATATCGAATCCGAGAAACCACCAGTATCCAGGATGAAGATTGATCTGAGTTACGATCCATACGGCAATTACGATTGAGATCGTGAACCCGGAACTATCTCTAGGGCCTTTCCGTCGGAGATCAATGATCTAGCCAGGTCCGATGGAAGTGTGACAATGTCTTCGCGCATCAGGGGGCAGTCTATTCCGAAACTGTCAGCAGACGGAAGATCCTCAAGGATGCGGATCAGCATGCATCCCCCTTCGCTATTGCATACTGGATCATCTCCCGCGCAGCCTCCAGAGTAATCTTCCATCTGGTAATCGTATGTTATTGAGAGCTGTTTGCGGACGGAGGATTGGGATTCATGGAAGAACTTGATCTCTTCATCGGTCATGGAATCTAATTTGGCATCAAATCCTTCGGCGGAACGAAGGGCTCTGAGGAATACCTTCTGTGTCCTGATGGCCGTGATGGATTTCACCATGACCTCTGCTTTTGTTTTCTTCTCTAGAGCTTCTTCGAAGAACGGAGAGTCAGGATCCTTGGCAAGCATGATGCATTCGCGTTTCAGTGAATACAGCAAAACAGCCATTGATCTGTAGAGATCTGGTCTGACTGTCGACAGGGGGTTGGAACGCAGTTCGGTACGGTATATGGAAGATAGTTCCTCGTATGTCAGATTATCAGTAGTCATGATATTATCCGCATAGGAATCTTATCAGTCCGCAGATTGCACCGATTCTGGCACCGTGGTGGATTCGGTGGACTCATCCGCTGTCGTTTCCTGTCTCAGGGCATCATCCAGAGCCTTCAGTTCTTCCTTGGCATTTTCCAGACCCTGTTCCGCTGCACGGCTGAGCCATTTATGCGCTTCCTTGTCGTCCTTGGTAAAGTACTCTCCGTCCCTGTACATGCATCCTAGGAATCTTTGCGAGTATGGGCTCCCCATCTCTGCTGCCCTCTTGAACAGTTCTGCAGCCTTTCCGAGATCCTTTTCCACACCTTTTCCGAAGTAGTAGATGTAACCCATGTTGTCGATGCATCCTGAGTCGCCCAGCCTTGCACCGATATCAAACCAGAGCCTCGATCTGTCGTAATCGACGGCGTGTCCGTCCTCGCCCGTTTCGTACATGTAACCCAGCTTATAACACGATGAAGCGTCGTCATTCTCTATGGCGCGTCTCTCGAGCTTTTCATCACCAGTCTCTTTCGGGTATCCCGTGAATGGGTCATTAGCGTCCATCATCATGTCCGTCTTAGCCTTCGCCAGTTCGTCTCCGTTCATGTATGCCCTGTTGTACCAGTACAGTGCGCGCATCATGTCCTGAGTGACGAAGATGCCCTGTTCGTACAGCCTTCCAAGCTCATTCATGGCAGCCGTGTTGCCATTCCTTGCTGCCCACCTGTACCATATAAGGGCTTTCTGGCCATCGTTGCCTTCTTCATACATGTAGTAGTCACCGAGGCGGCACTGTGCCCTGGGCTCATACTCCCATCCGGCACGGTGGTACAGTTCCAGAGCCTTATCCATGTCTTTAGGGATCAGTTCTCCCTTCTCGAAGATGGATGCAAGTTCGAACATGCTCTTGGCATCATCAAGTTCTGCGGCCTTCTCGTAGCATTTGATGGTCAGATCGGGCCTGTGCGGCATATCGCTCCCTGTCCTGTACAGCTCTGCTGCCATCCTTAGGCATTTGACGTTGTTGGCCTCTATCCCTCTGTAGAGCCAGTATCTGGCCTCTGTCGGATCCTTAATTGTCTTGTCCTCGTGGAAGATTCTGGCTAGTTCGTAGCAGGCGGAAGAGCATCCGTCATTGGCTGCTCTCCTTATGGAGTACAGGCCTTCGTTCTTCATGTCGTGTCCAAGATAGAACTGAATCATCCCAAGGCTTAGGGCTGCATAGGCGTCTCCTTTGAGCATGGCTTCCGAATACCATTCCACCGCCTTGTCGAGATCTTTCGGCACTCCTTTGCCCGTTTCATACATGTATCCGAGACAGTACTGCGCGTCAGCATATCCCTGTTTGGCCGCTTTCTCGTACCATTCGACAGCCAGATGGTAATCCTTTATCTTACCCAGGCCGTCATAGTAGGATTCTGCCAGTTCAAACTGTGCTGCAGCATGTCCCTTGCGAGCCGCTTTGCGGATGAGGCTGAGGTACACATCCCTGTTCATCTCAACGCCGTCACCGTCCTTGTACATCAGCGCCATGTTGCCCATGGCCTTCGGAAGCCCCTGATCGGCGGCTTTTGCGAACCACTCGGCTGCCCTCGTATCATCTCTCTCAAAATAATCCCCCTTGTTGTAGAGGTATCCGATGTAGTTCTGTGCGGGAGCGTATCCCAGTTCTGCGGACCTGAGCATGTATGCAATGCCTCTCTTGCGGTCCTTCTTTACTCCTCTTCCTTCGTCGAGTTTCCTTCCCAGGATGTACAGGGCATGCGCATTTCCGGATTCTGCATCCTCTACCAGCCTCTCGTAGTTCATATCAAAATATCCCATGTTCCCCTCTCTGTTCGTAAGATTGGGTTTATACTTGATAATATATAAATGCTATTATCTAAGAAATAAAATTAAGCA
This sequence comes from methanogenic archaeon mixed culture ISO4-G1, assembly GCA_001563305.1. Lineage (NCBI taxonomy): Archaea > Methanobacteriati > Methanobacteriota > Methanomicrobia > Methanomicrobiales > methanogenic archaeon mixed culture ISO4-G1. The sequence goes on from CP013703.1 coordinate 727,330, forward strand.
TTTAACTAAAATTTTACACTAAAATGGTCCACCCTCGTCGGACCAAAATGATTGGGTAGAAAGGTCTTATCAATGGTAGCTAGATCCCCTTCTATATACTCCTTAATAATACCTTTCCCCACCCCCGTTCTAAGGCGTTAGAGGGTTCTTATTCTACTAAATTCATACACTGATTATGTCGGAAATCAAGTGTCCTCACTGTGGAAAAGTCTTCCAAATCGACGAAGATGACTACGCCAAAATTGCCAATCAGGTCCGTGATGCGGAATTCACCAAGGAGATGGAGTATCGTGTGCAGCATTACGAGAAGGAGAAGGAGGATGCCATCTCGATTACCAAGGCGGAGGTGGAGAGAGAGCACACCGAACTCCTAAACAAAACCAAGGAGCAATTGACCAATGAGATCACCTCCAAAGATAAGGAGATCGCCGAATTGAGGGCAAGGATCGAGAAGTTCGAGATGGAGAAATCCATTGCGGTTAAAACTGCGGAGGAGAGCAAGGACAATACTATTTCTGAAAAAGAGTCGGAGATCACAGCACTCAAGGCCAAGATCGACAAATTCGAGATCGAGAAGCAACTGGCCGTAAAGTCAGCCGAAGAGGCCAAGGACAATACCATCAGCCAAAAGGATGCAGAGATCGCGGATCTCAGGGCCAAGCAGTCGAATTGGGACACAGAGAAGCAGCTGGCACTCTCAAATGCGGAGAAGCAAAAGATCGAGGAGATCAACTCCAAGGACAAGGAGATTGCAGATCTCAAAGCCGAGATGAAGCAGGCCGAGATTACCAGCAAATCAGAGCAGGAGAGCATCATCAAGCAGTATGAGGCTCAGCTCAAGATGAAAGACGAGCAGGTGGAGCAATACAGAGATTTCAAGGCGAAACTTAGCACCAAGATGATCGGGGAATCGCTCGAGGTCTTCTGCATGAACGAGTTCAACAAACTCCGTCCAACCGGTTTCCAGAGCGCATATTTCGAGAAGGACAACGAGATCTCAGGGTCCGGATCCAAAGGCGATTTCATCTTCAGGGACTACGAGGACGGAGTAGAGTATGTCAGCATAATGTTCGAGATGAAGAACGAGGCAGATCAAACCGCGTCCAAGCATAAGAACGAGGATTTCTTCAAAGAACTGGATAAGGACCGTAACGAGAAGAACTGCGAGTATGCAGTGTTGGTATCCATGCTGGAGCCTGAAAACGAATATTATAACACTGGCATCATCGATCTGTCATACAAGTATCCGAAGATGTATATCATCAGGCCGCAGTTCTTCATACCTATCATCACTCTCATCAGGAATGCGTCCAGGAACTCTTTGGATTACAAGAAGGAGCTCATGGATATTAGGAATCAGAACATCGACATTACTCATTTCGAGGAGAACATGACCGCCTTCAAGGACGGATTCGAGAGGAACTTCCGTCTGGCCAGCGATAAGTTCAACACGGCGATAGAAGAGATCGATAAGACCATCAACCATCTGCAGAAGGTTAGGGATAACCTGGTGGGATCCCAGAATAATCTCAGGCTCGCTAACGAGAAAGCTCAGGATCTCACAATCAAGAAGCTTACTAAAAACAATCCCACGATGGCCAAGAAGTTCGAGGAGCTGAAAAAGGATCAGGATGAATCCTGACGACAGTGGTAACACAAATTCGAACGATAATGGCGTAAATAATTGATATCTGGTACATGAGTAGTATCCGGATAATGCATGTGTCGGAAAGTTGTAGTTTCGACCAGTCTTTGGAGAGAACAATCATGGTAGAATCGTCATCTAAAGAATATGATGCCCCTTGCAATCTTTCAAAATATATTGTTCCATTCGCATTCATAAAGATGGATGCGTTTATCGGCGTAGGCGAGAACGATCAAGGACAACGTTGTTTTGTCATCTCCGACAGATTCATACATAAACCGGATCTGATATGGGACCTTATCACCGAGGCCATGACCACGAAGAGGGTTCCCCTATCCGTTCACTATTGGCTCTATGAATCTGGATATTACCAATGCCATATCGATGAGTACCTGCGGGTATGCGGGATTTATTCGTGCTCAACAAAGTATCGCAATCGTGACATCATGGCATCGGTCAGAAGGCTCATGGATTTGGATCTCATTACAGAATCGGATATTGAATCTCTAACATTCACATGGAGCTTGTACCCGATACAGGATTATTGGGGCTTCTATAGACCTGATTTGAGCCTGATTGTCATCAATCCGATTCTTTCAACCAGCGAACTTTCGTTACGGTGTTTTGATGAAATCGTATATCATGAAATTCTCCACCATATTCAACATAGTTCTAGTACAAGTTCTCTCGAACATGATCAATAGTTCATGGATTGCGAAAAAAGATATCCAGCATTCCAGAAGGCTCTTGATGAGCAATGTTTCTGGTGGATGAAACATGGGAAAGCGTTCAAGAACCCCATTGACGACAACGATCTTACGTACAGTAAGCTCCCGATGTTAGACTACGTTTACAATTACAATGGCGCACTGTGAATTCAGAAGAATATTATGAGCGTCTTTCCGTTGAGCTGTGCCTCGAAAGTACGACTTTCGTAGTTTAGATAATCGCCGATAGCGGGAAGATCGATAACGTTGTCGATACATACTGCCTTCCCCTCAATATCAGGGGTGAATGTGATGTACTCGCCGCTTCTGGCCAGCTTGACAGCGTATCTCTTCTCCGTGAATAGGTCGCTCTTGAATGATGTGGGGGAATCCCAAACGATAGTGCCTGCTGTTTCAGGCTCGCCCTTGACATGCGATTCTAATTCCTTCTCGAGGTCGGATATTTTTCCTTTGAGTTCCTCGATTTCTGAATCCTTATCTTCAATCTGTTCGTGTAGTTTTCCGTTCTCACTCTTTTCCGTTTCAAGCGATGCAGTTACTGATTCGAGTTTCTTGTTAAGTTTCTTGATCTCACTGTCATCCTTCTCAACGACTTTTTCGACGGGCCTCTTCTTCAGATTATCCTTGAGAGTTTTGATCTCCGTCTGGGACCGCTCAAGTTCCTTTTTCTTTTCCTCAATCGTCTTATTCTGCTGATTGATTTGTTTTTTCAGGGCATCTTCGCTCTTTTGGAGTTTGCTGTTCTCCTTACGGAGTTCAGCATTTTCGTTCTTGAACTTGTCCTTATCTTTTACGGCCTTGTCCAGCTTCTTTTTGTAGTCCTTCTCCATGTTGTCGTATTTCAGTTTGGACACGGTCTCGTTGTCCTTGGACGTGAAAACCGCGTGAGCCTGTTGCTCTTGTCTGGCTTTTTCATACATTTCGTATGCTTCGGGGACAACATTAAAGCTAGGAGGCTTCTGTGAATCTTCAGACTTTTTGGACTTCTTCGGCTTGGCCATGAGAACGGAGAATGAATCGACACACAAAGTAATAATTCTATTGAAACGCATCTAGGAGTCGTTAATATGTCCCTTTACTCCGACCACACATATAGCCGCGTCATGGTCTTCATCGATTACAGGAACATCGCCGAGGCCAACAAAGAGATGCAGGAATATGCAGAGATAGACTTTCTCAGACTGACCAAGATCCTTGTGGGAAAGAGGGATCTTATGGGCGCCTACATCTTCGACGCTCTGAGGAAGGTGGATCCAGACAAGGATCCCACCGCCCGTATCCACGATAAGCTGAGATACGACGGGTTCAGGGTCATAGCCAGGCAGTCAGTCAAGGTCAATCCGATGGGGCAGGAGGAGCAGAAGGAGGTCGATGTCTCGCTGGCATGCGAGATGCTGGAGCACGCTTTGCTAAACCATTTCGACGTCGCCATCGTCGTTTCCGGGGACAGGGATTTCGTGCCTGCGATGAAGAAGGTGCAGGCAGCCGGTAAGAGGGTGGAGGTCGCATCCTTCGAAGGTTCCCTCGACGACGAGAGCAAGAAGATTGCAGATATCTATCACAGGCTGGAGGATATCCCATTCATGTCAATGGCCCCTCTGACCATCGATACGGATGTGAGCGAGTATGAGTGAGGAACGCTTCAATCTGACAGAGGACTACGATCAGCTGTCCGAAAGGTTCGGGATAGACAAGGAGGCGTATCCGGAGTCCGCGTTCGAGAACGACATGAAACGCTACGTCATACTTCAGTTCAAACCCAATCCGAAGAAAGAGGGTCTCATCGCCTACTACCAGAGGAAGATCACTTTCCTCGATTGGAACTACAGTGGAGAACCGATAGAGTCAGGCGACCATGTCCTCTGTACAATAAAAGAGGATTTAGATTACAATGTCGCCACCCCGGTGATGAAGATCACTCCATCCATATTGCTGGGTATAAGCAACGAGATGCGCGAAGCCATCATTAACGCCCTATGGGATAAGAACAAGAAGGATTACGTCGGGCAGTTCGAGCAGCGCTACAAGAATGAGACTTATGAACAGGCCAAGGCGGATGCTGAGGCAGAAAATAAGGCCAAGTTGGACGAGCTCAACGATCAGATAGAGTCCCTGAAACGCAAGTTGGCAGCGGCGAATTTCGCCATGGATCAGGCATCATTCGATGCAGATTCCCAGAAAAATGAATCTGAAGACATCGAGTTGTCGTCCGAACCGGTCAAGGATAGGCCTGAGAAGGTTGCTCCCGAAAGCGCTGTCATATCGTTGAGCAGCAGGAAATCCGAAACAGAAAGGCCTATTCGTTATGAAACAGGCAACCGCGTATACGAATCATATTCCCCAAGGGTACAGGAGATGTTTTTCAGCTATCCGCATTTCAAGAATCCGATAGTGAAGCGCGTGGGGCCCAGGGCTATTTATAGCGAATCATTCGAGGATGGGAGATATTTCGTCCATGTCAGTCCGAACAAGAAGCTTATGCTGATAAGGAAACATGATGAGGGAGAGGTGTTCTGTGTCAACCATCAGGTGATGATACAGGATTTGGAGAGGCTCTACCCGTTCTTGGAAGAGAAGGACCTCAAGGCCGAGAGATCAGGGAAGTACGATGGAATCTTAGTCCATCTGGACCTTTGATGTGGCACATTCGGAATACTGGCGAGTTCCACTTTCGGTCTACCCCCTGTTTCATTCATATACTTCACGTTAGATTGAACGATGATGAGAGGGGCATTCAGATTCATCCACTGTGCGGATCTGCACTTGGGAGCACGTTTCAAAGGTTTAGACATCAAGGACCGGAATCTTGCCGAGAGGCTGAGGGACTCGGTCATGGAGTCCTTCGAGCGTATCGTGGACAGGGCGATCGGGGAGAAGGTCGAAGCCCTGGTGATCTCCGGGGACCTGTACGACGACGGCAACGAACTTCCCTCGACAAGGCTGTGGTTCTCAGAACAGTTGTCAAGATTGGATATCCCCGTTTTCATCTGCAGGGGCAACCACGATTCGTCCACATCGTGGGATGACTGCATAAACTATCCTCCGAACGTACATGAGTTCGGCACCGAACCGGAGCGCATCGGCATCACCGAGGACGTCGAGATCCTAGGCTGCAGCTATTCGACGCAGCACGAGACCAGGAATCTGGCGAAGCTGATGGACGGCGACCCCTCCAAGTTCACGATCGCGTGCATCCACTGCGACATCGACACCGTCTCGGAAGGCTATCCGTACGCACCGTGCAGCCTCTCCGACACGGTCGGGAGGTCGGTGGACTACTGGGCCCTGGGGCACATACACAAGAGGAATATGGTATCGACATCGCCCCACGTCGTCTACCCGGGCAACATCCAGGGGCGCAGCTTCAAGGAGACCGGTGAGAAAGGCGCGTATCTCGTCACCGTGGAATCGGGAAGGGTAGCGTCATGCGAGTTCTTCGCCACGCAGAGGTACGTATGGAATGATCTAACCGTAGATATCACCGGGAAGGACCTCTCGGCTGTCACGCAGGGCATGAGGCAGGACATCGGGCCGAAGAGCATCTGCAGGCTGACGTTCGTCGGCCAGGGGCCGCTGGATACGATGCTGAGAAAGGATCACGACAACGTGTCCAAGGCGATATCGTCGTCCACCGGGTGCATCGTATCGGACATCGTTGTGCATACGATCCCTGAGATCGACATCGAGGCCCGCTCCAAGGCCAACGACATGGGTTCCGCGATCATAATGAGCGGAAGGCACCTCTCCGAGAAATCCAAGGAAGAGATCCTGAAGATCCTCTTCGAGAATAAACAGATGCTGCCGTTCCGTGATGAGATCATGAGGATGTCCGAAGAGGACGTCAGGGCGTTGGTGGACGATGCGGTGAAATGCACCCTGGCCAGGATGGAGGCGATGAGATGAGGATAAAGTCCGTACGCATCGACTCCTTCGGGAGGCTCAGGGACAGGGAGATCGCATTGGGCCCGAAACTCAACGTGTTCTACGGTCTCAACGAGTCCGGGAAGACCAGCACCATGGAGTTCATCCGTAAGACGTTCGTAGCGCCCAAGGGCAACAAGCAGTATCCGGAGCCGGCCAAGACGGATTCCGGGAGGATCGTCTACGAAGAGGACGGCGAGACCAAGGAGATCAGGCTGGAGTACAAGGACAGGAAGGGGGACATCCCGAGATGCCTGGAAGGCATGGACCAGGGACTGTACCGTTCGGTCTTCGCCATGAACCAGTCGGATCTGGACGACGAGGCCGCCGTCTCAGGGGATGAGATCAGGTCCAAGTTCCTCACGATCCCGGGCGGCGAGAATATGCCGGAAGTTATCCAGCAGATCGAGGATGATTCGGATTCCCTCATCGGGAAGAGGTCCAATTCCCCGTCGAGGCTCAACGATCTCAACAGATCCATCAAGTCCACCGAAGAGGGGATCGCATTGCTCAGAAGGGATGCGGAGCAGTACACAGAGGTCACCGGCCGGATATCCGAACTGGAATCGAGGCTGGCCGAACTCAGGAACGGCAATTCGGGTGTGGACGAGAACAACGCACTCTGCAGAAGGGTGGAGACCATCAGGACCACCTACGAGAAGTGCATTCAGGCCAGGAAGGACCTGGAGCAGCTGAAGGGAAGGAGGGTCCCCTCCGATTCCGATTCTCAAAGATATTCGGAATTGAAGGCCGAAGCGAAGAGCCGTTCCGAGACGTTCAGCCATCTGGAATCCCAGGCCGATACCCTGAGGTCCGGACTACTCGAGTGTGGAGAGGATGCGGTGCGTTACAACAAAGGATCGATCTCCGCTCTGGTGGCCCAGAGGGAGGAGTACGAGCGCAGGAGGTCGGCACCCGTCCAGGCTGTCAAAAAGAGATCGAGCGCCCCCATGTTGGCTATCGTTCCTCTCATAGCGATCGTTCCCGTAATCCTGATCGAGATGGACATCATGGTGAAGGCCGCTATATGCGCTGCCCTGGCCGTCGCATCGGTCGCCATCTTCATGTTCACCAGGAACAGGCAGGTGCCCAACGATAATACTGATCCGGAATGGGTGGCAAGATACGAGCACAGCGTCTCTTCCATGGCGGCACAGCTTCACCTTTCCAGTACATCTGTCATAGGAAATCTGGCAAGGATGTCCGATATGCTCGAGACCCTGTCGCAGTTGGATGCGGTAAGACCAGGATTGGATGCAGCCAGATCCGAGATGCTCGCTTCGAAGAACGCCCTCCTAAATTTCCTCATGCCGTATGGCGGGGAGGAAGGCTACGCCGAAGCGAAGAGGGTTTCCACTTTGATCGGTAATCTGAATGGCAAGATGCACACACTTGAAGATGCGGTGAGGGCATCCGGTTTCGACCCCGAACAGCCCCTTCCGGAAGTCCAGTTGATCCCTGTGGACAACAGGGAACAGATGGAGCTCAGCAAACAGATCGGTACCCTGAACGAGAGGAAGACCGCAATCCTCGACACCTCCAAACTGGATGCCGAGATCGATAAGTTGTATTCTCTGAGGGCCGAGAGGGACAGGGTGCTGAGGAAGGGCGCCGTCGCGATGCTGGAATCATATATCGTGGAGGAGGCCTGCACCGAACTCTACGGGAACGTGCATCCCGCAGTCCTTTCAACAGCGGACAGGTATCTGGACATGATGACGTCGGGCACATGCAGGTTCGATGCGGACCCCAGGAACAAGGACCTCACCGTGATATCCAACGGCGAGGTTAAGAACGCAAAAAAGTGGAGTTCCGGACTTCGCGCGCAGATTCTTCTCTCGCTGAAGCTGGCGGTGGCGAAGGAGATGGGCTCGGGAGAGATTCCGGTCATACTGGATGATGTGCTCCTGCCCTTCGATTCTGTCCGTAAGGAAGGTGCGTTCAGGGCGCTGTCGCAGCTGTCCGAGGACATGCAGGTGCTGCTGTTCACCTGCGACGACGACATCCTAGAACTGGCCGAGAAGGAGGACTGTAACCTCATCCAAATGTGATCCAATAACATCTTCTTTATATAGAGGATTTAAAATGTAGTCACAGGGAGAATACTTTCCCTGTTCACAATCAAATCACAATCACGATCACTCGTCCTATGACGAAATCAGATGGGAAAAATCCGGGCAACGGAGCGACCGACCTGGAAATTGGATATCACGACCTCACCGGTCTCACCGAGGCTATAGCGAGTAGGTACCGAAGGTATATGCGGAACAGGGATCGAAGGATTCTCCCCTCAACCCCATGGAGGGTACCAATGAACATTGATCCCAATGCAACGAAGTATATGGTAAAGGCGAAGATCAGCGCAGACGGCATCATCGACAGGCCGGACGTTGTCGGAGCCATTTTTGGACAGACCGAGGGACTCCTCGGAGACGAACTGGACCTCAGGGACCTGCAGAAATCCGGAAGGATCGGAAGGATCGAGGTCGAGACCGTCACCAAGGGAGGGAAATCCGAGGGAATCATCTACATGTCATCGAGCCTCGACCAGGTCGAGACCGTCATCCTCGCATCCGCGCTGGAGACCGTCGACCGCGTCGGACCCTGCAAGGCATCTGTGCACGTCCTCGGAATCGAGGATGTCCGTGTGACCAAGAGGGAGAAGGTCGTGGAGCGTGCGAAGGAGCTGCTGAACGAACTGATGAAGCAGTCCGAGGGCTCCAGCACCAACCTCATGAACAGTGTCAAGCAGAGCGTCCAGGTCGAGGAGATCACCACCTACGGACCCGACAGGTGCCCCGCAGGACCCAACGTCAAGGACTCAGAGGCGATCATCATCGTCGAGGGAAGGTCCGATGTCCTCAACCTGCTCAAGGCAGGAATCAAGAACGCCATCGCGGTCGAGGGAACGAACATCCCCAAGACCGTCCAGGACCTCTCCAGGGAGAGGGTCGTTACCGCCTTCACCGACGGTGACAGGGGCGGAGAGCTCATCCTCAGGGAGCTGTTCCAGGTCGCAGAGGTCGACTTCGTCGCCCGCGCACCCCGCGCACACGAGGTCGAGGAGCTGTCCTCCAAGCAGATCGTCAAGTGCCTCCGCAACAAGGTGCCCGGCGACCAGTACATGGAGATGAACAACCTTAGCTTCGAGGAGAAGTCGTTCGACGAGCTGGACAAGTTCGAGCCCGAGGGAGACTACAGGCGCGACAGGAAGGACCGCGACAGGCATGACAGGAAGGATCACGACGAGCGCCGCAAGGACCGTGACAACCGCGAGAACCGCGGCGACAGGAAGGATCACGACGAGCGCCGCAAGGAGCGCTTCAACAACGAGGCCCTCGACAAGTACAGGAAGAAGCGCGAGGAGCGCCAGGAGAGGGAGGAGAAGGACATGGACGTCGTCTCCGAGCCCGAGCCCGCAGAGGAGCCCGTCGCCGAGCAGCCTGCGATCGAGGAGCCCGCAGAGGTCGAGGACAAGCCCAAGAAGTCCACCAAGAGGAAGGCCAAGGACGAGGAGGACAAGCCCAAGAAGTCCACCAAGAGGAAGGCCAAGGACGAGGAGCCCGCCAAGGAACCCGCAGAGGAGAAGGCAGAGGAATCCGTCGAGGATGCACCCAAGGAGGAGAAGCCCGCCAAGGCCAGGTCCCTCCGCGGAAAGAAGCTCATCACCGACAAGGTGCTCACCCCCGAGCAGGAGTCTTACCGCGACATGCTGCTCGAGCTGTCCACCACCCACAACGCCAAGGTCCTGGATGCGGAGAACAACGTCATCAGGCAGGTCGCGGTCAAGAGCCTCGTTAACTCCCTGAAGGAGGACAACGACGCAGTCTCCGCGATCGTCTTCGACGGTGTCATCTCCCAGAGGATCATCGACGTATCGTCCGAGAAGGGCATCAAGATCGTCGTCGGAACCCGCAAGGGCAACATCTCCAAGATGCCTGCCGACGTTACCATCTGGACCAAGGAAGACCTCGTCTGATTACCATGGCCAAACAGAAGCATGTCGACACATGGGATGACGTGAAGGCGCTGAAATCCACCGCCGACATCCTCATCCCCAAGGATCCTCTCGACAGGGTCCTCGGACAGGAGGAGGCCATCGAGCTGGCCAAGATCGCCGCGAAGCAGAGGAGGCATCTCCTGCTGGTCGGACCTCCCGGAACCGGAAAGTCCATGATAGCCCGTGCGCTGTCCATGAACCTCCCGGCACCCAAGCAGGAGATCCGCGTGGCGAAGAACCCGGAGAACCCGGAGAGGCCGCTGCTGATGGTCATGGACGCCGAAGAGGTGCTGAAGGAGGAGGACATCAAGGCCGCCTCCATCGGCATACTCCTGAAGCCCGAGGAGGCCCCGCCCAACGTCGCGGAGCACCTCGGATACAAGTGCAAGAACTGCGGAGGATACTCCCTCCCCACGGACATCACCTGCCCGCACTGCAGCCACACCAAGCTGGATTCCACCGCTAACAAGAGCAACCCGTTCCAGGACATCATAAGCAACCTGGGAGGGATGCTGGATGTGGCACTGCCGGAGGTCACCGCCGGTAAGGAGAAGGTCACAACCCGCGACAGGAACGACGAGCAGGTCATCTTCGAGCGTGCCGGGGACAAGATCCGCAAGCTCGACCAGGCCGCCATCGACAAGCGCGCCGAGCTCCAGAGCACCAGCAATGAGAAGGTCCTCGTCAAGCTGAGGAGGAACCCGTTCGTGCTCGCCACAGGGGCTTCCGAGACGGAGCTGCTGGGTGACGTGCGCCACGACCCCTACGGAGGTCACGAGAAGCTCGGATCCCCCGCATACGAGAGAATAGTCGCCGGAGCGATCCACGAGGCCCACGAGGGTGTTCTCTTCATAGACGAGATCTCCCACCTCAAGGAGCTCCAGAGGTACATCCTCACCGCGATGCAGGACAAGGTCTTCCCCATCACGGGAAGGAACCCCCAGTCGGCCGGCGCCAGCGTCAAGGTCGATTCGGTGCCCTGCGATTTCATACTCGTGGCAGCGTGCAACATCCAGGACCTGGAGAACATCCTGTCCCCGCTGAGGTCCAGGATAATCGGTAACGGTTACGAGGTCCTCGTGGACATCGCGATGCCGGACACCCCGCACAACCGCGCCAGATACGCGCAGTTCGTCGCCCAGGAGGTCCAGATCGACGGCCACATCCCGCATGCGACCATCGATGCAGTGGAGAAGATCATAGCCGAAGGCAAGAGGCGTGCGAAGCTGGACAACCAGAACAACTCGCTGACCCTCAGGCTGAGGGAGCTGGGAGGACTCATAAGGTCCGCCGGGGACATAGCCGTCCTCGAGGGTGCCAAGTTCATCACCGGCGAGCACATCGACAGGGCCCTCAGGAGGTCCCGCAGCGTCGAGGAGCAGATCAAGGAGCGCTACGGTTCTTACAACAAGGGTCTGTCCAAGGACGTGTCCTCCGCGCAGAAGGAGCGTTCCAGCTACTACTTCGAGACAGAGCACGTCGACGACTCGATGTTCTCGTGAAACCATATTAAGAAGGGCTCTGCCCTTCTTCTTTTACCGAACCATCGCCGAAAACCGTCATATACGGCACCGTTGTTTTTCTATCGATGAGGTACGTCGCGGTGTTCATTCTGGCGATTTCCGCCTTTTTCCTGCTCGTATGCATGAGCGGAGGGGAGGATTCCGACGCCGCATCTCCGGTGACGCATCCCGAGGACCTGTATCCGGATGCGGACGTCATCATAACCAAGGACAAGCAGAACCGCACCGTCGTGACGTTCAAGGCCTACGGCAAATACAAGCCGACCCCCTCGCATCCGTCCGAGTGGTTCACCGAGGTCTTAGGGTCTTCCAACGAGGTCAGGGTCAGAGGGCTCTCGGACGTCAAGGATTCCATTAACATCGTCTACGACGGGGCGACGGTCAACAGGCTGTTCCTGCTGGACATCGATTCCAAGGCATCAATGAACTCCGCCGTGGACCTCAATTTCACGATGGTCAGCGGATCCATAGGGACGCTGTCCATGGTCTCTGTGCTGAGCACCGTCAGGCAGTACATTGGCAACTCGTATGACACCATGCCCATACCCATACGCAATGCGCAGCTGAATCTGGAGGGAGGGGACATCGATCTTCTGAATCCCACCTTCCTGATGGTATCCGTAGGCCACCTGGATCTCACGATGGGCAAGGGGATGACCATAAACCGCGTCTTCACCACCGGCGAGAATGGGAGGTATTCCTCAGTGGACGTCTGCGTCAAGGGTGCGACGATCGGCTACATGTCCAACATCGCCTCCAAGATCGGGACGATAAACTACTCGTTCGAATCGGGCAGCGTGGATTACCTCTGTTTCGGGGCTAACACCGAGAACGTCTCGTCCAGGGTGCTCTCCAACATGGCCACATCCTACATCTCCGGCGACGTCAAGGCATTCGTCTCCGAGGAGGTGCAGATCAAGAAATGCATCCTCGGAGGAGGGATCTTCGAGATCCCGATCCGCCTGTGCAACGGGGAGAACGTCCGCGAGCCTGTCGTGCATTCGGTGGTCATAGAGGCCCCCGGGAAGACGGTCAGCAACGACATCATGTTCATGACCGACAGCAGGAACAGGGCGTACCATTTCAATTACTACAAGATCGGGCACACCCCGTACGCCCAGACCACGATGGACGTCTTCATCCTGGGCGACAGGACCTACGATGTCTACTCGGAAAATGGGATATGGTCGTCCTCCGTCGTAAGCACCATACCGACAGGTTCTCTCCTCTCCGTCAACACGGGATACGTCATACCGTCAGGGAGCACGTTCAACATCTCGAAGGGGGCCACACTAGTCAATTCCGATCAGCTCATCGTCAGCGGGACCGTGGAGATCGACGGGAACGTCGTGAACAACGGGATCATCCAGTGCAGGAAGGACTGCGTGATAAACGGCACCCCGGGAGGCATAGGCGTCTGTGCGGACCACAGGACGTATTTCGAATACTCTCCGGAACTGAACGTCCTTTCCGACAGGAGCGCCGTCATAATCGAACAGATCCCCGACAACGAGGTCGAATCCGTGACCGCCACATTCCTGGTCAGCGAGACGGACATGTACAAGCCGTCCGTCTCGATCACCGCACCGGAGGATGAACCGTTCACCGGAAGCATGTTCATGCTCTCCCTGAAGGAGGGGCCGGGCGGATCCGATTTCACGGCCTCATATGAACTGGATGTCTGGGGCATCGACATCCGCGTCCTGGAGAGGAGCGACATCAGCGTCACCATCCCCGTATCGAATTCCTCGTGCACCGCGGTCTACGCCTTCGATAAGGATGACAACAGGTACGTCATGGTTGGGACATCCGAGTTCGAGCCCAATCTGACGTTCAAGGCAGGCGTGTACGACAAGTTCTACACGTCCACATACATCTCCGACAGGCCTGCGCCCCCCAACCCCCAGGGCGATACCGAGGTGGGAGGTCTGGATTACATCCTCATCGCCGCTATCATCGCGGTGCTCGCGGCCACAATGTATCTGCTGGTCACGATGAAGCGCGATTGATCTCAGATACCATCGCTATCATGCGGAACCCGTCTTCGCCGGGCCCGTATAGGTCAGGCACCTTCTCCGTGAGCCTGAAGCCGTGCCTCTGGTAGAAGGCGTAGGCCTTTGTGTTGGTCACGCGGAGCTCTAGCTGGACCGAGCTGTATCCCTGCATCCAGCATTCGGTCTTGAACCTGTCCAGAAGACCGGTCCCGATCCCCTGTCCTCTGCATTTGGCATCCACGGCATAGAGGGATATGGTGGCCATTCCGCCGACCGAACGTGTGCCGCATATCGCCCCAACGATGTTGCCGAAGAGGTCCTCGGCCACGAACTGGCCCTCGGGCCACATGGACAGGAAGTACTCTATCATCTCGATGGGCGTGGGACGATCCAGATTGCTGTTCATCAGGGCGTAGACGCCGATGGTGTCTGATGCCCTCATGCTCCTGTAGACCGCCATCATCCTCGGCGGCCCCCTCTAATCCTGACCATCACCGCTGCGATACCGATGAGGACCACAAGCACGGGCGCGATGTAAACCAACAATCCCTCCATGGAATCCGGTATGGCCGATGATTCCGAGACGCGGAAGCTGCCTGATATGGTGGCTTCCCTGTCCGAGGAGTCCTTTACAGTTACGGATACGGTATGTTCGCCGACGGATGCCTCTATGATCACGCGCTTGATGGTGCTGTGCATCTCTTCGCCGTCCAGCTTCCATGTGTAGGTGAAGCTTCCGGATTGTATCGTGTCCACGGTGACAGTGATCTTCTCGCCCTCCCTGCAGTCCGCAGGCGGCTCGGAGAAGTATACGCTGAGGTCCGAACCCGTGGATCTATCGTAATCCGACAGGAAGGAGGATGCGAAGAAATCGGCCACATCCTTGGAGTGGATCGCCACCATGGTCTCCCTGTTGTTGTTGATGGAGTTCCAGGTCCAATTGACCGAACCCACAAGCGTCGTATCGTCGCAGACGATCCCCTTGTTGTGGAGGTATGGCTGCGGGAGGATGCCCGTCTCGATCCCCATGGATTCGACGTCCTTGATGTTACCGACATTGGCATTGGTGCTCACGAGCAGTCTGACATCCGCGCCTGTCTTCTTTGCTTGGCACATTCCGGTCACGGGGGATATGTACTCCGCATCCGCGATGTTGGAGCCGATGCTCTGCTGCTCCGAGAAGACCCTCTTCTCGGCGTTGGAGATGTAGTGCATAATACCTTCATAGGAACTGTCGGGGGACATCACCGGGGTTACCTTTGCCGAATATGATTCCAGCTCCACGGTGTCCTTGGGGGCGACATAGGTGAGTGTCTTGGACGGTTTTCCGGCGGTTTCGTCCTCATATCTCAGGACATCGCCGTAGGCCGTGTCGAAATCCTTCTGGAACAGGCCAGTCAGGTACTCCGCGTAATCCGTGCTCCTCACGATCGCGCCCCATCCCCTGTTGCCCTCGCCTTTCGAGGGGTCGTCTACTTTCTTCCCGTTCAGGTTGTCCTTGGTCCAGTTCTCCGACATGACTATGACGGTCTCACCGTCTATGATGCAGCATTTGGAATGTACCAGCGCGTATCTTCCATCGCCGGTGATGAGCCTGATGTCCGCTCCGGATTCGGACAGGTACTTCAGTTTCCCGCCGTCGTTCAGAGGATCGAAGTCCGGGAGGTTCTTCGGCATCAGGACCTGTATGTCGACCCCTCTCTTCGCGAGGTCCGCCAGCAGGGCGATGGCGTTGTCGGAGGAAAGGATATACATGCTCAGGATGACGGAAGAGGCGGCATTCGAAAGCTCGTCATAGATCGGGATCCCGCCCGTTTCCGGCATCAGGAAGGGGGACACCGTCGCATCGAACTGCCTGTCGGGATCGAACGGTTCGTGGATCATTCCCTCTTTCATGTTGCTCCAGGCCATTGCGGATGCCTGGTCGGGATTGTTCCTGACGGCGACGAAGCCGTCCTTGACCGTGAAGGTCTGCCCGTTCCAGTCGTATACGCTGGGTTTCGTCACGTTCCCGTACAGGAAGCAGTCCACGACGGTCCCGCCTTTGAAAAGATAGATGTCGTCTCCGGTGTTCTTCAGTGCGAAGTCGCTCGAAACCGTGACACCGGATTCGCCGTTGCAGTACGATGTGTGGTTGCTTAGGAAATATGAGCCTTCCACGCGTTCCTTCACGAATGTCAGGGTCTCCCCGGGACGTATTACGAGCGACTGGGAGAACGAGATCGAACCTTCGTTGGATGTCTTCGAAGGGTTGTCGGTGACGGTGTATCCCTTAAGGTCCGCATCCGAAAGACCGTAGTTGTGCAGGGAGACGCCCTCGTCGGAACCGAAAGCATTGACCTCGCACAGACGGACGTCGGGGGACGATGCGTCGCAAAGAGGGACGGCGGCGAATGTTGCGCATATCGCCAGCATGATCATCGCTATGGCCGTCACGGACTTCATGCTGTTACTATCCCGAGGATGGATAAAATTGTGATGCTCAGATGAAACCGACCAGGTCCCTGATCACTGCCTCTGGGTCCTTGGCCTTGACCACGCCGGATGCGAGCAGCACCCCGTGTGCTCCGAGGGCCACCGCGGCCTGCACGTCCTTGCCGTTCTTCACGCCTGCACCGCAGAGCACCTTGACCTTGCGGTTCACGGATCCGACGGCATCGACGGTGCCTGATACTATGTCGGGGTTCGCGGTGGTAACCGATACGTCCCCTCCGATCAGCTCCGGAGGTTCCACGGCTATGTATTCGGGCGAGAATCCGGCCAGTTCGGCTGCGATTTCCTTGGTGTCGGCGCAGGCGCACACCGTGAGTCCCAGTTCCTTGCACATGGACACACACTTTCCGACGTCCGCGGCAGGCTTCTTGTGCTCCGAATGGTTCACCAGGGTGCCCACGGCGCCCGTTGCCTTGATCAGCGAGGGGGATGTGAAGCCGGTCCCGGACCCAGGGACGAACGGGTCGACATCCTGGGAGAAAACCGGGACCTTTGATTGTTCGGCCACCCTGGCCAGTTCGACCATGGGCGGGCATATGATGAGGTTTGCGCCCGTCTCCTCCCTGACGCTGGCACATATGGATGCCAGCGAGGATGCTCCCCTGCCCTCCACCTGCTGGTAGATCTTGCAGTTGATTATGACGACGGGCTGTGACATCGATATCACTCGACGTCGGCTGCCTTCTTCTTGGAGCTGCTCTTTTTCTTGGGCTTCTTCTCGCTCTCGTCGAGGGAGACGAACCTGTTGGTGAGCTCCTTGAGGACATCGGGCCTTGAGGTGTACTCCATCTCCTCGGCTCCGAGGATGGAGGGCACGAAGGGTCCCTGGGACCTCATGAACTTGCTTGCCCTGATGGCGTTCCTGCGGGCCTCGTCGAAGGTGGAGGTCCCGAAGAAGTCGACCGGGATGTGCTCACCGTTCTTGGCTCCGTAGGGCTCGAGTCCCTGGAGGTGACCGTCGTTGAGCTGGAATCCCAGACAGCAGATTCTTGGGGGTCCGTCGTAGTAGGTGGGGTCGGAGTCCTCGGGCGAGCAGGGGTAGAACGCACCGATGTGCGATCCCCTCATCCAGCCTGCGACGAGCATGGTGTTGTTGAGGAAGGGCTGCGTGTACTCTCCGACGGAGGGCAGTCCGCTCTGGCACCTGCATATGCAGACGGGATCGTCCTTTCCGACGTACCTGCCGGCGGTCATGTTGAGCTTGTCTGTGGAGACGACCGCCGCGGGTCCGATTCCGGACCTCGAGTTGATCCTCTTGATGGCGTATCTGGATGTGTCTCCGAGAAGGGAGAGGATGCTCCAGGATTCCTCGGGGGCGGACATGACGACCTTCTTGTTGGCCATGACGTCCTGGATCTCGAAGTCGAATCCCTGCTTGGCCCTCTTGTCGATCACCAGTCCGGTGGTCGTGAAGGGGTCCATGAAGATCCTCGTGAGGGGGAGTGTGTATGCCGACGGCTCCGTCTTGTCGGCCATGAAGAACAGGAGGGGCTCAGATCCCCTCTCCTCGAACGTCATCTCGGCGGAACCGGGCCCTGCTCCCTTGACGTTGCCTGAGAACGCATCGGTCAGGAGGTCCTGTCCTGCCGCGTAGAGCTTCATCTTCTTGGCGATCTTGGTCGCCTGCATGAAACACTCCCAAGCGGTGCCGTGGACGTCCCTGTTGTTCTCTCCCTTGTAGTGGGTCATGTACAGGTTGATGTCGTCCCCCACGCGGGTGACGTAGAAATCCTCGATGGTTCCGGCCTTCTGGGCGTCCTTGAGGACTTTCCTGGCGGCATCAAGCATGGACGGGTGGGGTCTGGCGTGTCCTACGACCGAGCCGACATCCGCCTTGATGATAGAAACGGTGACTTTCTGTGCAGACATGATAACACTCTTTCTGATGTATCTGGATTGTCCGACTCTTATAATAATTGTTCTTAGGACGCCGCGGGCAACCCGAACATGCTGGGCAGGAAGGATCAGGAGTTGCCCTCGTTGCCCTGACGGATGGTCTCAACGGTTACCTTGTACTTATCCCCCGTGAGGTTCAGCAGGCCGTTCTCTATGAATCCCTTGACGAAATAGGACGGCCAGGACCTCCACAGCGTATGCGGGGAGAGCGTGACGTCGATCTTCAGGGGGATGTACGAGACGACGGTGGCCTGATCCGGATAGGACACCATGGAGCATGAGATGTCGACGAAGTTCTGGGGAGTGATGTCCGGATGGAGGTCGATCACGGATTTCGCCGTGGTCCTGCCGGCCTTGCTGAACATCCTGTCGAACTCTACGCCCATGCACTTGGTGGCCTCCATCGCGTAGCCGATCACCGCCGAGTAGTAGTCGATCTCTCCGCGGATGAACCTCTCCCTGATCTCGGCCAGCTTGTTACAGTTAGTGACCTCCGGCTCCTTGCAGAACAGGACGGGGTCGGAATCGAGGGAGTACTTCTTGGGGTTCTTCTGATTCTCGTCCACATTTATGGCGCCCATTTCCATCAGCTTCACCAGTGACGCGTAGACGGTGGCCTTGGGTATGCCTATGGCCGCGGTAAGCTCGTTCACGGACTTGCTGCCTTCTGTCAGAGAGTTGAGGACGGATATCATGGTCGAGTTAGTGAACAGCACGGCCTTGTCGTCGATGGAATAGATCGCGAACGGCTGGTCGACCTTGAAGTCTGACATGTTGTGGTGCCTGAACCCGCTCCTCACATAGTCTTGGCCGACGAAAGGCTTGACGGTCATGGTGACCTCGCGCCCGTAATCCTCTATCTCCAGATCTATGTCCTTCGAAAGGTGGTAGCCCAGCAGGTCCTTGGAGCGTGACACGATTCCGCCCAGCATCGGGACCACGATGAGGGACACGTCGGCGATGTTCTCGTCGCCTTCCGATCTGAACTTCAGTTTCAGTCCGGACCTGTCCTCTATGAGGACCTTCATGCCGCGGTCGGAAGACTGTTTTAAAATGTTTCTCTTTATCGATTCCCAGTCCGAATAGTCTGGAGTATCCGGCATCAGGGAGCTGCCCACGCTGAACAGTCCTTGCACGATGTCCAGGCCGCTCTCCGTCAGAGAGACGCCGTATAACGAAAGGTCCTCCCTGCTGGTGCATCTCCCCTTGCTGAGTATGCGCGAGGCGGAGGCCGTCCTGACGTTGAGCTGCCATTTCGTATCCATGTAGCTGCCGAAGACCTGGATGGCATCGATGCGGTAGATCACTCCCCTGGAATCCTCCTTATTCTCATCCTGGCATAGTATGCCCATATGCAGGAGCTTGCTGATGTTGGCCTGTATCGTGGATTTCGGCAGACCGAGCTCCATGGCCATGCTCGTCGGGGACACTTCGCGGAAGCGCATCTCGTTCAGTATCTTCAGACTGAGGTCGTTGGTCACAATCTGTACACCTTCGTTGCGGGTAAGAAAAATCGAGTAGTCGGAACTGTAACCAAAGTCCGTCATGGGGATAGAAAATTAGTTTAAGTTTATTAATCATAACTATTGACAGTCAAGAAAATATTGACTAATAGTCACATCAAAAACCAGGTATTCGGATAATCGGTGCTGGTAAAGAGTAATAAAGGTAACTGGCATTCAGAAACCGATGAACTCTAAGATGACCCTGGTACTCCTCCGTCACGGGGAGAGCGAATGGAACAAGCAGAACCTTTTCACGGGATGGACCGATGTCGACCTCTCCGATCTTGGAAGGGAGGAGGCGAGGAACGCCGGAAAGCTCATGAAGGAAGGCGGTTTCGATTTCGACGTCTGCTACACATCCTACCTGAAGCGTGCCATACACACGCTGAATCTCGCGCTGGAGGAGATGGACAGGGAGTGGCTGCCAGTCATCAAGACATGGAAGCTCAACGAGAGGCACTATGGTGCGCTGCAGGGTCTCAACAAGGCCGAGACCGCCGAGAAGTACGGGGAGGACCAGGTCAAGAAGTGGAGGAGATCCTACGACATCCCCCCGCCGGTCCTTGCGGAGGACGACAGCAGGAATCCGGCTCTCCAGGAGCAGTACCGCGGCGTCCCCAAGGAATCCCTGCCGCTGACCGAGAGTCTCAAGGACACCGTCGCCAGGGCGGTGCCGTTCTTCAACGACGTCATCAGGCCCAGGATGCTGGCGGGTGACAGGATCATCATCGCGGCCCACGGGAACTCCCTCAGGGCCCTCGTGAAGTATTTCGAAGACATCTCCGACGAGGAGATCGTGGGCGTCAACATCCCTACAGGGGTACCGCTCGTGTACGAGTTCGACCACGACTTCAAGGTCGTCTCCAAGAGGTATCTGGGGAACCAGGACGAGATCAGCGCCAAGATGAACGCGGTGGCCAACCAGGCCAAGAAGACCAATCATTAAGAATCAATTACCGATAGGTGGAATCATATGACAGAATTCAGAGACTCGGGAAACATCAAGGTCGGCGACGGCACCGTCACCATCCGCGGATGGGTCCAGGACATCAGGAACATGGGGGGCATCGCATTCCTCCAGCTCCGCGACAGGCACGGCGTCATCCAGGTCACCATGCCCAAGAAGAAGATCGACCCGGAGCTCTTCGAGAAGCTCACGACGCTCTCGAGGGAGTCCGTCGTGTCGATCACGGGAGAGGTCAAGGAGAGCAACCAGACCGCACTGGGACTGGAGCTCATCCCCTCGGCATTCGAGCTGCACAGCGAGGCCGGCGTGCCCCTGCCTATGGGAGTCATCGACAAGGTCAACGTCGAGATGGACACCCGTCTCAACAACAGGTTCATGGACCTCAGGAAGCCCGAGATCAAGGCGATCTTCGAGCTGAAGTCCATGATGGTGGACCTGATCGAGGAGGCCGTCAGGGAGAACGGATTCACCCAGGTCTTCACACCCAAGATCTCCGCCGCAGGTGCGGAGGGGGGAGCGGAGCTCTTCAGGATCAAGTACTTCGACAAGGACGCGTTCCTGTCCCAGTCGCCCCAGCTCTACAAGCAGGTGCTCATGTCCACCGGACTCGACAGGGTCTTCGAGATCGCCCCCGCGTTCCGCGCGGAGCAGTCCAACACAAACCGTCACGTCACGGAGTTCATCTCCTTCGACGGCGAGATGTCGTGGATCCAGAACGAGGAGGAGGTCATGGCGATGATCGAGGAGATCATCGACCACGTGCTCAGGGGACTCAGGGAGAAGGGCGCCAAGCAGCTGGAGGTGCTCGGCAAGGACATCGCCGTCCCCGCACGTCCGTACCCCATACTCACATATTCCGAATGCCTCAAGATCGTCAACGACGGCGGACTCGCACTGAAGAACGGTGACGACCTCGGGACCGAGGGAGAGAAGATCGTCGGCGACTACATGGCGTCCCAGGGGCGCGACCTGTACTTCATCGCAGAGTATCCCGAGGAGGCCAAGCCCTTCTACATCATGGAGAAGGACGGGACCGAGTTCGCGTACGCCTTCGACTTGGACTACAAGGGCCAGGAGATCTCCTCCGGAGGCCAGAGGGAGCACAGGTACGACAGGCTCGTGGCCAGGATGGAGAAGAAGGGACTCAACCCGGACGACTTCGGATTCTATCTGGATGCCTTCAAATACGGGATGCCCCCGCACGGCGGATGGGGAATCGGTATCGAGAGGTTCCTGGTCAAGATGCTGGATCTCCCGAACATCAGGGAAGCTATCCTCTTCCCCAGGGACCCCAGCAGACTGTCCCCTTGATAGAAACGGGGGGCCATCCACCACTTTCGCCATTTTCGGCGACCCCCTTCTTTTCTTTATATACTCATCATCCGGTCTAGTAACTGGGATGTAACATGGCAGCACCGGGCGAACCGTACGAGAGGGAACTGAAAGGACTGTTGTCCGGCGATGAGAAGGTCATCGCCAAGATGGTGAAGACGTGCAGCGAGGCAGAGAGGGCCGCATATCTGAGCATGCTCACCAACCCGTTCCTGGTGACCCGTGCCGCCGGCTCTTTGGGAATCGACCTCGTGGCACTGAGGTGGGATTTCTCTTTCCCGATCGAGGTCAAGAGCTCGGCCGACGACGTCATGCACTTCAGCAAGAACGCCAGGCTGTCCGATCAGGCCAACGGGATGCTGGACGAATGCACGCAATCCCATCTCGTGCCGATCTACGCCTACAGACTGAAATCGTTCCGCGGCGACCCGTGGAGGATCTTCACCATACCGACGGACCATGTCTTCAAAGGGCGCAACGCGATACTATTCCGCCGCATCCCCAAGTTCGAGACATCCGCCAACGGTAACTTCATTATGCGCTGGGAGAACGGCATGAAGCTGTCGGACCTCATAAGTTACGTCGGGATGTCCGACTATTCGGTGGACGAATGAGCGGAACACCGTCAGAACTCATAGGGCTCATCATCAGTCAGCCAAGGTCGATCATCATCCGGTCTGTTCCAGTATGGTGATTGCGTTCAACAGTTAAAGGGAATACCTGCCGATTTTTCAAAAAGTATTTATCATTCAGATAATAGGGTGGTGACCGATGTCGGAGAACGCGGAAGGTACCACAAGGGATGTAGACATCCTTCTCGGTAACCCCAAAGGTGCACTCATTGCGATGGCCGTTCCGGTCATGATCGCGAATCTCATCCAGAGTATCAACAACATAGTGGATACCGTCTGGCTGACCTCTCTCGGAGTGGAGGCACAGGCCGCCGTCAACGTCATCTTCCCGCTGTTCTTCCTGACCATAGGGTTCGGCAACGGTATCGGGGTGGGAGCATCCCAGGCACTGGCCCGCAGGATCGGCGCCATGGACCGCAAGGGTGCCAACGAGGTCGCCGCGCAGGCATTCGTGATGACCCTCATCATAAGCATCCTGCTGACCGTCGTGTTCGTCCTGTTCGCGTACGACCTGATATGCTACAGCGGAGGCGCATCCAACATCGATGCCTGCATGGAATATGCGATACCCATCTTCATCGGAATCACGCCCATCCTGATGGGAGGGATGTTCAGTGCACTGCTCAGGTCAGAGGGTGCCGCTAAGCGTTCGATGTACATCCATGTGCTGGGGGTCATATTCAACATGATCCTCGACCCGGTCTTCATCTTTGGATTCGGCATGGGCATCTCCGGTGCCGCGATCGCAACCGTCATCTCGATGACAGTGCCCATAGCGATCTCCATCTTCTGGTACTTCGGGAACCAGAGCACTTTCGTCAGAATCCCCCTCAAGGGATTCAGATTCAACAAGGGCCTGGTCTGGGATATCCTCCGTGTGGGGATACCTGCATCGATGGAGATCATCCTCATGTCCGTGGTCATCATGGTCATGAACATAATCATCGAATCCATCTCACCGGTCGACGGTGTCGCCATCTACGGCAACGGCTGGAAGATGATGGACCTGTTCTTCATGCCGACCATGGCCATAGGGTTCGCCATAGTCCCGATATGCGCCGCGGCGTTGGGTGCCAAAAAGGTCTACAAGATCAGGGAGGTCTACAGGATAGCCCTTGGCTACGGTGTGGTCATCTGTTTGGGCATCGCCCTGGTGCTGGGACTGTTCGCCAACTATCTGGTCATACCCTTCTCGTACTCGGAGTCCACGGCCGGCCTCAGGGAGGAGATGGCCCTTTTCATAACGATATGCGCGGTATTCCTGCCCTTCACCCCTCTGGGCTACACCAGTGTGGGTCTGTTCCAGGGTCTGGGCTGGGGTTACAAATCCCTACTTGTCACGTTCGTGGTCAATATCTCCCGTATCCCAATCTGCTACCTCCTGGCAATCTCGATCGGCTCCCTCGAATCCATCTGGTACGGTGTGGTAATCGCGGAGATCATCGGTTCTGTCTTCGGAGGCGTTTTCGGTATCTACACCATTAGGAAGCTCATGAACGGCGGATATCCGAAGCTCCTGCCCAAGGAAGAGTTCGTCGAAGAGTGATTCATGGATTAATATCAGAATCGCCATTACCGTATCATGGTGGACGACACTCCAAAAACTCACAGCTGGGGCACGATCAGTGCGATCGTGTTCCTTCTCGCGGTGATCGTCGGGCTGATCTACTACTATTATGTCAGCAACAACCTCATCGCGGCCGTCTGTCTCGTCATTCTCATCGGCGGTATCTATATGGTGATATCAGCCCTCATGAGGAGCACCGCGAAGGATCAGTGGGGAACATCGGAATCCGGTGCTGCGGCGCTGTTCGGATTCCTCATGCTGGCCGTTGGGGGTGCAGGGATGATCTACGTCTTCGCGGACGGATTCGTCCTGCCTCTAATTTACGCCATCCTGATGATAGTCCTGTATCTGATCTACGCGTTGGCGATGAAGAGGAAGGCGTGAAACCATCGGGGCATCGCCCCGTTTTCCTTTTCAAACAACTAGCTTCTGACGAAGGTATTCTTGGAAGAAGAGATGATATCGGCCGACGGCAAGGATAGGGCTATGTTAAAGAAGGAGGAAACACCGCTCCGTCTTCTTGCCGTCGGAAAGGGTTTATGTCTGGTTGTTCAGAGGGGCCGTGCCCCTTTGAAGAGTGATTCAGTCCGAGGCTACTGCCTGGGCCTTCTTGGTTGTCTCGGAAGCGGACTCTCCGTAGATGTCTGCTCCGATCTTGTCGGCGTATGCCTGGGTGACGGGTGCTCCTCCGACCATGATCTTGACCTGGTCGCGGATTCCCTGTGCCTTGAGGTCCTCGATGACTGTCTTCATTCCGACCATTGTGGTGGTCATGAGTGCAGACATTCCGCAGAAGTTACAGCCATTCTTGACTTCCTCGATGAAGTTCTTGAGAGGTACGTCCCTTCCGAGGTCGCGGACCTCGAATCCTGCGCACTGGAGCATGGTGGAGCAGATCGACTTTCCGATGTCGTGGACATCTCCCTCGACCGTTCCCATGACTGCGACTCCCTTTGCCTGGTCGGATCCTGCTCCGGCCTTCAGCTCCTCGTCGAGTGTGGACATGGCGTTCTTCATTCCGGCTGCTGCGCTCAGGACGTGGGGCAGGAACAGTTTTCCCCTCTCGAAGAGAACTCCGACATCGGACATTGCTGCACCGAGTGTTGTGATGATCTCATCTGCGGGCATTCCTGCTGCGTGAGCCTCCTCGACAGCCTTACCGATGTCGGGGACCTTACAGGAAACCAACGCGTCCTTGAGCTTCTGTGTCTCTGCTTCGTAGGACAATTCTATTCCTCCATAATTTATAACTCTGATTTATGAGTTAGTTGCACTATCTATCATACATTTACTATATAAACACTTTTAATGTGTTTTAAATAGTAAAATCTACGTCGAACTAAGTTGCAAATAATCATATAAAAAACTATCTTTAATTTTCAACGACGGAAATCGCCGAAAAATAGTATGTTATTTATAAATGGTTTATATAGTGCAGGAAAATATGTTAGACATATAATCCAACTCGAGCAACAATTAGTTTATGTATTTTGTCTAAGTGTAAAGCTCAATAGTATAGATAACTAAACCGTACAATTTTACTTGACTGTCAATATAATATGATCTATTGACAGCCAGACAGCAATCGGATTAGGATGCATAATTGGTCAAGAGAAGATGACCGTTCTAGAGGGATCAGGAGTGCTGCCTGATGGTCTCGATACGGATCTTGTATTCGTCACCGGTCAGCTGCTTGAGGCCTTGGGCGACGTATCCTTTGGCGAAGTCACCGGGCCAGGATTCCCAGAGCGTGTTCTGGGCCAGGGTGATCCTCAGCTTGAGGGGGATCAGCGTCATTATCTCCAGGTTGTCCGGGGTCGAGACCATGGAACACGCGGTCTCGAGGAACTGCTGCGGTTCGATGTTGGGGTGCAGTTCGAGCGCGACCTGGGCCATGCTCTTGCCGGCGCGGGTGAACATCTTGTCAAAGTGTATTCCCATGCATCTGATGCTCTCCATCGCATATGAGATCGCGGCGGAATAGTAATCAAGGTCGCCGTTGCTGAACTCTCTGACGATGTGCTCGATGTTGCTGCAGTCCTCTATGTCAGGCGTCCTGCAGTAGAGGATCGGGTCAGCGATAAGCTTGTAGTTCTTGGGGCTGCTGGAGCTCTTGTCGACCTCCACGGCATTCATCTCGATGAGCTTCATGATGGCAGCGTAGACCGTGGCCTTCGGGATGCCTATGATGTCAGACAGGCCGTTGGCGGAGTTGTCCCCGTCGGAAAGGGCGTAGAGGACCGACATCATGGTGGGGTTGGTGAACAATGTCGCACGTCCGTTCAGCGAATAGATGGCGAAGGGCTCGTTGACCCTGTACTGCTCGAGCGTGGTGAGATGGAAATCTCCGCGCTTGTAATCCTGACCGATGAACGGATCCACATGCATGAAGACCTCGCGTCCCTCGTTCTCGACGGACAGCTGGACATCGTTGACCAGATGGTATCCGAATATCTTCTTGGACTTTGAGATGATGGCCCCGAGCATGGGCACTACGATGAGGGGGACATCGGAGATGTCCTCGTCCTTTGATGAGAAATGGAGGTCGAGGCCGTCCTTGACCGTGACGTCCACATCGATCCCGCGCTTCTCGCATTCTCTGTGGATCTTGTCGACGATGACCGGCCAGTAGTCTAGACCATCATAGTTCCTCACAAGTGCGGAACCTACTGCGAAGAGTCCCTGGACGATGTTCAGGCCGCTCTCCGTCAGCGAGACCCCGTACAGGGAAAGGTCCTCCCTGCTGGTGCATCTGCCGGTCTTCATGATGCGTTTCGCTGATGCGCGCCTTGCGTAGACCTGCCATTTGATGTCAGTGTCGCTGGTGAAGAGCAGAGCGGCATCTATATGGTACACGACGCTCCTGGAATCGGTTACGTTCTCGTCCTGGGAGACGATGCCCATGCGGAGGAGCTTGGTTATGCTAGATTGAACAGTTGACTTAGAAACATTGAATTCTAAGGCGATGTTTGTGGGCGAGATTTCATGGTAGCGCATCTCCTTGAGGATGGCTAGGCTGAGGTCGTTCGTCACAATCTGGACGCCGTTTTCCTTCGTGAGGTAGACTTCGTAATCAGAACTGTAACCAAAATCGGTCATAGTACCAGTACTGAATCTACAACATCTAATAAAACAGTTTGCAATTAAATACTGTTAAAAATCAAGATATAAAATAATAATTGTGTAGAAGTATTCGAAACAGGGTTCCGATTTTTATAACGATGACCCGAGAAAAAATAGGTCGAAGGAGACCAATCTCAGAGCTCATCTATCATTTTCGACCAATTGACGAGGACCTTGAACTCCGGGATCTTGTCATAATCGGATGAGAGCAGCACGTCGTCGCAATACCTGGAGATCTTCAGGAACTCGTCTCTGGTCGCCTCATCGAAGAGTCCCTGCTCGCATGCCCGGATGATAAAGGGGTCGAGGGGTCCGATGATCCTCTCCTCCTTCAGCATGACCCTGAGCTTCTGGACTAGCTTGGACCTGATCTGGCTTGCGGTGCATATCGCTTTGGGGCTGTTGAAGGGGATGTCGCTCATGGGCCTTCACCGTTACTGGTCCGATGTAGAGCCGGCTCGGATTTATAGGTTGGTGAGGAGGTTCAGCTGATGGACCTTCCCAGCTCGTATGCTTCATCCAGTTCCGGACGACCGGCGATGTCGCCCGGGTCCTTGACGCCGTCCACAGTGACTATGCCTGCATCGCTCAGGCCGAAGAATCCCATGGTGGACCGGTATTGCGCGATGATCGGATCGAACAGTCCTTCCTCCCTGTTGGCGGCAACGAGGAGCAGCGCCAACTTCCTGACATTGAATGTGTACCTCAAAGGGGTGTGGAGCCTGTCGATGATGCATTTGAGCTGTGCGCTCAGGCCGTAGAAGTACACAGGGGATGCTATGACCAGGACATCTGCTTGGCTCAGTCTGTCATAGATGTCATCCATCCCGTCATCTTGGAAGCACCTGTTGCCTTCCCTGGTGTAGCAGGAGTTGCATCCGATGCAGGGGTTGATCCTGTGGTCGGCCACCGAGATGATTTCGACCTCGTTGTAAAGCGCCGCACCTTCGGCGAATTTCTGTGCTAGCATGGCCGTGTTACCGTTCCTGCGTACACTTCCGACTAGGATGGCGATCCTGCTCATGCGATCCTTCCTTAACCCAACGCGGGCATCGGAAGAATCGGATACAGTGATGAAAAGGTTATTGCATCCTTTGTAGGAAAACAGACGCTTCCATTCTGATTGACGGACCTTTATTCACAGAGGATGTGCCAGAGTTACTGATGAGAAGAACAGAAAGTGGCGCGGAGGATGGAATGTACAGGTAGTTGTACTCAGATTCCTAACCCGAACCTCATGATTTTACCCTAAAATTCAGCCTTCTGCATCATAGCCTCTGTGCTATTGCTGATTTGGAGTACTTAGAACAGTTCAGAATAGGATTATCACAGCCGGTCGTCGGCAATCTCCCAATGACCTCTTGTCCCTCCGACCCTTCTGATAGTGCCTTCTGCCTTGAGTTTGGTTATCTCCCGAGCTACCGTGCTCTTGGAGACACCGATCTTTTCTGCAAGGGAATCAACACTGATCTTTTCGTCCTTGTTCATCATATTGATGATCTTGAAAGACAGATCGCCAGATTTCTTCAGCTTCAATGTTACCGTGACGCGTGACGGATTGAATGATTCTTCCATCAGCGGCTCTTCTAGGCCTTCTTCACGGCATGTGCGGATTACGCGATATATCCCACTGCCGGCGCGCTCCACGAAACCGAGAAGCGTGAACATCTTCATCATCAGGGGGTTGCGTGCATCGCTGTATCCACCTCTCAGCGCCTTGGAAACCGGGATGCGGAAATTACCTGGATTGCTCACAACCAACTTATCATTCCATAGCGATACGTTCACGCCGCCCTTCCCGAGATAATCTGCATGGACCAGACCGTTCAGAACGATCTCCCTCATGGCTTTGATGACATCATTGTCATCAATCCTGCGAAAACCATCCAAAATAAATGGATGCTCGGATGCTGAGGCAATCTTGTTTGATATGTCTAGGAAGAAATCGAAGATGTTTCCGGACCATAGGCCGGAACCAGAATCGACTCTGTCGCTCCATTCCATGTCGTTTAGATACCTCTTATAATCCAGATGATAGTCTGGAATCTCGCGCGAGATCCTGTAATCGTTGCCAAACATCAGCAATCCAGCGTAGGTCAGCCTGAATCTATCGTCATCCAGATCTGCTGCGCCGATAAGCCTGAGGAATTCTTCATCGGATTCAGTAAGCCATGGATGCGACGGATGATAGGAACGGAGATGGTTGCGGAATCTTTCCAAAGTCGTTATGTTGACATCTTTGAAAGATGATTTCTCCACCACCCTTTGGTCAGTAGAGGAATCGCTGGAGTCTCTGCCCATCTCTAGGATCTCCGGTACACTGCAATGATAATCGCTTTCGTTGTTGCGACGATATGTCCCGTTATCAAGGCTACCGTTCACATAGATAGGTTTGATGTGCCTTTCCGCTCTGGGTACGGTAATAACAATGTATTGAATGTCGTTGTCCTCCTCGATACGGACGTCACTGTCCGTGAGGATGTTTGCGCTCACCTTCCTGGGATCGTTTAAAAGGTCCCACAGATCCTTCATGATCTTTTGCGGATCCACTATCCCTGAGAGTTTCAGATAAGGGCCCTCTTCCTTGAAACCTAAGGCTATGGTGCCGCCCAGCGTATTGGCAAAGGATGAATATGTCTGCCAAATATCTTTTGGAAGTTTATCGCGGCATTCTTTGGCCTCGAACGTTATGGATTCCTTTTTAGTGCAATACCCGTTCTTTACTAGCGATTCTTCCATGAATATGCAGATTTATATGAATATAAAAATTATTCTTTTGAATATAATATGTGTAATAATGAATATTAAATGAATATAATATTATATTCATCTGAATATAATTTTGGAAGTATTGAACACTCAAATTGATTAAAAGCGCGGAGGAAGGGATTTGAACCCTCGAGGTGATGCACCACCGGTTTTCAAGACCGGCGCCGTAGGCCGCTTGGCTACCTCCGCTTGAAGTGCCCAATGCCGATTGATATTATATTATTTCCCTTCACTCGGCGGGTTTCGGCCAAATCTTGTCGAAGCTGCCCTGCATGATGACGAACCAGAGGTTCTCCACCATGAGCGAGAGCACCGCCGGCAGCAGCGCATCGGGATACGTCGTGGAGAACATCACTATGCACAGGGTTGCAGCCAATCCGGAGTTCCTCCAGGTGCTCATCGCGATGTAGACCACGCTCTTCTCCCTGTCGTAGTTCATCCTCTTGAGGATGAAGATCAGCAGCAGGCTGGGGACGAAGATCCTGAACATGTTCGCCAACAGCAGCATCAGCGCCACATCCGGGTTGGCGATCATGTAGTCCTTCCTGAATCCCACGCTTATGAACACCATGACCATGATGACGACGTTCATCACCATAATCTTCAGGGTCGGCGGTATCGTCACCCTGTTCAGCGGGATGTCTATGACGACAGGCACCACCACGAACAGCACGACGTACTCCAGGATCTTCACCCAGCTGGCGGCCTCACCCATGAGGAAATGGGTGATTATGGGCGTGAGCACGAGGGCGAATATGTATATGCAGGAGAATCCCAGCATCCCCAGCTTCAGGTCCCCTTTCATGTAGAACGTCATGGTCATGACGCTTATCGCACAGGGTACCGCGGATAGCATGATCCACCCGTACCAGAGGGCGGTGTTGTCAATGAACAGCAGACCCATCAGCAGCGTCAGCGCGGTGTTCAGCCCGAAGCAGAACAGCAGACAGATGAACGCCTCCTTCCTGTTGTCCTTCAGGTCCGACAGGTTGAACTTCAGCCCTTGGAGTGCCAGCGTCATCTGTATCATCAGGGTGATGATGAGCATCATGGGTGCGTCGGGGTGGTCGAACCCGATGACGAATCCCAGGATTATCCCTAGGACTATCCACAGTTTGATGTCCATTATCTCTCTCATCTGAAGAACCTCGCCGCATCCCCTGCCGGGTCATCGCTCAGTTTGGCATCGAGCTGTTTCACGTATCTCGACGCCCTGTTGTCCAATATCACTGCCATTCCCTTATCCGTTTCGGTCCTGATGAGACGGCCTATGGCCTGCTTCATCTTCCTGAGGGCGGGAACCTCAAACGTGTATATCCAGCCTTTCCCGGCACCGTATCTCTTGTCGAACATGTCCGACATGGCCTTCTGCTCCAGGGACGGCGGGGGGTACGGTATGCCCACGATTATCGCGAAACAAAGTTCGTCTCCCGGGAAGTCCATCCCTTCGGCTACGGATCCGCCCATGACCGAGAAGAACACGCCGTTTCTCCCGTTGCGGAAGGATGCCAGGTTCTCCATCGTCTTCCTTTGGTTCTTGGATTCCTCCCAGTAGAGCTCCTTGTCTATGTGGGTGGTGAGGTAGGGGCGCATGGTGCGCATGGAGTTGTATGATGTGAAGAACACCAGCGTGTTCTTGTCGACGGAGTTGCAGAGCATCGCTATGTACCTCTCGATGCGGTTCTGCATCGAAGGGTCCTTCTGCATCTCCCTTTGCTGTGTGGTGACGTCGCCGACGTAGATCACGGACCTGTTCTCGGGAGGGAACGGGGACGGGTACATCCTGAACCTCGGGTTGCCCTTCAGC
This sequence comes from methanogenic archaeon mixed culture ISO4-G1, assembly GCA_001563305.1. NCBI lineage: Archaea > Methanobacteriati > Methanobacteriota > Methanomicrobia > Methanomicrobiales > methanogenic archaeon mixed culture ISO4-G1. The sequence continues at coordinate 759,232 of CP013703.1, forward strand.
CCCATGACCCTTGCGTACTGGTCCAGTGGCTGCAACGTCCCGGACATGTGTATGGCGCCGGGGATGCTGTTCAGGAAGGAAGAGATCTCCTCCGGGTCGATGCATTTCGCACTCAGGTATTCTCCATCCTGGTCTATCTTGAGGGAGCGGACGAATCTTGCGGATGCGGATGAGCACCAGTCCTTCATGAGGACGCCGAGGCTCTGTATGTCCGAGACCCTGTTCTCGCCGCGCTCCATGAGGAGCTCGGTCCTGGCCTCACCGAGGTCGATGACCCTGTCGATGGCAGAATCCAGATCCTGATGCTTCATACCGAACTTGGTCATGATGCGCTGCTCGATATAATCGTCGTCGAACAGGTACTCCTTCTGGTTCAGACCCATCTTCTCCGTCGCAACGTTGCGTATGGAGTTCTTGAAGTAACCGAGGAAATCCTTGATCTCCACTTCCATCCACACCGTTGGGTTGCCCTTCATTGTGGAGCACTCGTCGATGGCGTTGTCCACCATCGCCCTGTCGATGACGAAGCTCTCCTGGTCCCTTGCGGCATCCATGAGGTTGTGGGCCTCGTCGACTATGAGCAGAAGGCTCTCGGGGGACTCCTCCAGACCGAGGTTGATCATCAGGTTCCCGCGGATGTCGGATGAGAGGATGTGCACGTACGGTACGGCGACCACGTCCACCTTCTTCATCAGCATCTTTTTCATCTCGTACGGGCACGCCCCGACCCTCTCGCAGTACCTGTCCAGGTCGTCCGATGTGGGGAATGCGCCCTTCAGGTATCTCTCCACCTCTTCGGCCTCGGTCTTGATGCGGTCGTAGTAGCGGCATCCTCCGGCCTGGCCCTTCATGCTCTTGGCACGCTTCTCCTCGCACATCATGGATAGTACCTTGGGGGATAGGTTCTCGTAGTCCTTGGTCCCCCTGAACAGAGGGCAGGACTTGTTGCGCCCTGTGATGGTGAGTCCGGAGACCTCTTTGATGCGGGATATTGCCCGCAGCTCCTTCATGACCTGGTCGCTCTGGGAAATGGTCCTTGTGAGATAGATGATCTTCTTGCCGGTGGCCTTGGCATGTTCCAGTCCCGCGGCTAGGGAGACAATGGTCTTCCCTGTGCCCGTACCGGATTCGATGATGATGTGCCTGCCCTCGTTCAATGCCGTGCGGATGTCGCTGACAATATCCATCTGGCAGTCGCGGGGCTTGTAAGGGAAATAAGGTGCTTCGGGATTGCTCTCGGACACCATGACGGGTCTGGTCCTTTGGGGGCTGATCCCGTCGAGCGATGACTGAGCACTTATGTTCTCGGGGCCGAGTGCAGCACCGCACGAGATGCATCTCTTGCTGCCCGGAGGCATAAGACTCTTGCACCTCGTACAGAACATCCCTTGCATGTCATACGGGAAATAGAGGGCCGATTTAATCCTACGCGTACGCGGTCTGAATGAAGATGTGTAGATTCTGCATTCCGAGGTACGATTGGATGTATTTTAGTTAATAATTTTATTAACTTAATTATTTAAATTGAATAATAAATCAACACAATTTAATTTAGTTATCAGATTAATTTTTAATTGTTAATAATTGAAAAATAAATTAGAAAGAATTGTTGCCCTGACTGTCGAGATAGTCCTTGGCACCGTTCACTCCCATGGACACCGCCCTCATGAGATGCTTCTCGGCCTCCGACATCCTCCCCATCGATATGAAGGCGGATGCCAGATCCTGATGCAGGTTGACAAGTATGTCCGTTGATTCAAGGCGGTTGGCCCTCTGCATCTCCTCCAGAAGGCTGATGGCTAGTTCCATGTCCTTTATGTAAAGCTCCTTCAGGTCCAGCTCCGATTCGCTGTGGGCCCTTGCGATTATGGGGACGATCAATTCTTCCATGTCCGATAAGGCCGACTGGTCCATCAGCGCGGTCCCGATCGAGATCGCGGCGGAATAGCTCTCCACGGCGGAACTGTGGTTGCCGAGCGATGTCTCGCACTCGCCCATGAGGGTGTGCAGCTCCATCTTCCTGTTCTCCGACCAGTGGTCCGTCGAGTGCTCCAGGATCGACAGCCCCTTGGAGACGAACTCCTTCGATTCCTCGGCGTATTCGCTGTCGAGAAGATTCTCCGCCGATTCGATGCACATGCGTATGATCCCCGCGCGGTCGAAGTGCTTCGACTCCGGGTTCAGTTCCCCGAGACGGGTCATCGCGTAGGAGTATTCCTCGATGATCTCCGATCCCTGTTCGAAAAGGATAGAACCCATCGTAGCATGTGCCTTCACATATGTACCAGCATCCACTTTGTTTCCCGATTCCTCGAGGGTGTCGATCATCTCCGATGCGGCACTGAGGTCCTCTATAGAGGATGTGGTGTAGCCCATCATGTACAGGATGCATCCGCGGTTGACGTACGCATCCACAAGTTCGTAGGATGTCCCCTTCGGCTCGAGCATGTTCACCGTCGAGTTGTATTCGTCCAATGCCTTTTCGAGACGGATGTCGGAAACGTCCATGCACGTGACATTAATAGCTAATAGAAAACATTTTTTTCTAACGTTGTTATGATGAACGTCGATGATCAGGAGAAGACTTCTGGCAATACATGATGTATCCTGCGTGGGTAGATGCTCGCTTACCGTTGCGCTCCCCATAATATCAGCGGTGGGGATCGAGTGTTCGGTGCTCCCGACGGCGGTGCTTTCGACGCATACCGGGGGTTTCCAGGGATTCACATACAGGGACCTGACGTGCGACATCGAACCCATCGAGAAGCACTGGGGGACACTGGACATAAGGTTCGGATCGTTCTACACCGGTTTCCTGGGCTCGTACGAGCAGATCGACCTGGTCAAGGATCTGATAAAGAACCTGAAGAGCGACGACGGGACCGTTTACGTGGATCCCGTCATGGGCGACAACGGGAGGCTGTACACCGTCTTCGACAGCGAGTTCCCGAAGGGGATGAGGAAGCTGTGCGAGCAGGCGGATGTCCTCATGCCGAACCTCACCGAACTGTGCTTCATGCTCGGTCTGGAATACGTCGACGGACCGTACACCTGGGAGTACATCGATTCGGTGTTCAAGGAGGCCGAGGTCTTCGGACTGAAGAAGATAGTCATCACCGGCATCAGTTTCGAGAAGGGAACGGTCGGGGCGGTCTTCAAGGACTACCAGACCGGCGAATGCGGCCAGGTCATGAGGCCGGCCATCGAAGGCTACTACCACGGCACGGGCGATGTCTTCGGATCGGCCCTGGTTGGCTCGCTGGAGTCCGGGCTTTCACTTCAGGATTCGGTGAACATCGCAGTGGACTTCACGGTGGATGCCATCAAGAGGACGTATGTATCAGGTGCGGACGTCAGATACGGGGTCGACTTCGAGCAGGGTCTCGGAGATTACGCGAAGAAGGTCTCCTGTCTCAAGGAAGGTATAACCTTCGAACCCGTCCGTTCTGATCTCCAGATCTCGCGCGTCGCGGGTCTGGCCGCAAAGATATGGTCGGAGGGCTACAAGGACCTCATCGACGAGGGCCAGATCGAGTACATGGTGAACAAGTTCCAGAGCTCCCCCGCCATATTGGGCGCGATCTCCCAGGGCTACAGGTACTACATCGTCAGATGCGGCGTCAGCGACATCGGTTACGTCGGCATCAACAGGGACGGCGGCAGAATGTTCCTATCCAAGTTCTACATCGACGCAGAGCACCGCGGAATGGGGCTCACCGGCAAGTGCATGAGGATCCTGAAGGACATGTGCGTATCGGAAGGTGTCAGATCCATATACCTGACGGTGAAGCGCAACAACGACCGTGCGATCAGGGCGTACAAGGCCAACGGCTTCGTCATAACGGATTCTGTCGACAAGGGCATCGGATGCGGCTACGAGATGAATGATTACATAATGGAACTGACATTGTGAATCTCAGATGTTCATCCCTACGACCGCCGATGAGGTGCGTGCGAGAGGCTGGGACGCATTGGACGTGATCCTGGTCTCCGGCGACACCTACACCGACAACTCATACAACGGCACCGCCATAATCGGCCATTGGCTCATCCGGAACGGCTTCCGCGTGGGCATCATAGCCCAGCCCAGTATGGATTCGCCGGATGACATCATACGCCTAGGTCAGCCGGAGCTGTTCTGGTCCGTTTCCTCGGGCTGCGTCGATTCCATGGTAGCCAACTACACAGCCGTCAAGAAGTTCCGCAAGGATGACGACTTCACTCCGGGTGGGGTCAACGACCGCAGACCGGACAGGGCCTGCATCGCGTACACGAACCTGATCAAGAAGCACATCAAGGGGAGACCGATTGTCCTGGGCGGCATAGAGGCCAGCCTGAGGAGGGTGGCGCATTACGATTACTGGTCCGATTCCGTCAGGAGGTCAGTCCTGTTCGATGCCAAGGCGGATGCCATCACATACGGGATGTCCGAGCTCAGCAATCTGGCACTGGCACAGTGCATGAGGGACGGCAGGGACTGGAAGCATGTCCCCGGGATATGCTATGCTTCCTCATCGGTCCCGGAAGGTTTCATCGAAATGCCTTCGTACGAGGACTGCGCTGCCGATTCAGGCGCGTTCATGGATGCCTTCAGACTGTTCAGGGACAACTGCGACCCGCAGTACGCCAAGGGGCTCGTCCAGAAGACAGGGAATCGCTATCTGGTCCAGAATCCTCCGTCTAGGAACCTCACGTCGGAAGAACTAGATCAGGTCTATGAGATGGATTACGAGAACGCTGTGCATCCCTACTACCTCAGGGACGGGCCCGTGAAGGCCATGGAGACCGTCCGCAACTCGATCACCACCCATAGGGGATGCTACGGTGACTGCTCGTTTTGTGCCATCGCCGTGCATCAGGGGAGGACCGTGATCTCCCGTTCAGAGGACTCCATAATCCGCGAGGCTACAAGAATGGCTTCGGATCCGCATTTCAACGGCATAATACAGGATGTCGGAGGACCGACGGCCAACATGTACGGCATCGAATGCCCCAAGAAGCTGGCCCACGGCGTATGTACGGACAAGCGCTGTCTCGGCGACAGGCCGTGCCCCAGCCTGTGCATAGACCACACCAGGCAGGTCAGACTGCTGTCAAGGATCAGGAAGATCCCCGGCATCAAGAAGGTGTTCGTCAACTCGGGCATCAGATACGACATGATCCTCTCGGACCAGAAGTGCGGGGACCGCTATCTCGAGGACCTGGTCCGCCATCATGTTTCGGGACAGATGAAGATCGCTCCGGAGCATGTCGAGCGCAGGATACTGAGGCTCATGGGCAAGCCCGGACCGGGGATGCTGCTGGATTTCAAATCTAAATTCGACTCCTGCGCCTCCAGATGCGGCAAGGAACTGTTCCTGACATACTACTTCATCGCTGCCCATCCAGGATGCATGGAGGAGGATATGAGGGAACTGTCCTCGTTCTGCCATTCCAGGCTCAGGACCAACCCGGAGCAGGTGCAGATATTCACACCTACACCCTCTACGGTATCCACCGCCATGTACTGCACCGGGAAGGATCTCGATGGAAAGCCGGTCTTCAGCGAGAAAGACATCGCCAAGAAGAGGAAGCAGAAGGAGGCAGTCGTCCGTTGAAGGGTCTGGACATATCGGACCGCGTCCGCCCGCTGGACATGTACCCCTATGACGACTACAAGGTCATACTGAAGCCTCTGGCACATCTCCATTACGCCTACCGCATCGAGAACGGCGGCATCACGATCGAACTCTCTGATTACCTCAAGGATGCTCCGGACAAGGTCATAAACGACACCTGCAAGGCCATCATCAAGTGGTCTTCCGGGAGGAAATACGTGGCGCCGGATTCCCTGATGGACTACATCTCGTCCGACGATTTCATCGTCAGGAGCAGACCCTTGTATCTGGACAGGTCCAGGTCGTTCCGCAGGGACCAGCAGGGGGCCCACAAGAACCTGCTGGATTCCATAGAGCGTCTCCTGGAATCGGGACTCGTTCTGGAATCGGACATCCAGAATTCCTACATCACATGGGCGGAGCACATGGCGAAGTACCGTTTCGGGCAGTGCAACCAGATGTTTCGCGTCATCTCCGTCAATCCCGACCTCGATTCCGATTCGGTACCGGACACCGTGGTGGATTACGTCGTGTACCATGAGATACTTCATCTCAGACAGGGCGTCATGAGGGGTCATCGCCCGCATAACGCGAAGTTCCGCGGCTGGGAGCACAGCTATCCCGATTACGAGAGGATAGAGAACTATCTGAGGAACTTCTACGTCGGAAGGAGACGATCACGCCAGAAGGTCGGTCTTCTTCATCAGGAGGCCCGCATCGGTATCGAGCATTATCCTGCAGTTGTCGGTGTAGTACAGGTCGGGAACGACGAAGGACACCTTTCCAGAATATGATCCTCCGTCCCCGTCCAGTTCAAGTGCGGATGCCTCGAACACCTGGCCTCTGCTGAGAAGGCCCAGGCCCAGGACGGACCAGTCTATGTAGTCCTCCGAGTCATTCACCAGGGCTACACCGTAGGTCAGAATGACGTATTCGCCGTCCATGACCTTATCCTCGATCTCGTAGTCGTATGCTACATCCGCCTGTATGAGCCCTGCCATGTTCACTGCAGCCAGGATACCGAAGGCGCCGATGACGGCTATCACGATGAGGAAGAACGATGCAAGGTACCTCGAATCGCTCTTCGGGACCTTGATGGGAGGTATCTCATCCTCCCAGACCCTGGTGTTCCGGAATCCGTCACGATATTCGGATCCCGCTGTGGCAAAAGATGCTCTGCAGTAAGGACATACCTTGACCGACTCCTCGTGGAATGCGTGGCATTTCCAACACATCTTAGCCATGAGTATAAAATTTTATTCTCAGCATTTAATATATTGGTAACAATTTCACTATAGATTCTTTAACCAATAATCGATGGTTTTCGTTTATATATGAAGCGTTCATTTTATCATTCCGAATCGATGGAATGCATTGTCGTATTCTGTTGACTGATGGATGCAGAGCAGTGGTCACTGCTGAATCGTCACTACGAGGATAAGTCAGAAAACGAGCATTTGGACCAATTAGTCAAAAAATATTTATTTTCAAGAAAAGTCGAAAAAATAAACGGAATGCAAGGACATTCGCGGCATGCAGCGAACTGCAGTACATCCCTATCTCGACAGCGGGCTCAGTTTCGTGGCCGAGGAGGACGGCGAGATCTACGGTTTCCTCTTCGCGCAGATGCTCCACCACATCGCCGACTGCGACAATCTGCTCTGGATCGAGAACATGGGCGTGGACCCCGTCGTCCGTCGCAACGAGATCGGCTGCCGTCTCCTCCGCGAATGCCTCAGGGCCGGGCGTGGGCAGGGCGCACAGGTCGCGCACAGCATGATCGGTCAGGACAACGCCCCCTCCATCATGCTCCACAAGAAGATAGGATTCTTTATGGACAGGCGCAACGTGGCTCTTCTGGATCTGACGGATCCGAAGCTAAGGCTGTGAGCGCGCGGATGCGGCCGTGAGGGACGCGAACCTTTAATTCACATACGGCAATCCTCCGGCAGGCATCCGCCGGCGGTCTCCATGAAGTGTTTCGAAAGCGCGAACGAAGCGAACGGGAAAACCGTAAAGATCACGTATCTGACCTACGGCGGAACAGACATCACCAACGAGCTGGGGGACATCTGCAGCGGTCTAGACGTGCCAGTGAAGCTCATCCTCCACACGTACGAGTCCCACGAGACGGAGAGGGACGTCCTGGAATTCATGGGCATGATCGCCGATGCTAGGGATTCGGACCTCTTCATGTTCGTGATGCACGGGGACCCCTCCGGCTACAAGAGGTACGACCAGCTGCTGAAGGAGGTCGAGGCGAACGGCATCGACATGTTCCTGCAGTGCTTCATCACGGAATCCATGGGTCTGGCACGCAAGTACTTCAAAGAGGACGACGGGATATACGGGAGGATAACGACCTACCTGCACCTCGGGGGTCACGATAACAAGGTATCGCTCATCAGATACCTGTGCAAGGTATACGGGGACGGGGACATAGAGGCCGACGAACCCCACATCATCCGCCAGCAGGGGATATACCATAAGGGCTTCCCGAGGGACGTCACCCGTGCCGAATACATGGCGACTCTGGATCCCTCCGTCCCGACCGTCGGCCTTCTGATACCCCATGGTTTCTGGGTCTACGACCGCATGGAATTCGCGGACGAGCTGATAGACAGCATCGAGAGGAGGGGCGCCGCCGTGATCCCGGTGTTCTTCAATTCCATGCCCGATGCGATCACCGGTTCGCTGGGATGCGAGGGCGTGTGCCGGGAGTTCTTCACCGACGGGGACAGGACCATCGTCGACTGCATAGTCATCGGGGGTGGGGGCTTCTCCATGCTCACCCTCTCCAACCCCTCCTGCGGGGAGGTGTCCCGCGACAGGAACTTCTTCGCCTCCCTGGGGGTGCCGGTGCTGGGAGGGATCTCCATCTACCGGTCGCAGAAGGAATGGGAGGAAGACGGCATCGGCATGGAGGGCGGGGAGCTCGCCATCCAACTGGCGCTGCCGGAGCTGGACGGACAGCTGACGACCGTCCCTTTGCTGTTCTCCGAGAAGGACCGGAGGGGGACGGAATACAATTCGTTCAGGAAGGACAGGATCGAACGCATAGCAGACATGGCGGTCGGATGGGCCAAGGTGTCCCACGTCCCGGTAGCGGAGAGGAAGATATCCATATTGTTCAACGGCGGCGACCTGAGCAACGCCAAGATCGGACGCGCCGGCGGGATCGACTCCCTGGAGAGCGTGGCCAACATCCTCAAGGCCATGGCCCGCCGCGGGTACACGCTGGACCACGTGCCGGAGAACGGCAGGGAGATCATCGACGAGATCCTGGCTGCCGTCACGACCAACTTCGATTGGGTGTCCGACGGCCACATCCGCGAGAAGGCCGTCGATTTCCTCGGGAAGGACGTCTTCGAGGAATGGCGGTCCGAGCTGACCGACGGCCCGAGGGACTGGATGGTCAAGGACTGGGGGGAGCCGGTAGGGGACATCATGACCATCGACGGGCAGTTCATAATCCCGGGCGTGAGGAACGGGAACGTGTACATAGGGTTCGAGCCGGACCGCGGGAAGCACGACAAGGCCGAGCAGCTCATCCACGACCCTTACCTGTCGACGCCCCACTCATATCTCGCGTACTACCATTGGATCGAGCGCGTCTTCGGCACCGACGTGCACATACACATCGGGACCCACGGCTCCTGCGAATGGCTCCCGGGGAAGGGGAACGGGCTGTCGCAGGACTGTTTCCCCGACATCATGATGGGCGGGATGCCCCACCTCTACGTCTACGTCATAGACGATCCGTCGGAGGGGATCGTGGCCAAGAGGCGCAAGAAGAGCGTTCTCGTAGACTATCTGATGCCCTCCATGACGCGCGCCGGGGCCTACGAGGGGATCGGGGACCTGGAGGGGCTCATCCAGGAGTACCTCTATTGCAAGCAGACCATGCAGCACCAGAAGATGAAGGACCTGGAAGGCCCCATCCACGAATGCGTGGAAAGGCTGTCGATGTTCAAGGAGATCGGCCTGGAGGAGGACGCCTCCCCGGAGGAGGTCGCCGGAAGGTGCGAGGTCATATTCGACCGCATAGCCGACCTCAAGGACAATCTGATCACCGACGGGCTGCACATATTCGGCGATGTCCCCCAGGGACGGCGCATGGACGAGATGATATACTGCCTCACGAGGCTGAAGAACGGGCCGGTCCCCTCCCTGAGGGATTCGATAGCGTCGCACCGCGGCCTCGACCTGGACGCGATCCTCGCCGGCATCTCCAAGATCGACGAGGGGACGGGGGTGCTGAACGGCGAGCTCCTGGATTCCATAGACGACGAGATGCAGGAGCTGATATCGGCCATGCACGGATTGGATTTCGATCCGGAGGCGTGCAGGGAACTGGCGGTCCAAAGGTACGGGGATGACCCCTGGCTCCTGGAGGTCGTCGCCTACATCTGCACGTCCATCCACCCCAACCTGTGCCGCATGGTTGAGGAGGTGGACAACCTCGTTGCGGGCATGGACGGGTGTTATGTGCCCCCGGGTCCGTCCGGATCCCCGACCCGCGGTAACGCCCACCTGCTGCCCACCGGCAAGAATTACTACTCCCTCGATCCCGAGGCGGTCCCGCTCAAGGAGAGCTGGAAGGTCGGCGTCAAGACCGCGGACGAGATGATCAGCCGCTACGTGGAGGAGGAGGGCAGATACCCGGAGAACGTGGGGATCGTCCTGTGGTCGTGCGACGTGATGAAGACCGGAGGGGACGACATCGCATACGTGCTCTGGCTCATGGGGGTCCGTCCGGTATGGGGCTCCATCGGGGGAAAGATCACCGGCCTCGAGGTCATCCCCCTGGAGGAATTGGGAAGACCCAGGATAGACGTGGTGTCCCGGATAAGCAGCCTCTTCAGGGACACGTTCCCGAACCTGTTCCAGCTGATCGACGACGCGGTGAAGCTCGTGTCCGAGCTGGACGAGGACGACGAGAAGAACTACATAAAGAGCCATCTGGCTAAGGACATCGCCGAGATGATATCCAAGGGTATCCCCTACGACGAGGCCAGGGAGCTGGCGTCTATCCGCGTGTTCGGGGAGCCTCCCGGGACCCACGGCGCCGGGGTGGATACCCTGGTGGAGTCCTCGAAATGGAACACCATCGAAGATCTGGCACAGACCTACATCACCTGCGGGTGCAGCGCATACGGGAGGAAATGGAGGGGCGAGCAGAAACCCGAGCTGTTCAGGCAGAGGCTGGAACAGCTGGATGTCGCAGTGAAGAACCTGGTGGACAGGGAGATCGACATGATCGACATGGACGACGGATACTCCTATTTCGGCGGGATAAACGCCGTGATAAGGGCGGCCGGGAAGGAGAAACCCCGCAACTACATGTCGGATACGTCGGATCCCGACCACACCAAGCTGACGAGTCTGGAGAACGAGATGGCCAAGATCGTCAGGTCCCGGCTCCTGAACCCGAAGTGGATAGAGGGGCTGAAACAGCACGGCTTCATAGGGGCCAACCTCCTCGAGGAGAACTTCAACCATGCCTTCGGCTGGGACGCGACGTCGGACGTCATCGAGAACTGGATGTACGATGCCCTGGCCGATCATTTCCTGTTCGATGAGGAGAACAGGAAGTGGATAGAGGAGAACAACCCGTATGCTCTCAACGACCTGATCAACAACTTCATGGAGGCATACGAGAGGGGGATGTGGGACGCCAGCGAGGAGACGGTCCGGAAACTGAAGGAACTGTTCCTGCATTCCGAGGAGATCCTGGAGGAGCTGACGAAATAAAAACCCTGACCTGCCACTTTGTGATTGTTGAACGAAGTCCGACCCATTCGCCACTTGGCGGTTTCCATAGCTTACGCTGCCAGTTGACCCGATGATCTCGGCCCGGGATGACCGTTTTCAGGCCGGAATCTCAAGATTCTTCTCGATATCGGCACGCATATTGCCGAAGATCTCCTTGGAAACGGGGTTCCAATTGCTGTAGATGGCCTCTTTCCTGTTCCCGTTCTCCATCATCCTCGTAAGTGTCAAATGGCCCAAAGACCAGACGATGGATTCGGTGTTCGGTTTCTCCACGACCGTTCTCTTCCTCCCCCGCCTGTTCTCCGTCTTCTCTTTGCCTTTCATCTCGTATCTCGCCATGGCAATCGCGGTCTCGGAAAGAAGAGCCAGTATCATAGATCCGCGGATGGACGGTTCGCTCCAGACCCGCAGCGGTTTGAGTCCGGTGACCCTCTTCAGGGAGTGGATGAGGTGCTCGACGGTGGCCCTTGCACGGTACTTTTCAAGAGCTTCCAATGGTGTCAATTGCTCCGAGGATTCCAGTTTGAAAATCCCTGCACGGGTGCCCATGATCTCCCGGATTATGCCATCCCTCTCACTCTCGTCGAATGCGAATTTCGTCTGAAGGCTCACCTTCACCTCCACATCCGCGAGAACGTTCCTCTTCACCGTAACGAAGTCGGATTTCCTGAAATGCCCGTCCTCGTAGGTCCTCACCGCCTCCACCATACGGTCGAAGCTTTTCGATGCGGAATGATACGAACGGTATCAGTTATCGAGGGAGAAGAACAGATACGTCGTCCTCCCGGAAGAGTCGAAGGTGTGTTTCTTACAACACACCCCTTCCTCCACATACTCCCATTCGCAGTCCGGATCGGTTATCCTTTTGTCATCGGATACGTTCATCTTCACCCTCGTGAGATATTTATCCTGATTCCGTCACCAACATCAGTGATGCAACGACCACCCACCTCTCGTACTCGATGTCCCCCCTTGGTGGAGATCTCCATCGGCAAAGGGCTGAAGACGGTCGGAGCACACCCGTTCATCGACCATGATTTCTTCGACAAGGACGGAAAGGGTCTGCAGCAGACGGTCAAGAACCTCAAGGGCCATACCTTCGTCGGCGTGAATGCCCACCATATGATCATGGATGACAGCGCACCTGAGCAGGAATACGATCTCTGGACGTTCGCCGGTATCCTGATCATCGTACTGATCGCCATCACGGCCCTCATGCTGTGCAAGAGGTCACGCTGATAAACCATTAAACAAACCTGAACCCCGGGTTTTTCCGGGGTTCTATTCCCTTTTGTGATTGATATCGACGGACATTCGTTGATGCAGAGGGTTCGTCATTGAAAGTAGCGTTAAGGATAAAAAGCCGCAAGTTTTCTTCGTCGCATGTACTCCAACCCCTACGGCGAACTCAGGCTTTCCGCTCTCGGTTTCGGCGCGATGCGCCTTCCGGTCATCAACGGCAATGATTCGGACATCAACGAGGAAGAGGTCCAGAGGCTCATCGATGCTGCCTACAAGGCCGGTATCAACTATTTCGATACTGCATGGGGATATCACGGCGGGAATTCGGAGACCGTTCTGGGGAAGGTCTTGGAGAGGTATCCGAGGGGGTCGTTCTACCTTTCAACCAAGTTCCCTGGGTACGATGTGAGCAACTTCGGAAAGGAGGAGGAGATCTTCGAGCAGCAGCTCAGGAAATGCCGTACGGATTATTTCGACTTCTATTTCATGCACAACGTCACGGAGCTGAACATAGAGCAGTATCTGGACGATGACAGGTACCATACGTTCAGCTATCTCCTCGAGCAGAGGAGGAACGGGCGCATCAAGCATCTGGGATTCTCATGCCACGGCAACCTGGATACTATGAGGAGGTTCCTAGACAGGTACGGGGAGTACATGGAGTTCGGCATGATCCAGCTGAACTTCCTCGACTACGAGTTCCAGAATGCCAAGGAGAAGGTGGACATGCTCAACGACCGCGGGATCCCCATCTGGGTGATGGAGCCCCTCCGCGGAGGCCTTCTCACCAAACTGCCCGAGGAAGGGATGAAGGAGCTGGAGACGCTCCGTCCCGGAGTCAAACCGGTGGAGTGGGCCTTCAGATTCCTGCAGTCAATCCCCGGCGTGACCATGGTCCTGTCCGGGATGAACCAAATGTGCCAGCTCGAGGAGAATCTGAGGATCTTCGAGGAGAGGAAACCCCTGGATGGGGATGAGATGGCGACTCTCACCAGGATCGCCAACGGCATGGTGAGCGGCAAGATCGTTCCCTGCACCTCGTGCAAGTACTGCATATCCCACTGTCCCAAGGGCCTCGACATACCCGCATTCATGTCGCATTACAACGAGACCAATTTCACCGGCGGGGGCTTCATCTCGGCCATGTTTATAATGTCCCTGCCCAAGGACAAGAGGCCGGCCGCATGCATAGGATGCAGGAAATGCGAGAAGGTCTGCCCCCAGAACATCAGGATCTCAGAGGCCATCAAGGAACTCGATACGATGACCTCGGGTGTCAGGAAGGCCATGTTCAAAGAGGAATGATTGCTTCAGACCTTTCCGACCTGATAAGTTATGATGCATGTGCGGCATTCTTTCAGTTATTCGGCGTTAGGATGCTCTACATTTCATAAACAATGGATATATATCTCATCCAACTTTTATATCAGAAGGATTTAACCCAGGCTTATGCGCGGATTTGATCTGAAGAGGATAACAACCATTGTTGCGTGGTTGATCATCATTTTCGTCCTCTATTCCGTGATCAATATGCGTTACGGGATCATCAAGACGACGTACTATTACTTCGCCAGCGACACATTCCTGTATCACACCGTCTGGTCCAACCTTCTTGCACTCATCTGCGCTATTCTCACGCTGTACTATCTTCGCAACGGCAAGAGGCTCCCCAGGTTCCTGGCGATAATGAAGCTCGCATCCGTCGCGATGCTCACGATGTCATTCCTTGTGATCGCGCTGTATCTGGCCCCGACGAAGGGGTGGGTCCTGATGTTCGATTTCGGAGGGTTGATATTCTTTCATCTGTTCGTTCCCCTACTGGCAGTTATTGATTTCCTGTTCCTGGCCCAGATGGATGCCTTGGAGTTCAGGGATATGATTCCGACCGTGATCCCCGTGGCGATATACTTGACGGTAGTGTTATTGGTGCTGATAATCTTAGGCAACGACACCATATCCCCGTACGACTTCCTCCACATACACGAGCAGCCGATCCTGGATACGGTGCTTTGGGTCTCGGGATTCCTGGTTTCCCAGTTGATAGCAGCAATAGTACTCTGGAAGATCTCCGGATGGACAAATCACAATCTGTGCTCCGAACACGGCCAGCGGAGTCATCGATCAGTTGATCTGTCCCCTTCAGGGACCAAGACATGCAAGTGGAACGACCCACACGCCGTCCGCTCTCTGGTAGGCCACATTCGTTCCAGTGAGCACCATCAGGAAGCTGGGTTTCTTAGATTTAGGGTCCAGCGTATCAACTAGTTTTTTCAGATTGGCCGCGCCTTCTTCGATGAGTTCGCTGGATCCGAGCTTGATCTCTATCGCGGCCCAGTCGCCGTTCTTCAGCGTTATCACAGAATCAACTTCCAAATCGGTGGAATCCCTGTAATGTTTGACCTTTCCTCCCAGCAGATCTGCATAGATCCTCAGGTCCCGGATACAGAGGTTCTCGAACAGCAGTCCGAATAGTTTTAGATTGGAAATCAAACCGTCTGGACCGATATCCAAGGCCGCACATGCTATGGACGGATCCACGAAATAACGTGTATTGGAGGTCCTTATCGCGGCCTTAGATCTGAGATTTGGATTCCAGGCTTCTGATTCCTCGACGACATACAACCTTTTCAGGGCTTTGACATACGATGCGATGGTGTCCTGGTCCAGCGATTCACTGTCATTGGCAATCATGTCCTCGCGTATGGTTGAATTCTTAGCCTGCGTGGAGCAGTTCCTGGCATACGAACGGAGCAACAGTCTCACCCGATCCGGGTCACGCTTCACATCATCAGATAGATCCGAATTCACTAAGCCGTCCACATAGTCTGAAGCCTGTTCCAAGGCGACATCGCTCTCCTGATCTATTGATTTCGGCCAGCCGCCCCTTGCGGTATAGAACGCATAATCCCTCAGTTCGGCATTGCAGCGTCCGGCGGAACCGATGCCTTCGAACATCTTCTTCAGGGACACTATCCCGTTACTCTCTCCCGATTCGAAAAGGGACATTGGTCTCATGGTAACAGAAACGATGCGCCCCGTCCCGCTGTGTAGTTCCACGTCCTCCACATCACCAGGCTGTTTCGAGCCTGTAAGGATGAACTGTCCGAACTCATCACGTCTGTCTACTTCCGTCCTTATCTGATTCCATATGAAAGGGATAACCTGCCATTCGTCGATCAATACTGGTACATCGCCCTTCAAGAATTCGCCGGGACTCATTCTGGCCAAAGCCATGTTCTGTTCTCTCATGTCCTCATCCTGCATGCGTATGACTGTCTTGGCGAATTGCTCCGAAGTAGTAGATTTGCCGCACCATTTCGGCCCTCTTACCCAAATCGCACCTTTGCTCCGCAGTTTGAATCTCAGAACGTCATCCAGTAGTCTGGGGATATATTTCTTCATAGCCAGATGCCCTATTGATGATATCAGTTCGGTAATATATTATGATTTTGTTCGGTAAAATATGATGTTATAATTCGGTAAAATATTACAATTTCTTTCGGCAATTTATTACCGAGATTATCAAAGCTGATCTGTGGAAACTCACTATATGAAAAAGTATATTATGATGCTTTGGCAAATTCCCTATCCAGGAATCTTTCCGATGACTGAAACCATCTGCCATTCGGGTATGTTTTTATCGGTCATTCAGCATACTTCATCGAACGATGTCCGCTAGGGAACTCCGGCGAACGATCGATTCAGGATTTCTCATGGCTGACGAAGAGAGAAGAGGCTTTGTATTCCATACATCGAACGGTGAGCAGGAGCTTTCCATCGAGGAAGTCAGGGCTCTGGCCGATCAAGGGGACCCTGACGGGCTGTACGCTTTGGGGATGGCCTATCTGTTCGGTTGGGACATCGAGGCCGATGAGAAGATTGGTTACGAGTACCTTGAGCAGGCATCCGGCAAGGGACAGACTGAGGCCATGGCGCTGCTGGTCCGCATGTTCATGCAGGGCGAATACGACGGCATGGATCAGGATACCGCAGCGGAGATGGCGATCGAGGCCGCCAAGGACGGGATTCCCGATGCGCAGATGTATGCCGGATTGGCCTACATGGACGGGGTCTCCGTGGAGCAGGATTACGCCGAGGCGGCCAGGTATTTCCGTCTTGCCGCGAACCAGGGCAACGATGAGGCGCGTACCGATCTGGCATTCCTTTTCCAGGAAGGCCTTGGAGTCGAAAAGGACGAGACCAAGGCATTCAAGATGTACCGCACCGCGGCAAAGAACGGCAATCTCAACGCGATGTTCCATCTCGCCATCTGTTACGAGTTCGAGACTGGTACGGAATCCGATATCGCCAAGGCCGCAGAGTGGTACACCAAGGGTTCCGATTCAGGCGATCCCTTCGCATCTGAAAGGCTCGCCTACATCACGGCAGAAGGATACGGAGACAATGTGCCAGATGCCGAAAAGGCGTTCGAATTGTTCCTCAAGGCGGCCAATGCGGGGATTCCCGGGGCCATGTTCATGGTAGGGTACTGCTACGTGGGCGGGAGCGGTGTGAAAGCGGATATCGATGAGGCCAAGAAGTGGCTCAAGATGGCCGCCGACAGCGGGATCCAGGATGCCCAGGAGCTCCTGGCCCAGATTCAATAAATATACACCAACGGATTACCACGTGATACGATGGATTCCGACAACCTCATAGACAAGGCGACCGCAGGGGACGCAGAGTCCCAGTACAAACTGGGTTTGAACTACATCTACGGGACTGATGTTCCCAAGGATCCCGCTACCGCGGCGTCTTGGTTCAGGAAATCTGCGGACCAGGGATATCTCCCCGCGCGCAGGGAGCTCGGAATCCTGCTGGCTTCCGGAGAGGCAGGCGAGGTCGACATGGACAAGGCCATCGAGTACCTTTCCGAGGCCGCAGACCAGCTGGACCCCAGCGCACTTTACCACTTAGGACTGATGTACGAGGTCGGAATCGGTGTCCCCAAGGACCTCCAGAAGGCCGTACGCTGTTTGGCTTACGCCGCAGAGATGGGATTCCCCGGGGCGGATACCGATGCCGAGAGGGTGGATAAGATCCTCTATGAGGAGAGGAAGAAGAAGCTCCGTGCAAGGCCACTTCTGAACCTGCAGATCTCAGACGTGGATGTCGAGGCTGCCTGCTGCAAGGCCATGCTGGACAAGCTTCTTGACGAGGAGATCGTCTTCATCGACTCATACAAGGGCCCCGCCCTCCTCGGAGAGGACAAGGACGGGATGGACACCGTTCTCGAATGCTGTCCGTTCTGCGGTGCGAAGATCCAGCTGATCCCCCACGATACCAAGTTCTGATACCATGGACGACATCGATTCCCAGATCGAGATGCTCCTGGCCAAACTGGAGTTTTTACGCGAGCAGATGCCCGAGACACCCCTTGATGCAGAGCGCAAGGCCATGGAGATAGGTCTCCTGGAAGAGGAGCTGGCAGAGCTCTATCAGCAGAAGGGATCCGCACCCAAGAACCGGACCTCCGATGTCGAACTCGATGACCTTACCAAGCAGATCAGCGACATCACCGATGAGTTGATGCAGCTGGAGATCCTCATGCTGAAGGCCGAGATGTCAGGCAATGACAGCGAGAAGACCAAGTTGCAGCTCTCCGCCAACGCTCTCAAGTCCCGCAGGCAGACTCTCATAGATCAGGTCCGCGAGATGAACGAGGCCCCTCAGGAAGATGAGAAGGATGATCTCGAAGCGAGGGTGGAAGCCCTCGAGAAAGAGGTCGCCGACCTCAAGGCGCTGGTGTACAGGCTCCTCACGAGATGAGCTCACTGGAACATTCTCAGAAGATCCGAGATCTTGTTTACGTAGCGTGAGTCGTTCTTCTCGCAGTATTCCCTGTCCACCTGATAGCCGTATGTGGCACCGATGAACGGGATCCCAAGTTCCTTCGCGGCAAGATGGTCGTCGATGCCATCCCCTACGAGAACGCATTCCTCCGGTCCCACACCCAGATCCTCCAGGCACATCTCCAGAAGGTCCTTCTTAGTCAGGGGGACCTCCAGGCTTGCGCCGTGAACGGTATCGAACAGCGATAGCATGCCATAGTTCTTCAGGGTGCCCTTGGCGTACAGATCGGCCATGAGCGTGGCGATGCCCAGCTTGTAACCCCTGTTCTTGAGTTCCTTTATCGTCTCGGCCGCACCGTCGAAGAGTCTGGCCATGCTCTGCCCTTCCTTCACATAGAACTCCGTGTACCTGTGGATGGCATCCGGGACCTTTTCCGCGGGCAGTCCGAGGATCTTCATTATGTTGTCGAAGAAGGGGCCGCAGAGGCCTGCCCTGATGGCATCCTCGGAGACGTCCGCCACACCGTAGCTCTCGGCCGTCCTGCGGTAGCAGTGCATGATACCGGGGGACGAATCGTTGACCGTTCCGTCCAGGTCGAAAATAATGAGCTTAGTTCCGGGCATTGTACCATCATAGCGCCACCAATAATAAATGCGGATGCCTAACAGGATTCAAGACAAAGTGTCAGGTAATGATTTAATTGAGAAAAATAAATCTGATTAAGCTATTAACTAAAATAAATACGATACAATGAAGCAGAAGCCGATACCAAGGGAAGAACTGTCCGAGATGTTCCGGTTAGGTGCCATCCGCAAGATGGAGGAGCATGAGATTTTCGCCATCCGTCAGGCGGAACAGCCCGAACGCTCCGCCCTTTTCGCCGAGCTTCTGACGTATACCGACATAGAATGGCGTTACTACGATCTCGCGCTGCATTACTATGCCGATGACATGGAGTATTTCGAGAACGGCCTTAATGAGGATCTCCTTCTTCTGACTAAGACCAGCGAACTCCCTCCCAAACTCTATGCGGAATATCTGAGGGAGATCAGCCCTTCGGCCCGTGCTTCCGAGAAGATAACCCATTCGCATCTCGTCGCTCTGAAGAAGAGCATCACAAAGGTCAGGGATGAGCTCAGATGATCTATTCCAATCCCGAATGTAATCAGATCAAGCGTGTCATACGCCGCAAGGAGATGGAGAAGGTCGTATACTCATCGATGGAGCAGCTCCCTATCGCGGTGAGGACATCCATGGAAGCGCAGCTGGACCTCGATATCAGGAGATGCCATGCCATGTAGAGACTCTCCCAGAATGATTTCTCATTCATCTTGGACGATGCGGAAATGCTCTCCCCTCAGGCGTCCATAGTTCCGATGGATCTCTACGAGCACTACCTGTCTAGTCTCGAGGAGGCCGAGATGAAGGATGAGAGCGCCTACATCTTCTTCATCAGCGCCGGCATAAGGTTCTACATTCACATGACCAATGCGAAGGTCATCTTCAAGGAGATGTCCGAAGGGGACAATCCAGTGTCCTATTCGGATTTCATACAGTTGCAGACGCTGAGGGAAACATTCGAAGAGTGCAAGCAGAGATGCGAAATGATGAGGGACGAGACGGACCTTCCTTACAGGTCCGCGGAGAAGTACATCGATCTTGCTTTGGAGACTATCAGCGTCATGACGAGGGTACATCTCAGGAAACAGATCATCAGCGAGGAATTGGCGTATCTCATCGACAGGATCGAATCCACATCATGTGATGATTTCAACAAACTGTTCCTCCCGGATTTCGATCCTCATCACCGTGAGCGCATCGTCCTGTTCGAGAACAGTTTCAAGACACGTATAGACATCTTTTTGGCAATGCTCTTGGTCTATGTTGACATGGGTCTCTGAGTATTGTTATTAATTAATGTAGTAACTTTATTAGAATTATTAATTGCGGTTTATATTTGCATTATGGATTTTAACTTAATTAATTAAGTTAATTGCTTTATTAAGTATATTTTTAATGCTAAATGATATAGTGCAATTGATGTGTGATAAAAATTAATGTGATAACTTAATTAGCATAATTATTGAAGCTAAAACTAAAGTGCAACATGAAACTTGAATTAGAGCGAATTTAATTAAGTAGATAACTTAACTACATTAATTTTTATTAATAAATGATATGAGCAAAGAAAAATTGATAAAATGAACATTTTTGCACAATATTTTGAAAAATATAAAAAAACAGAGCAAAATTATCAAAATCAATCAAAAATTGAATGAAATTGGATCACCGTCTGTCAACGACGGTCTCCCGAATATCAACTTAATTTAGGCATTTTTGATACGAAACCCCACTACCTTTTGATGAAGATGTCGAGATCAAAGGATTTCCTGCATTATACGATCATTTTTGGCAAAAAATGCAGCGCACATAGAGATTTCCGGAGGATCCTTCTTCATAATTCCTCATTTCTCGATGCGAAACTGCTCTTGATCCTTGCACAATTCTTTGTTCTAATGTATGAGCATTAATTAATTAGTTGATAACGTATTATACTAATAAAATAAATGTATCACATTAACTCAATGGAAAAAGCCTTTCCAGAGCCTAGATGCAAGGCCGGGGAAGTGATATGAGATGGAAACGATGAGTTTGTTCTTGATTCCGCATACGGATCTCTTCTTCCCCTTTTCCGCTGCGATCAGAGCTTTCTGCACGACAGCCTCTTTAGTGACCGCTCCGTTGAACACCCTCGGCGGAACGTTGTTCTCGGTGACCGTGATGTCTATGAACTCCGTCTTCACCCACCCGGGAGAGACCTCGGTGACCGTGATGCCCTTGTCCTTCAGCTCGAGCCTCAGTGCGTTGCAGTAATGCTTCACGAAGGCCTTTGTGGATGCGTAGATGTTCAGATAGTACATCGGTATGTAGGCCGATGCGGAATCGAGTTCGATGATGTGCCCTCCGTTCTCCATGAACGGGATGCAGCCGTCGGTGATGTCGACCGTGGCGCACACGTTGAGGTCGATCATGG
This sequence comes from methanogenic archaeon mixed culture ISO4-G1, assembly GCA_001563305.1. Lineage (NCBI taxonomy): Archaea > Methanobacteriati > Methanobacteriota > Methanomicrobia > Methanomicrobiales > methanogenic archaeon mixed culture ISO4-G1. The sequence continues at coordinate 780,673 of CP013703.1, forward strand.
AACGGGTCGTTTCCCTCGGGAGTTCCCAGGTCATGCCGAACTTCCCGAACCCTGCGCAGTTCACAAGGTATTTGATGTTCGGTCTTTCCGAATCGATGGTCTCAAGGAGCGAGTCGATGCAGGACCTGTCGGTGAGATCCATCGCGAAGATGCGTGTAGAAGTATTGAGGGAATCGGCGACGGATTCCATAAGTTCTTTTCTCCTGGCAACGAGCCAGATGGAGTCCAGACCTTTGGAATCCAATTGTTTGCAGAATTCCTCTCCCATGCCGGAGGAGGCGCCGGTAACGATGGCTATCGTTTCCATCAGACGAAGACGGAGGCCATTGCCACGAGTGCGACGACGACCATGATCCCGACCATCAGGATAGCACGAAACTTAGCCTTCTGTTCCTTGTTCATACCCTGTGGAATTTCATTCACATATATAACGGTTGGATAGTCTGATACAGGGGATCAAAAGATTGTTACGGTCCCGGGTTACCCCGGGACCGCTGATATGAGTCGTTTGCTTAATCAGTTTGCGTTCTCCGCTTCCATTCCCTCGGACTCGTAGGCCTGGTCGTAGACGTATGCGGTTGCCTCGCGCTTCTGCTTGGCAGTGGACTTCTCCGAGAATCCGTTGTCCGCATCCGCCTGGTTGATGACGATCTGCGGGTACGGGATCTGAATGCCCATCTCGTTGGCCATCCTGTAGATCTCCCTGTTGAGAGCTCTCCTGGCGGGATAGAAGTCCTTCTCTTCACATTGCGCTAAGAACAGGAGGTTTACCGAGGAGTCGTTCATGTCCTGGACACCCTTGTAGTATGGTCCGTTGACGATGTAGGGGATCTTGTCCTTGATCCTGGGCATGTATTCTTTGATTGCGAGTTCCACGCTTTCAAGGTCGGCGGTATAGAAGATGGCGAGCTCGCATCTGATGTAGGAGAGGTCCTGGCTCTGGTTGACAACGGCATTGATCGTGCTGTTGTTCATGTACTTGATGTTGCCGCCCTCGTCCTTGATCTTGGTTGTACGGATTCCGATCTCCATCACGGAGCCTCTCCAGCCGTCCACGACGATGAAGTCGCCGACCTTGTATTCACCGTCGAAGACGATGAACAGTCCGGCGATGATATCCGCTATGAGCGACTGGGCTCCGAGACCTATGATCAGTCCCAAGATACCTGCACTGACAAGCAGTGTGCGGGTGTCGACTCCCCATGCGGAGAGGACCATGATGATCGCCACTATGAATATAGCATATCTGGCGAAGCTGACGATCAGCCTGATCGCCGTCTGGAAGTGCGTATCCGTGGTGATCCTGTTCTTCAGCGCGCTGAGGATGACGAACAGCAGCAGCGCAACGAACAGGATCTGGCAGGTCCTGAGGATGCTGGGTATGTCGTGGTATATGCCGTCGATGAACGAGTTACCGGTCGGGTCGTCTATGAATATCGATTCCGGACCGAAAATCTGTGCATCGAAGAATATCGCTATCGCTGAGATTATTCCCAGGATGACGAGGGCGACCATTATGATGCGGTTCTCCCTCTGAGCATCCGAGAGCTCTTGTTTTTCTGTTTTCTCTTTTGTCATTTTATCAACTCATATCATTGACTGTCTTGTAGATTGTTTCATGAGGGGACGATAAAGTCGTATGTCTTCTTTTCAACTCCTCCTTTCAGAATCTTGATCGTAAGTGTCTCTCCGCCTGTTACTCCGGTACTATAGGCCATGTCGTATTCTTGGGATAGATTCTCACCATTGTAGTACTGAAGCATGCTATCGCCCCTGTACAGTTGTATTGTGAAGTCCGACAAGTATGAGACGTTAAAGGTTATGGGCACATGCAGTGTACCGTCCGATACGCTCGCGGAACCGAATGTAACGAACTCTTGGACCGTGAAGCTTATGGTGGAATCGTCTGTGAAGGGCTCGTAGTTGGTATTGCCTCCGGTTGTCACTTTTACGTACACCGTTTCTCCGGCCGAGAGTGCATTGAGCTGCTGGGTCGTGAGTTCGTTCGTACGACCGTTATCAGAGTAGTACGAGAATGAGGGGGTTAGTCTGGATTTGAGTGTACCAGATGTGCTCACAGAGTACCCTTCGACTTTAGAGACTGATCCAGGTACAGTCCACGAATCAACTGCCTTCGAGACCGTGAACGTGCTTCCGGAAACTGCGAACCCTGCATTGTAGTTGGTGTCGGCCGCAGTCACCGCATAGACATAGTATGTTCCGGCATCGATGCTTGTGGATGTCAGCGTTGTGGGCCACACGGTCGCGTTGGAAGCCACGTTGTCGGCTGTATATGTGCCTACGGTCGAATAGTACAACGTGGTCGCGCCGGTCGTGTTCTTGGTCACACTGGGTGCGGATGGTGTTGTCGATTGGCCGTATGTGTATCCAGTCATTGAGACGCTGACAGTATCATCCGCCTTCTGGACGACGAACGAGATTGTCGTAATATCGGTGAACGCATTGTAGTTTTCGTTACCTGTTGTGGTTGCTTTGACGTATATGGTCTGGCCAGCATTCACTGTGACGATGTTATCGACAGGTACCGAACGTGCCTCATTGGTGAAGTATGAGAATGTCGGAGTTATTCTGGACGCGAGGGTTCCATCGATGACGACATCCTGTCTGTACACTTTGGACGCCGATGGTGTCGTGGTCCACGAATCAACTGCCTTCGAGACCGTGAACGTGCTTCCGGAAACTGCGAACCCTGCATTGTAGTTGGTGTCGGCCGCCGTCACCGCGTAGACATAGTATGTTCCGGCATCGATGCTGGTGGATGTCAGCGTTGCTGGCCATGCGGTCGCGTTAGAAGCCACGTTATCAGCCGTATATGTGCCCACGGTCGAATAGTACAGCGTGGTTGCGCCGGTCGTGTTCTTGGTCACATTGGGTGCAGAGGGGGTCTCTGACTGGCCGTATGTGTATCCCGACATTGTGACGCTCACCGTATCATCAGCTACCGCCACGACGAACGAGATGGTAGAGCCGGACATGGGCTTGTAGTTGGTGTTGCCTTCAGTTGTGACCTTCACGTAAACCGTTGATCCGGCCGAGAGTGCGTTTAGCTGCGACATGGTGTATTCGTTTGTACGGCCAGAATCGGAGTAGTAGGAGAATGTCGGCGTCAATCCAGACTTGAGGGTTCCGCTGGTCTGCACAGGTTGTCCGTACACTTTGGATACGGATGCAGATGTAGTCCAATAATCATCCGCCTGCTGGATGACGAACGAGAGCGATGTATCGGTGAAGGCGTTGTAATCGTCATTGCCTGCAGAGGTGATCTTGACATATACTGTGGTTTCTGCATTCACAGAAGCAAGGTCGCCAATGGGATCTTCGCGGGCTGGATCGTTGTAGTAGGAGAATGTCCTAGCGATACCGGATTTGAGTGTTCCGCTGGTCTGCACAGGTTCTCCGTACACTTTGGACGCTGATGGTGCAGACACCCACTCATCATCCGCCTTCTGGATGACGAACGAGATCGTATCATCCGTGAATGCGTTGTAGCGGGTGTTTCCTGCTGTGGTGACCTTCACGTATACGGTCTGTCTAGTTTCAATAGTATCAAGGTCATTGATGTCGTCTGTGCGGCCCTCGTCAGTGAAATAGCTGAATACGGGTGTCAATCCGGATGTGAGAGTACCGCTGGTGACAACGTTCTGACCGTATACTTTGGACGCCGATGGTGTCGTGGCCCATGAATCTTCCATCTTCGAGATGCTGAACGAGATTGTCGAATCTGAGAAGGCTTTGTACTGGGCGTTGCCTTCGGTGGTCACCTTGACGTAGACCGTGGTTCCGATATCCAGTTCATCGAGGTCAAGGATGCCGATTGTGCGATCCGGATCCGAGAAGTAGCCGAAGACCGGAGTCAATCCGGACACGAGTGTTCCGCTTGTGACCACAGGTTGTCCATACTCCTTGGAGGCCGATCCAGGCTCATCCCATTCATCATCGGCCCTAATGTCCTGCGTCTTTTTGGCGTAAGTGTGTATGTAAGGTGTTGCCGCACCCGTTTCGTTGATGACGATCAGATATAATCTGCTCTGAAGGTCCTCGAATTGTCCGCTGAAGCTGCGATCGGTTAGGACCAGCGCCTCCGAAGATACCAATGTGTATGTTCCGGGAGTGTCCTCGGAGTAGAGGAATATCGTGAATTCCCCATCATCATAGGTACTGCCATTGTAAGCGATGGTGCTGCCGACAACCGATGTGTACAGGTCCGTGTAGGAGGCTACTGTAATCGATCCCAGTTGTTTTGGATCCTGACCGTCGATTTCGATCTTCAGAGTGTAGGATTGATCCCTGTCCCAGGGTTCGTATGTACCGGTCATAGTGACCGAGGGATCTCCGGAAGGTATGGTGCTTAGCGGGACCGTGAGTACACTGTCGTTGTCCCAGTAGAGCACGAGGTTACCGCTGTAGTTCCTATGGAGGGTGACGCTGTATTTCATGTCGTCCCCGTCCAATCCGAACATATCGCAAACGAAACCCGTTTCGACTAGTTCGGTTGCGAGCACATAGTCCTGGCTGTCGATCTCGACAAGCAGACCGACGTAGACGTCTGTAGTGAAATCGGTGATCGTGAACTCCACTTCGTAGACCTCCTCCTGCTGTGCCGATTCCGGCAACGATTGCTTAGTTCCGGGCACGAGGTTCTGGCATTCGGGGTCGGTGTAAAGACCAATGGTCATACCGCTCGTATTGATTTCATACACGTCTGTACTAGCGGTGAGTGTGCTACCGGCTATTGAAGCATCGATGTAGAATGTTTCCGTGTTATCGTTCGTAGGCATGACGTCGCCACCGCTCATGATTCCCGACCAGTATTGGCCGACGAGTGCGACGGGTATCCTTGTGAACGACGATGTGATCGGGATCGGATCCATGGAAACGGGGCTCGTTCTGCCCGAATCGGTGAACAGCATGAAGGACAGGTCCTCGAGGTCGTCCGAATTGATGGTGACGTCGTATATGGTCGCAGAGTCGAGCTTGTACACATTGACCGAAGCAAGTGGCTGTGTCCAGATATTGCCATACATGGATGGGTACTGCAAATATTCCCCGCGGACCTCCCAGTAGTACTGCGTATTGTATTCCAAAGACGCGGAGGTTATGGTCCCCTGAGGGTTCTGGTGTAAATCGACTGAAGCAAGGATGTCCCCACCATCAGCTGTCTTGATGTACAGTGTGGCCGAATCGGTGTCACCGGTCACGGTGAAGTCGTAGTTCACGGTGTTGCCGAACGTCTCCAAGACGTCCCAGTCGATATCGGTACCAGTGACTTGGACATAATCGTCGACCATCACCCCTCCCTGAACAATCGCAATATAATACTCATAATGGCCGGATATGTTCTCAGTAAAGGTGTATGTAGCGGATGCCGCGGTTAGGTTCGTGGTACCGAGTTCTCCTTCCCTGGTCTCATCCAGCAATCTAATGCTCATACCGTTATAGTCGCCGTTATTGACTGTAACCTTGACAACGATTCCCGTCTCAATAGAAACATTCTGGATTTCCACTGATACATTGTTCACGGTGATGTGCCCATACCAGCCGGTATCACTGCTGCCGTGAAGCACTCCGAAATCATATCTGTGGCCGTATATGATCCAGTCTTCATCCAGCACGCCGGTGGTTATCCGCTCGGAAACTGATATCGTAGTCAGAGTTACTGAGGAATCGTCTGCGTCCTTGACGTAAATTGTCGTGTTTTCAACGGTGTCGTTTATTGTTACACTGTAGTGAATAGTCTTGCCGACTTGGGAGAGGTCGTACTCAATGGTGTTCTCAGTCTCTACGCTATCGGAATAATAGGATTCGTTTCCTGAGATGGTAACATCGTATTCGGTCTGGTAACTCAAATCGTCAATGGTTCCTTCATTGAGACCGACAGTAAGGTCGACACTTCTGTTCGTATCGTAGTGATTGGTCACAGTCAGCACCGGTGTATCGGTGTTGCCTTCCACAGTGATGCTGTATTCGATGGCAGCCCCTTTGCCCCTGATGTAGTTGACGGTTACTGTGGTGGGCACGACGGGGTCCTCCTCTGTGGAGATGGTCTCCTCGACGAAGGTCTCGTCCTCGGTGGAGACCACAAGCTGGTACTCGTGTTCGTATTCCAGGTCCTCTATGGTGCCTGTATTGGATCCCTCTACAAGCTCCAACGTGTAGACGGCGGTTCCAGAGTCCATCAGGTACAATGTCACGGTCTGACCGCTGCCGGTGACCGTCACGGAATAGGAGATGGTGTTCTCCTCGGCCGTAAGGCTCTCCAGTTCAACGGAGATCGCCGGACCCTCGGTGGTGACCTCCTGGCTGAAGTAGGTCTCGGTTCCGGAGGAAGCTGAGAGGACATACGTATGGTTGTACAGCAATTCCGTTATTGTGGCGGTGTTCGTTCCCTCCGTCAATGCGATGGAGTAGACGCTCGTCGAGGTCTCCGGATCGGTGAGGTCCAGCAGGGCATCCGTAATGACCCCGGTTACGGTTACGGTGTATTCAATCGTGTTCAGCACCGGGGTGACGCTATCTAGGTTGACTTCGGATGCTGCTGTGGTGATCTCGCTGCTGTAGTATGTGGCGGTCTCTGACGATACCGTAAGGACATAGGTGTGCTTGGAGCTCAGACCGGTAATGACGCCCTCGTTGTATCCGTTGACAACGGAGACCGAATAGACCGATGCGGATGTCTCTGGATCGTAAAGGTCCAGTGTGGTCGGCTTCTGGAGCCCCTGTATGGTCACGCCGTACTCTATCGAATCAGAGGTGACCGTGAGATGATCGAGATCCACCGACGGGGACAGTGTGGAGACGTCTACCGAGAGGTACGATTCGGTTTCCGACCAGACCTTGATCGTGTATGTGTGGGATTCTTCCAATCCTGTGACCGTCTCTGCAAGACGTCCTGTTGTGAGTGGGCTCTGGTACACGACAGTGCCTGTCACAGCATCGTACATCGCCACGTAGCCGGTTTCGTCGTCACCGTGCAGGAACACGGAGAAGTATATCGAATCGTAATCGGGTTCGGTGGTGAGCAGTTCCGCCCAGACCGGCATTCCTGGGATCTCTACAGATTTCAGTACCAGCAGGGTCATTTCCCCTGCTCTTACATCTACCGTATGGTCCCGATAACCGTTCAACCCTGGTATGCTGTTACTTTGCTGGTTATCTATGATTTGCTCTTTGTACACCAGGCTTCCGTTCTCGTATACGCATGCGAAGTAGGCTTCATCCTCCACTGCATCCACAAGTTCTATGGAGTATGTGAGATAACCCTCGCTGAAGCTGGCATCCAGATAGACCTGGACATCCACATTGGCGATGGCGGGGACCACGACTGCGGCTACTGCGACCATGGCCACGAAAGACGACGCTATCACGGTGCTCGCAGAGACCGAAACGGCCGATGCCGATGCAGAAGCCGCTGTCGAGGCAACCGTTGACGCAGAGGATGCAGTCGTTACAGTGGCCGATGTTGAAGAGGCCGCAGACGATCCAGATGTAGCCTGAGCGGAGGACGTATCCTGTGCACTCTGGCTGCCGTTGAGTTCCTTGTTGAGATCCTTCAGGTCCTCCTGATCCTGGGTGGAGTTGGAATGACCTGCCATCGGCATGTCATCATAATTGTTGTGGTACTCGTCGATGTAATCGAAATTGCGGTACCTTTGCGTAGTGGACTCTGGAACATTGTCGAATTCCGAATACCTGTTGTTATTCGGCTCAGGCAAGTTGTGATATTCGTCGAACAGAGTCCTAACCCCGTTATGCAATCGCTTTTTGCATATAAATTTTAGAGCGCGATTGCAAAGAGAAGGAACAAAATCGGTGTGCCAGCGATTCTTCTTGGATAACGCCCGCAGAGAAATAGGTACGGTCCCGGGTTGCCCCGGGACCGCTGATATGAGTTGTTTTTCTAATCAGTTTGAATTCTCCGCTTCCATTCCCTCGGACTCGTAGGCCTGGTCGTAGACGTAGGCTGTTGCCTCACGCTTCTGCTTTGCGGTGGACTTCTCGGAGAATCCGTTGTCCGGAGCGGCCTGGTTGATGACGATCTGCGGGTACGGGATCTGGATGCCCATCTCGTTGGCCATCCTGTAGATCTCCCTGTTGAGGGCTCTCCTGGCGGGATAGAAGTCCTTCTCCTCGCACTGGGCCAGGAAAAGGAGGTTGACACTTGAATCGTTCATATCCTGGACGCCCTTGTAGTAAGGACCGTTGACGATGTACGGGATCTTGTCCTTGATCCTCGGCATGTACTCTTTGATTGCGAGTTCAACACTCTCGAGGTCCGCCGTGTAGAATATGGGAAGCTCGCACCTGATGTACGAGAGGTCCTGGCTCTGGTTGACGACAGCGTTTATGGTGCTGTTGTTCATGTACTTGATGTTGCCTCCCTCATCCTTGATCTTGGTGGTACGGATACCGATCTCCATAACGGTCCCCCTCCAACCGTCGACGACAATGAAGTCACCGACCTTGTATTCTCCATCAAAGACGATGAACAGTCCGGCGATGATATCGGCGATCAGAGACTGTGCACCCAGACCGATGATCAGTCCCAAGATACCCGCGCTGACCAGCAGTGTTCTCGTATCCACTCCCCATGCGGATAGGATCAGGATGATGGCTACGATGAATATCGCGTACCTGACAAAGCTGACTACCAGCCTGATGGCGGTCTGGAAGTGGGTCTCCGTTGTGATCTTTTTTCCGAGTATGCTCAGGATCACAAACAGCAGCAGCGTTAGGAACAGGATCTGGCAGGTCCTGATTATGCTCGGTATGTCGTGGTAGATTCCGTCGATGAACGAATTTCCGGTCGGATCGTCGATGAATATTGACTCCGGACCGAATATCTGTGCGTCGAATATGACGGATATCGCTGATATTATTCCCAATACGATGAGGGTGAACGTGATTATGCGGTTCTCCCTCTGCTCATCGGAGAGCTCTTGTTTCTCTGTCTTTTCCTTTATCATTTTATCAACTCATATCTTGCCAATAGGGCTTATTACTAGTATCTGCTGGTATGATAATAATCTTAGAACTTACTACCTTGTTGGATTCTTTGATATATACTTTATAAGTCGAATCATAATTGATGTTTGGAATGATTACATTAAATATAACATCAAATCTTTCTGCGGTACGAACGTAAACGTCTGCGCTATCATAAATTTCGCAGGTGAAAGCACTGTAATTTGATGCGTTGATGGTTATACTGGAGTTGAGTTGTATCGTTCCATCTGACTTTGTATTTAAATCAATGCGACTACTATATGTGACAACATCCTTCACTGTGAATTCGATGGTACGATCTTCAAAGGCATTGTAGTTTTCATCGCCTTCAGTGGTCACCTTCACGTAAACCGTTGATCCGGCCGAGAGTGCGTTTAGCTGCGAGATGGTGTATTCGTATTCACGGCCAGAATCGGAGTAGTAGGAGAATGTCGGCGTCAATCCAGACTTGAGGGTTCCGCTGGTCTGCACAGGTTGTCCATACGTCTTGGAAGCCGATCCGGCGGTAGTCGACCATGAATCATTTGCCTTTCCGATGGAGATGTCGTCGGCCACCAATGTAGCATCGATACTGTTGTAGATGCTTGTGTTCGACGGGGTGAACTTGTACCAAACAGAATAGGTTCCGACAATTGTTCCCGTGGGAACAGCCGTAGTGTAGGTTCCAGACTCAGTTGTGGAATAGGTGAATTCTCCAGGGGTGGTGTTGCTTCCCGCTGCGATGAGATTCTGGGCCTCACCGGTATAAACGAGATTGGATAAAACAGTAGGAGCGACGATCTCGGGCGTGGCCTTTTCGCTGACGGTAACGGATACGCCATCATACCTGAAGGGACTTGGTTCGTCAAGATCGGTATCGTTGACGACGACATGGTAGCTCTGGAGGGAGACCTCTGTGAAACTGCCGCTGTTTTCTCCGATATTCAATGTCTTGGATTCGACAATTTCATATTCGCCTGGGCCGGAACCCTGTTCGAGCAGATATACGGACAGGCTGCCGTCCTGGATGTCTTCGCTGGCGGCCACAGTAATCTCATATGATATTGAGGCAGGACCAGGTATGGCGCTGAATGATGTGACGTAGTTGGGTATCTCCAAGTCACCAATCTCGTAACTCTCCGTGCCCGTATCGAAAACGAGCGTGTACGAATGGCCTCTTTGCCATGAATCGAATGTTCCGACTACTGGATCATCAGGATCGTAGGTGATCTCTGCGCTGTCCTTGACGGCATCGTTTTCCATAAGCTTCAGAGTACCTGAAACTTCCAGATTGAATTCTACTTCGTATGAGAGACTTACCTCTCCACCACTGGTTACCAAACCGAAGTGGGTGGCCGTAACTGGAGCATCGGTCGTCACTTCCTTGCTCATCATCAAAGAGCCGCCGGTCTTTAATCCGATGCAGTAATTGGTACCGACAGACAGTCCGTCGCGATAGAGTGTCTTCTCATTTTCGCCTTCTCCGACAGTGATGAGATCGCCTATCAGATCGTCGTCGACGCAATCGTTGGTTGCATAGAGACCTATCGTCGAACCTGCGTAATCCGTGATGTTGAATGTTATGTTCGCCTGGACGGTGTTTATCGTTGTAACTACGCCCACGGTCGCGAAATCTCCCGTCGATATGTTGACTTCAAGGCGATCGACAACAGTCACGGTATACCGGGTATTTGGATACAGTTCTGTGGCTCTTCCGGAGTATGTGGTAGCACTGAGTGTCTCGGTGTACACCTTTTCATCGTAATCATCCGTGATGATGAGGGTAAGGGTGCCGCTGTTACCGGTTATGTTGAAGCTGTAAGAGATCGAATCCCCGTCAGCAGTGGGGTAACCATCGGTCCATGCAATGGAATAAGGGACCTCTTCATCGGTTTGGAATTCTTCCCAGATATAGTAATCGTCAGATGTAGATACCAGAGCAACATAGTATGTTTGTTCGAAGCCCAAATCGGTGATGGGATAGTTGTCAGTCGATAGTGAAACGGAGTAAGGACCGGCAACCACTGTGGTGTTCTCCCTAGTCACGGCCAACGACAAACTTGTCAAATCGGATGCAGTGACAGTCGAGGCCCAATCGAAGGAGACCACTATGTCTTGGCCTGTTACTTCAATGGTGGCCGTTGCAAAGGGGTCCGTAGTCACAGTCTGATTGAAGTATTCGTGGTCATTCTCACCTAGGACTTTGACGGTATATGTTGTGTTGTAATCAATCTGTGCACTGCTAGCTGTGCCGGAAGGGCTGTCCAGGAGGCTGACAGAGTAGACCGTGTCATCATCCAGACTTACGAATATCCAAGGATCGTCGGAATTCCCTGTCACGGTGAAGTCGTAGTGAATGACGTTGCCGTTGGCGTAGGGGGGTACGTTGACGGTGACTTCGGTCACTTCTCCGGTAGTGGTGGTCTCCACATGTTCGGCCAGATCATCCATGTAGTAAACTCCGACGTAATAGGTGTGCAGACCGAAGACGCCCTCGGTGAATGTGTAGCTGCCGGTCAATCCCGTGGCATCCATAGTTTGGATGGGCTCCTCGAGGCCCTCATCCAATAGGGCTATGGTAGCATTCTGATAATCATCGATGCCGATGGTCACCTGGCATGTTATTCCATCACCGGTAGAGCTCGTCACTTCGATCTCCGCATAGTTCATGGTGACATGACCGTAGGAGCTGACATCACCGCCGTTGAGCAGTACTCCGAACGTGTAGGAATGGCCGTACAGGATCCAATCGTAGTCAAGGGTTCCTGAGGTCACGACATCTTCCGCAGGGAACTTGAACGCATCACTCAGCTGTGCCGGTTCACTGGTGTAATCCTCGTCGTCTATGACGAATATCTCGCAGTCCTCCCACTCACTGAAGATGGAAACTGTGTATTGTATGGTCTTATTGTCCTGTGTAAGCTCGTAATTGTAGATCTCTTGGGTGTAGATCCATTCAGAGTAGTATGTTTCACTGCCTTCGATGCTGACCAGGCATTCGAGGTGATAGCCAAGGTTCTCTCCTTCGAGGGAGCCTTCGTTGACACCAACGGTCAGTGCGGCGGTTGCGTATACAAACTCCTCGCCGTTGGTGGCTTTGAGGACAGGATTATCGGTGTTGCCCTCCACTATTATCCTATACTGGTATGTGTCTCCGAAGGCCCTGATGTAATCCACGGTCACCGTGGTCGGGATGATCTCCTCTTCCGTTGTGACGCTCTCGCTGACGAACACCTCTTCTCCGGACGATACGACGAATGTGTACTCGTGGTCGTACTCCAAATCGGTAATGGTGGCGGTGTTGGAACCTTCTGAGAGATCGACAGAGTACACTGTGCCCCCATCAGAGCTGTAGAGGCTCGCGGTAGCAATGGCGCCGTTACCGGTGACCAATACCGAGTAGGACACTGTGTTCTCTTCGGCGGTAAGGCTCTCGAGCTCGATGGTCAAAGCCTGACCCTCGGTTGCGACCTCCTGTGTGAAGTAGGTCTTGGTCCCTGAGGATGCGGAAAGGACATAGGAGTGACCGTACTGCAGGTCGGTGATGACCGCGGTGTTGATCCCCTGTTCTAACGCTACGGAGTAGACACTGGTAGATGTCTCGGTATCCGTGAGATCGAGCACCGCATCTGTAATCGTTCCCGACACCGTGACCGAGTATTCAATGGTGTTCTGCACAGAAGTGACGCTGTCAAGATTGACATCGGATCCTAGGGTAGTGACCTCACCGCTGTAATATGTAGAGGTCTCGGATGAGACCGACAGGATGTATGTGTGGTTGGAGCTGAGGTCGGATATCGTTCCCTCGTTGTAACCGTTGACCAATGATGTCGAATATACATCGGAGGAAGTCTCGGGATCGTAGAGACGGAGCGAGGTAGGTTTCTGGATGCCCTGGATCGTCACACCGTAGTCTATGGAATTCTCTGTAGCGGTAACGTGGTCGATTTCCACCGAGGGTGACAGTGTAGTTACGTCCGCAGTCAGATACGAATCCGTTTCTGACGCAATCCCGATGGTGTATGTGTGGGCATCATCCAGTCCAGTGACGGTCTCAGTTAGACGCCCGGTGGTCAGTGAGCTCTGATATATGGCATCGCCGGTTGCGGCATCGTACACGGCCACATAGGCCGTCTCGTCGTTCCCGTGGAGGTATACGGAGAAATAGATCGAATCGTAACTGGGTTCCGCTGTAAGCAGTTCCGCCCAGACCGGTATGCCATGAATCTCCACAGATTTCAGGACTAGAAGGGACAACTCGCCGGCTCTTACTTCGACAGTATGGTTCAGACTACCGTTCAGACCCGGTATGCTGTTGCTTTGCCGATTATCCAATATCTGCTCCTTGTAGACGAGATTGCCGTTCTCATATACGGTAGTGTAGTATGATTCGCCTTCCGCGGCGTCGACCAGCTCGATCGAATAGGTCAGCAATCCATCGCTGTAATATGCATCAAGGAATACTTGGATGTCTGCGTTAGCTATTGCAGGAACGGCCACGGCCGCCACGGCCACCATGGCCACTAACGATGTGGACAGGATGGTACTTGCGGATACCGATGCGGCTGCTGAGGCCGATGCCGCCGAGGCCGCAGAAGCCCCTCCCGCGGACGAGGCAGCCGAAGAAGCAGAGGATGATGCCGATATAGAACCCGTTGAAGCCGAGATCGATGAGGTAGATGATGTAGTGGATGATGCTTCGGAGGACCTTTGGCTTCCGTTCATTTCCCTCTTTAATTCCTTTTGTTCCTCCTTCTCACGTGTGGAGTTCGTATGACCCGCCATTGGATATTGGTCATAGTCGTTGTGGAACTCGTCGATGTAATCAAAATTGCGGAATTTTTGCGTAGTGGACTCTGGATAGATATCGAATTCGGAGTTCCGATTAAAGTTCGGTTCCGGTATGTTGTGGTACTCGTCCTGCAGGGATTCACCATCCGGGGTCCTATATAACTAAAATAATTAAAACTAAAAAAAGTAGATAGAGAAGGTATTTATAGGGCCTATTCGACGATAGAAGGATGCATTTAGAATGCCGATTCTCTGATGCCGTCCTCGTCATCGTAGGCCGGAACGTATTCCGGATTGCGCTTCTTGGGATCCCTCACTCTCTTCACCATGATATCTTGAACCGTGTTGAACCTTATGGGGTCTATTATGGCCGTGGCATCGTGCTTGATTAGGATGTCATCCCAGCGCATGTAGCCCGCATATATGGGGTTGTGCAGGATGTTACGAAGGTTGTATTTGTTCCAGGGATTGCCCTTGCGGGTGAGCATCCCCTGGCGGTTGAGGCTGTAGCAGATGGAGTCGATGGTCTCCCCCATGATGTAGAGCTCGAAGATCATCTTCACGACCGTTTGTTCATCGGGTTCGTCCGCCAGTCTTCCCTCCTGTATCCTGTAGCCGAACGGAGGTGTGAAGCCCATGGTCCTCTTCTCGTCGTCGCTGTCACCAAGGGTCTCGGCCTTCTGACGCATGCCGTCGCGGGTACGTTCGCCGATCTGCTCGCTCTCTAGCTGGGCTATGCCCTGGATCATTTGCATGACGAAGCGGCCCATTGGGTTGTCGGTGTTGAGCTGCTCCTGTCTGGACTTGAAGTTTTTGCCTCTCTTATTGATGAAATCCATCATCTCGATGAAGTTGCGGGTGTTCCTGTGGATACGGTCCATCTTCAGGACCAGGATGGCATCCCAGGAATCGATGTCCGCCATCATCTGCCTATATGCCGGACGGTTCGTATTCCTCCCGGAATATCCGTCATCGACGTAGACGTTGAAGACGTTATAGCCCATTATGTTGCAATATGCCAGAAGCTCCTCCTTCTGTGCATCCAGGGAGTATCCTTCGTTGGCCTGCTCCTCGGTGGAGACCCTTATGTAGATGGCAACGGTGATCATGCGGCTTCGTAATCCGGGTTGACCTTCCTGAATGTGACGAGGGAGACGATGGCCTCCGTTTCGGTCTTGAGCCTGACGTTGTCCCAGGTCCTGACACCGATGTAGAGCGGGTTGTGGAGGATGTTGGAGACTGTCTGTCTGCTCCACCCGACCCCCTTCTTGGACTCTATGCCCGCCTCGTTGAGGTGGTCACAGATCTGCTGAAGCGAGTATCCGTCGATGCTCATGTTGTAGATGGCGCGTACTATGTGCGCCTCCTCTTTCACGACCACAAGGGAACCGTCCTTGTATTCGTAACCGTAAGGGTGTCCGGAACCGAGGTTGCCGTTACCGTTGCTGGCCTTGTACTTCATTGCCAGCTTCACCCTCTCCCCTATCTGTTCGCTCTCGAGTTGAGCGATACGTTGCATTATGTCCATAACAAATCTGCCCATAGCATTACCCGTGTCAAATTGGTCGTAGACGGATGCAAAGTTCTTGTTCTTCTTGCGTAGGAGATCCATCATCCGGGTGAAGTTCACGCTGTTCCTGTGGATACGGTCCATCTTCAGGACCAGCAGGACATCCCATTGGTCGATCTCATGCATCATACGCTGATATTCCGGACGGGCGGTCTTGGTACCGGAGTAACCGTCATCGATGTAGCGGTCCGCTATCTCCCATCCGTTTATCCTGCAATAGGCCTCTAGTTTGCTCATCTGGGCTTCCAGAGAGAATCCGTCAGCAGCCTGATCCTTAGTGGACACCCTAGCGTAAAGTGCTGCACGCAAGTGCTATCCATCCCGTAAAGAAGTACGAGATGATTCCTATTTAAGGATTGACCTAGGTTAGAATCGAAGGATATACCGATGCTCGGGGGGGGGGGGCATCAGGCCTGGTTGACCATCAGGTTGGTGAGCGAGAGGAGGACCTTCCCGGCCTTATCGATGTCCTCGGGAGTGTACATGGTCCTGAGCTTGGCGATGGAGTTGTCCAGGATCTCCATCTCCTGCTGTGTGTCGGCCAGCCTCTGCGGGGACACCTCGAGGATCTGTCTCCTGTTGTCCTCGGGGTCCTTGGTCCTGACGATGTAGCCCTTCTTCTCCATGCTTATGATGGTCTGGGATACGAGGGCCTTGGATGATTGCAGAATCTCTACTAGGTCGGACGCGGTGCAGCCCTTCTTGTTCCAGATGCAATACAGGTACAGGATCTCCTTCTGTGTAGGGCGCAGATGGTTGGGATTCTGGTTGTAGAGCCTGGTTTCCATGATTGCAATGTTGGAGTAGCTTGAGAACAATGCGTTCCTTAAGAATTGCTCTGTGTCGTTCATGGAGGACCTTCTGTAAAGTTAAACCCTGTTAAGTGTGAGTTACATATAAAGGTAGCCTAAAATTAAGGCATTTCACCCACTTTTGATAGAAAAATTGCGTAAAAAAGTTAATTTTTTTGATAAGTAGGGGGGATGGCCCCCCATTGGGTTTTAGCGGATCACATCTGGGGCATTCCCGGAGGCATTCCGCCGGGTCCGCCTGCTCCTCCCGCGGGCGTGGGAGGTGCCTTGCGCGACGCGATGACATCGTCGATCCTGAGGATCATGTTGGACACTTCCTCAGCGGAGTTGATGGCCTGGGACTTGACCCTGAGGGGCTCGATGACGTTGCGGGACAGCATGTCGACCGCCTCTCCGGTGTCGAGGTCGAGTCCGTAGTACTTGGCTTTCGCACCCTTGGTCTCGTGGGCGTTCTTCAGCTTGATGATGCTGTCGATGGGGTCGATTCCGGCGTTCTCGGCGAGGGTCCAGGGGATGATCTCCAGGGCCTTTGCGAACTTCTCGATGGCGAGCTGCTCTCTGCCGCCGACGGAGGATGCGTAGTCCATGAGTGCGAGCTCAAGCTCGATCTCGGGTGCTCCTGCTCCTGCGACGACCTTTCCGTCCTCGATAGCCACTCCGACGGAGCGGATGGCGTCCGTGAGTGCCCTCTCGACTTCCTCGAGAACATGCTCGGTTCCGCCGCGGATGAAGATTGTGACCGCCTTGGCGTTCTTGCATCCGGTGATGAAGGACATTCCGTCCTCTGCGACCTTCTTCTCCTCGACCGCGCCTGCGGTTCCGAGATCCTTGCTGGTGATGTCCATGACGTTGGCGCAGATCGTAGCACCGGTAGCCAGCGAGATCGCGTCAAGATCGGAGGACTTGCATCTCCTGTATGCGAGGATTCCTGCCTTTGCGAGGTAGTGCTGGACGAGCTCATCGACTCCCTTGGAGCAGTAGACGACGTTGGCTCCGGCCTTCTTGATGGCCTCGACCATGGCCTTCATGGAGTTCTCCTCCTCTGAAAGGAACGAGGACATCATGGAGGGGTCGGTGATCTGGATGGATGCGTCGAATTCGGTCTTCTTGACCTCGAGTCCGCATGAGAACAGTGCGATCTTCGCATTCTCGACCTTGGAGGGCATCCTTGTGTGTATCTTCTCCTTGTCGACGACTATTCCCTCGACGATCTCGGTGTCCGCGATCGTTCCGCCGACCTTCTTCTGGAGGCGGATGTTCTTGGGGTCAACGATTCCCTTGTCCGCGACAGCCTTCGCGGCCTTGACGACGAGGTCTGCCAGAAGGGATTCCTCGTCACCGACGGACTTTCCAGTCAGCGCTGTTGCGGCGACCTGTTTGAGTATCTTGTCGTTCTTCGCGTCGACTGCGATCTTGTCGAGGATCTCGACCGCCTTCGCGGCAGCCATCTTGTATCCGTTGGTGATGACCGTGGGGTGGACGTTAGCGTCGATGAGCTCCTCGGACTGCTTGAGCAGTTCTCCTGCCAGGACGACGGATGTCGTTGTTCCGTCTCCGCACTCGGAGTCCTGTGTCTTGGCGACCTCGACGACCATCTTGGCTGCGGGGTGCTGGACGTCGATCTCCTTCAGGATGGTGACTCCGTCGTTCGTGATGACGACGTCGCCGATCGTGTTGACGAGCATCTTGTCCATTCCCTTGGGTCCGAGTGTGGACCTTACTGCATCAGCGACCGCCTTCGCGGCTGCGATGTTGTTGAACTGGGCTTCTTTGTCCTTGCTTCTCTGAGTACCCTCTTTGAGTACGATGACAGGCTGATTTCCAGAACCATACATGGCTTTCACCTTTCTATGTTGGCCGATATTTTAGTTCTTCTATATAAAGGATGCTAATCATCCATCATAATGCACGAGGCATGCCAGCGTCAATAGAAGTCCTCGATGCGGCGCTGGATGAGATAGTCCTTCAGGACCTCGGAGTTCTTCAGCCAACGCTCTTTCTTTAGGTCCATGAACGCTTCGATCTGGGGCCAGAGGCCCTCGAGGCTCTCTGCGATGTACGGTTCCGTCCTCAGTGCGGCACGTACGTTCTCGCGGATGTTCCATACGCCAAGGGGGATGTCGTAGCCGGGGTGGATCTCCCTGAACACAAGGACGGCGGCGGACCTGCCGATCGACCTTAGGTACTCCGCAGCGGCCAGTCTTGCCGCGTAGTAGGCGCCCGTGATGTTGTCGGCATAGGATTTGCGTCCCTCGAAGAACTCGTGGTCGTGGGACAGTATCATCTCGTTTGGACTGGGATTCCAGGAGGTCTTGGGGTACCATGCCTCCATCATCTCGAACCTCCAGGTCAGCGGCATCATAACGATGGACCACCAGTTGTCCAGTTCCTTCCACTGGAACAGCCTGAACTCGTCGATGGTCTCGTTGTACTTGATCTCCTTGACGATGTCCTTGCTTATGATGTCGTCGACGGCGGTTATGCTCCATCTGGTGGGGACGAATCTCCTGTTCTTCTTCACGCCCATGGTTCCGACGGAGAACGCCTTCTCGATATCCGATACGAGCGTACCGTTGGTGTATGCGGAGATCACGGCATCCGACGACCTCATGTCTGTATCGTAGAATGATTTCTCCAGATTGTGCTCGAACCTCCCGTTCGCGACGGTGATGCTGGCGAGCTTGCCGGAGGGGCCGAAGGGCATGATCTCGTCGTCGAGGACTATCCTCCCAGACGGCCTCCTCTCGAAGAAGCTCTCCACTTCCACAGGTTTCTCCGTCAGGGCCAGTTCCTGGACGTTGTCGACGATTTTGCCAGATTTCTCGAAGTTCACCGCGTCGATCCTGTACTTCCCGCGGACCAGCTGGAACCTCATGGAGGCGATGTCGTACATGGACTTGCCGCCCCAAAGCTCGGGTTTGTCCAGGATGGTGGTGTCGCCCATGAAGGTGGGCATCAGCGGGCCGATGTCGACCTTCGGATACCCGTACCTCCCGACGAACACTGCAGGCGGGGAGCTCCCGGCTATGTCGTTGGACTTGATCTCCGGGGTGCTGATCTTCCTGGAATAGAATTTGAGCATCAGGGGACATTGCGGCTTGCCGCAGAGACGTCTGGTTCCCTTGCAGACGTTGCAAAGCCCGTTCTTGACGACGACGTCCCCTGAATCGAAGACTTCGTCGAAGAGTGTCCCCTGTCCCATGATGACCCTAATTGATTACTAGGATAATAAAAGTCGCAAAGTCATGAAAACGGATAGAGGAGACAGGTGGATTTCTCCGTGCAAGGGGCTGTCTCCTGCTATGATTGTTGCATAGTTTTGCAGAATATAAAACAAGTGGATAGAAAGGTCGTTTTTTGACGAAATCGGTCAAAATAAGAATCTTTGAGCAGGATGTATAAAACCTTAAGGATAAATAGGGGTGGTTTTCACCCCTAGTTTGTATCAGAGATCCTCGTCGGATTCCCTAGCCTTCACGGAGGCTCCGTGGGCGAAGAGCCCCTCTGCGTTCGCAAGGGTCTCCACCGTGGGGGCGAGTGCTTCAAGGCCGTCCCTTGTGAGGTACTGCACCGTAGACGTCTTCATGAATGTCATGACGTTGAGTCCAGAGCATGTCTTGGCGTTGCCGGCGGTGGGGAGGACGTGGTTGGTACCGGAAGCGTAGTCCCCGGCAGCCACGGGCGTGTAGGGCCCGACGAATATCGATCCCGCGTTCCTGACCTTGCTCAGGGTGTCCAAGGGGTCCTTCGTCTGGATGGACAGGTGTTCAGGGGCGATCTCGTTCATGATCTCGACCGCGAGGTCCGGATCCTCGGCTATGATGTAGCCGGAGTTGTTCATGGCCTTCTCTATGATCTCACTCCTGGGAGCCTCTGCGATGACCTTCTCCATGATCTTCCAGACCTTGTCCGGGAGAGCGGGGTCGGATGTGATCAGCAGGCATGCCGAAGAGGGGTCGTGCTCGGCCTGTGCGACAAGGTCCACGGCCACGAATTCGGGGTCGGCGGACTCATCGGCCAGGACAGCGACCTCGCTGGGTCCTGCCGGGAAATCGATGTCGACCTTGTCGCGGAGCATCATCTTGGCGGCGGTGACGAAGACGTTACCGGGTCCGACGATCTTCTGGACAGGTTCGACGCTCTTGGTTCCGAGGGCCATTGCAGCGATGGCCTGGGCGCCTCCGCTGTAGTAGATCTCGTCCACACCGGCGATGTCCGCCGCAACGAGGGTCAGCGGGTTGGCGGGTGCTGGGGTGAACATGATGACCTCGTCGACGCCAGCCACCTTGGCGGGGATGGCGGTCATGAGGACGGTGCTGGGGTAGGATGCCCTTCCTCCGGGGATGTAGCATCCGACCCTCTCGAGAGGGGTCGTCTTGACGCCCAGGGTGATTCCCGGTTCGACCTCTGAGAGCCACAGTCCCCTGGGCTTTTGCATCTCGTGGAAACGCTGGATGTTGTATGCCGCGTTCTCGAGCTCCTCGACCACATCGGCCGAGACCTTCTCGTATGCGGCCTCGATCTCCTCTCTCGTGACGGTGACCGATTTCAGTTTGATTTTGTCGAACTTCTCCGCCAGTTCGATGAGTGCTGCATCCCCTTCGGAACGTACCTTCTCGATGATCTCCCTGACGGTGTCGTTGACCTGATCGACCTTGGATGTGCGATTCTGTGCCCAGAAATCCTCGCTTACCTGTTTCCACATGCCCCTTCAAGTTCGCGTACTCCTATATTAACCCTCTTTTAGCGGGGGCGCTTGAACAAGGATAATCTTTTTTAGGATGCGGTGTCGTCATACGTACGAAACGATGAAGGTCATCATTGTCGGTGCAGGCAGTGTCGGATATGTCGCTGCCGAGACCATTTCGGATACGCACGATGTGCTTGTCATAGAGAACGATGCGGACATTGCGGATATCGTCAAGAACCGTCTCAATGTCTCGGTGCTGCAGGAGAACGGGACGAACCCCAAGACCCTCAAGTATGCCATAGAGATGCATCACGCCGAGGTCATTATCTCCACGCTCCACAACGACGAGTCCAACCTGTTCGTCTGCATGATGTGCAAGAGGATCAAGCCGGATCTGACCACGGTCGCATCGCTGACCAACCCGGATTATATCATCCCGACAACATCCGAGGGTGTCCCCGGAGTGGATGTCATCATCTCGCCCGAGTTGATCACGGCGGAGAAGATGTACAAGCTCTGCGTTCTCGAGAACGCGGTCGATTACGAGATCATGCCCACATTCAACGCTTCGATGGCCGTCTTCCAGGTCTCGCCGGACAGCGAGCTCATCGGAAAGGTGGTCATGAAGACGTTCGACCTGACGGACAGCACGATATTCGCCATCTACCGCAACGAGGACCTGTACTTCCAGGTCGACACCATGGAGATACATGCCGGCGACAGGATATGCCTCATGGGAGACGAGGAATCCATCGCCAAATACAATTCGGACCTCGGTGTCCAGGATACCGCCCGTGACATAGTCATCCTCGGAGGTACCATCGTCGGAAGGCATCTGGCAACCCTCCTCTCCAAGGACGAGAAGAAACGTTACATCAGGCTCATCGAGAAGAGGCAGGACCGCTGCCGCGAGCTGTCAAGGCTCCTAACCGGTGTCGTCGTCGTCAACGGCGACTTCACCGAACCCGAGATCCAGACGACCGAGAACATATTCCGTTCCGACTGTCTGGTCACCGTCACGAACCAGGACGATACCAATCTCCTGATGTGCATGTCGGCACAGAAATACAACACCAGCAAGATCGTGTCCAGATACCTGAAGAAGGAGTACATGGACATCTTCATGTTCACCGGTCTGGAGACCATCGTCGGTTTCGACAGGATCGTCTCCAACGAGATCGCCAAGTGCGTCATATCCGATGACAGGGTCATCCTGAGGATGAGGAGCCACGACGAGGTCTTCTTCATCCACGAGGTCGGCAAGAAGTCCAAACTGCTGGACAAGTACTATGGCGACCTGATCCTCCCCAACGGGGTCAGGATACTGGCCATCAGCAGGGACAGGTTCACAATCTATCCGATGATGGACACGAAGTTCCTCGAGGGCGACCGCGTGATGGTGTTCACCAACTTCACCAAGGACAAGGACCTTGCTAAGGTCTTCGGAAGGAACATCGTTTCTGAGAGTTGATCTGATGGGCGTTCTGGAATCCGCGGTTTTGACCGGCTTGGCCCGGTGGAAGAGCACCGAGATCAAGGTGCTGGGAGGCATCGAGTTCATCCTCGGTCTCACCCTTCTTGCTCCTGCCCTCTACGCTTCCATAATCGGCGAGGATTCCTCCATATTCTTCAACCCCGGAATCGTGTCCATGATCCTCGGTGCGATCCAGTTCCTGCTGTTCGCCCCGTCCGAGAACTTCCGTACCGTCAACGGCGTCATACTGGTCGCGTTGGTATGGCTGGTCATGTTCGCCATAGGTTCGTTCCCGTTCTATTTCGCCGGGCTGTCGCCGGTCGATGCGATCTTCGAATCCGTAAACGGATTCACAACCACAGGGAGTACGACCCTCGAGGACGTCTCGATGTGGCCGGTCAGCCTCCTGCTGTGGAGGTCCACATCCCAATGGATCGGGGGAATATCGGTCGTTCTGATCTTCATCTACCTACTCCCGATGTTCGGTATGGGCCGTCTCTTCTTCACCAATGAACTGGAGGGTTCCGGTTCCTCTCAGTTCACCATGAGACTCAAGACCGCAGGAAAATCGTTCATCCTCGTCTACATGCTGCTCACGATCATCAACTTCATACTGCTTATCCTCTGCAATGCGGGCATCAAGGACGCTTTCTGTCTGGCCATGACCACCATCTCCACAGGCGGTCTGATCATCTCCAACAACAGCCTGATGGATTTCAACGTCTACATCCAGATCGTCACCATGGCGTTCATGTTCATCGGAGGAGTGAACTTCTATCTGCACTTCAAGGCCATCTACGGGAGGAATCCCAAGGTCTATCTGGAGAACTACGAGCTGAGGCACCTCCTGAGATGGTTCATCATCGCATCGCTGATCATCTTCGTCATATACGCAGTGCCTAAGTACAACTCTGCGAACATCGATCTGGGCACAATCCTGCTGGATTACAAGGACTCGCTGTTCACGGTCATATCCATCGGTACGACCACCGGAGCATCCGTCATCGATTACAGCGGATTCTCCAGCATAGGCATTTTCGTGCTCATCGTCCTGATGCTGGTCGGTTCCTCTGCCGGTTCCACCAGCGGAGGAATCAAGTTCACCAGGATCAGGGTCCTGATCCGTTTCTTCAACAACTCCATGAAGAACGTATTGCACCCCAACGCCGTCTACACCATCAAGATGGACGGCGAGAATGTGGAGGATTCGCGTGTGCTTTCCGCGGTCACGATATCATTGCTGTATCTGACGACTACCTTCTTCGGAACAGCCGTCATCCTGACGCAGGGGCTTCCGTTCATCGATGCCCTGGGCCTGTCCCTGGGATCCCTGACGAACACCGGAGTGGGATTCGGTAACTTCGGACCGATGGGAGGTTACAGCACCCTTTCCGACAGCATCAAGATATTCATCATGCTGCTAATGTGGATCGGACGTCTGGAGATAACACTGGCCCTCGTATTCCTCACACCTCAGTTCTGGAGCGACGTGCGTCTCGCATACCACACGTCGCACAAGCGTCTGTGGCTCAAGGGACGTAAGTGATCAGTGCCCGTCGCAATAGGCCAGGATGTTGATCACTGCTTTGTTCCCGGGGGAGATCTCGTTGATCGCTCCTGCCGTGATCTTCGCCTTCTGATACTCGCCCTTCATGGCCAGGCATATCCCCAGGGTCTCCATGGCGCCGATATGGGAATTGTCCGCCTTGATCGCCTGGGCCGCATAGTTCCCGGCGGCGTTGGTCTTCCCAAGGATTCTGAAGATGTAAGCGGCGACTGCCAGAGAATCCGCGGACTTGTCCTTCAGGCCTTCCCTGGCGTATTTCAGAAGCTCCTTGTCATGTCCCGCCATCATCATGGAATTGGCATAGGCCACGCGCACGTCGTAGTCCTTCGGATATTCAGAGAGCAGTTCCGCGGAGGTCTGAACTGACATCGTGTGCTCCCCGAGGGCACTCTGGAACCTGGAAAGGAGTATCCTGTCGTTGACGCACTTGTTCTCGATCTTCCCGTATAGGTCGAATGCAGACTCGTACTCCTCCAGGTCGTAAAGGCAGGAGCACTTCAGACGGGTGTTCCTGTCCGATTTCTTGATTTTGTCCAGCACCTCGATCGCAAAAAGAGGGCAGTCCAGGTTCTGGAGGGCGGAGGCGATGGTGAATCCGTTATCGTCGTCGGCCAGCTCCCTAAGCCTCATCGCTATCCTG
Source organism: methanogenic archaeon mixed culture ISO4-G1 (assembly GCA_001563305.1). Taxonomy (NCBI): domain Archaea; kingdom Methanobacteriati; phylum Methanobacteriota; class Methanomicrobia; order Methanomicrobiales; species methanogenic archaeon mixed culture ISO4-G1. The sequence continues at coordinate 805,220 of CP013703.1, forward strand.
TTCTCCGCATCGCTGGACGGGAGGAGCTTTAGCAGCGACATGCATTTGAGGATCTCCATAGGGTCGTCCTCGGACTCGCATATGGACAGTATCCTCTGGGGAAGCCCTTCGGTGCGCCCCTCCGAGATGTCATCCGAGATCGACTTAAGGATTGAATCCTCGACCATAGTACGTGGAAAGAGTAGGTAGATTATATGTGTGTGGTTTAGGACGGACGGGCCAGAAACCAGACATTTAATGCATTTTTTATACGCTTTTCACCATTTGGAATTCATGAAGATCCGGTCCATATCAGTGCAGGGGTTGTTCAACGAGTTCGACTACGAGATCTCGCTCTTCCCGGAGCTGACTTTCATTCATTCTCCGAACGGATACGGGAAATCGACGCTCATGCATCTGGTGTACAGTGTCTTCAAGGGTGACATAGAGTTCATGAAGGAGACCCCGTTCAAGCGTCTGGACATATCCTTCGTGGATGATAGCGTTCTGATAATCGAGAACATCGGGAATAAGTTCCTCATGCAGATGCAGAAGAACAACGTCAAGTCGCCTGTGACCTTCGAGGAGATCGAGAAGATCTGTGACGTCACATTCGTTCCCCCGGACCGTCTCACCATCAGGAAGAAGGACGGGCATCTGGTCAACTCCCTGGAATACATCGCACAGGAACTGTATGAGACCATCCGCCGCACCAAGGACGACAAGGAGCTCCAGCCCCCGGTGGAGAAGGAGCGTCTGGACAGATCGGACAGCGAACTCGAGTTCTGGTGCAAGGACCTGAAGGCCAAGCTGGACTTCATGGCCGATTCCGGATTCGAGATAACCATGCCCTCGGGGCTCAGGTTCCCTCCTGCAAGGTACGATCTCATCGAGAACAGGGAGAGGTACGAGAAGCTGGCATATTCCGTATCAGACTACATAGACAGGAACTATCAGCTCGCCGAATCCATAATCGTCTTCAAGGATATCGTCAACAACATCTTCATCAACAAGACCATCGAGGTCAATGAGTCCGGTAAGCTCATGATCATGATGAACAACGGTACGACGCTGCCCTTGAGCAAGCTGTCATCGGGAGAGACCCAGATCCTCCTCATTTTCTACATGATACTGTTCCATTCGTCCAACGACGGCATAGTCATCGTCGATGAGCCCGAGAACTCCCTCCACGTCTCTTGGCAGCAGACCCTGGGGGATTACTTCAGGGACATCTGCAGGGTGAGGAAGGTCCAGATGCTGGTTGCCACCCATTCGCCCCAGGTCATACACGACAAATGGGATTTCGCAGAGGAAATGGTGCTGAAGAATGCGTGAGTACCTTACACCGGACGATATCTGCAACCAGATTTCGATGAACAGGTCCCTCTTCAAAGGGACCATACTGGTGACAGAGGGTAGCACCGACCAGAGGCTCTACAGCAAGTTTGTGGAACCCAAAGGCGCCAAGATCCTTCCGGCCTACTCGAAGAGCAACGTCATCAATGTCCTGCGCAAGATGGAATCCCGCCGTGACGGCAAGGTCCTGGGCATCGTGGACAGGGACCTGGACGACCTGAATGGCAAGACTGTCGTGCCCCCGCTGTTCTACACGGACAACAGGGACATGGAGATGATGCTAATCGTCAGCAACGCACTCGACGATGTGCTTATGGAATACGCGGACAGGGACCGCATGGAGCGTTTCTGCAGGGGTTCCAATCACGTCAGGGACGTGATCCTCGATGCCGCATACCCGTTGGGCCTGCTGATGTACGTGTCTCACGTGCGCGGCTACAATTTGAACTTCAAAGGTCTGAACTTCCACGATTTCATCGACAGACGCACGCTCAGCACGGATGTGCAGAAGATGGTCCAGGCCGTAATTGAGAACACTCTCGGATGCGAACTGTCCAAACGCGCGGTCGTAAAGGACCTTCAGAGCCACATGGCGTCGCATCCCGACCACAGAGCCCTGTCACGCGGTCACGATGCCGTGAGCATCCTCCTGATAGGCCTGAAAGAGGTTTTCGGTTCCTACAACTCCTCGGCACTGAACGAGGGTTCTTTGGGAGGCGCCCTTAGGCTGGCGTTCTCCTTTGACGACTTCAGGGAGACGGAGCTCTACTCGGGCACCAAGAAATGGGCGGAGTCCAGAGGGATAAGGCTCTGGAAGGTCAGTCAGCCTGGAAATCCTCGGTCTTGATGCCTTCCGATGTCTCGATGATCTTCTTGATCCTGCGCTCGCCGTCGTCCAGCAGTTTCTTGCAGTGGTTCCTGAGCAGGACCGCCCTCTCGTAGACCTCGATGCTCTTGTCGAGATCCAGGCCGCCGTTCTCAAGCTGGTACACCAGGTCCTCCAGTGCCGCTATGCTCTCCTCGAATGTCATCTTCTCGATCTGTTCTTCCAATTCGCTCATCTCTTCATCTCCTTGCTCTTGATCTCCGCTTCGGCAGAGCCGTCGCGGAAGTGTATCTTAACGGCATCCCCGGATTCTAGCATGCCCACTCCGGTCAGCACCTTCCCGTCCGCCGAAGTTATCATTCCGTATCCCCTGTTGAGGACGTTCAGCGGGTTGAGGCCCTCCATGTGCCTCGAATAGGATTCCAGTTTGGCGTTGTCCTCCTTCATCACTGTCTGGATGAGTTCATCCGGGCGGTCTATCATCGGTACGAACCTGCTCCTGCAGCCCTCGATCTTCATCCTCACGTTCATCTTGGCCTGATCGAACAGTGAATCTATATCGCGTCTCATGTCGGCAATATCCTGGAGGGCCCTCTGCGGTTCCAGCCTGAGGTCCAGTTTCTCGTAGCACGTCCTCATGGACCGTATCTTCTCCTGCAGGAGGTGCTCGGCCGCGGATGAGCGTTCGTCCACACGCATCCTGCACAAGTTCAGGGATTCGATCTGCTTGGAGGGGTCCAGCTTGGAATCCACAATATCGAAGGAGTGCCTCATGCGGTCGGTGACCGCCCTCATTCCCATGTCTAGGCGCCTCATCAGCGCGTGCATGTCCGCCTCGATCTCGTTCCTGTCCCTGAGTATTATCGCTGCGGCACCGGTGGGTGTCGGGGCACGCTTGTCGGATACGAAATCTGATATCGTGAAATCGGTCTCGTGACCCACTGCGGAGACAACTGGCGCCTTGGATTCGTAGATGGCCCTGGCGACGATCTCCTCGTTGAACGGCCACAGGTCCTCGATGGAACCTCCTCCGCGGCCAACGATTATGACATCGACGCCGAACCTGTTCAGCAACTTGATCCCGGCGACGATGGTCTGTGCCGCTCCGTCTCCCTGGACCATTGCAGGTGCCAGATAGATGTCCGCCGGATAGCGTGAGGCGGATGTGGTTATGATGTCGTGTATGACCGCTCCGCTCTGGGACGTCACCACGCCGATCCTCTTCGGATAGGCAGGGAGCTGGCGCTTATGTTCCTGGGAGAACAATCCCTCTTCGCCCAGCTTTTTCTTCAGTGCCTCGAATGCCAGATACCTGTCCCCGAGACCCGATTTCTCCATGGTCTCCACGATGAACTGGTAGGTTCCTCTGGGAACGTACATGCCTATGCTCCCGAAAGCCCTGACCTTCATGTTCTCCTGGGGCTCGAACTCGACCCTGGAGCGGGCATTGTTGAAAAGGACTGCATGGATCTCGCTCCCCTGGTCCTTCAGAACGAAATAGTATCCGGACGGGTACTTCTTGAGATTGGATATCTCCGCACCCACCCAGACGTCGTTGACCGAAGGGTTCTTGCTGAACAGGTCCCTGACGCGGGTGTTCAGTTCCGTCACGGATATGACTTCGGCCATGTACCTGTATACGCCGATGACGATAAATCATCTGTGCTCCCGACAGCATTCTGCGTGAATCGATTATCATAGCTGTTCCGAAGGTTGGATAAAAACCATTATTATGCACCCGCAGATGTAAGCTTATGGACAAAGCGGAACTTCTCGGCCGCATGACCGAGGACACGAAGCAGTATGCGGACCGTCTGATGGAGATCTACGAGGCACCCTACGCCCGCCACATGGGCATCGAGATCGACAGCGTCGCGAAGGACGAGGTCGTATGCTCGATGGAGGTGCAGCCGTTCATGATCAACAGCATGGGCCGCATCCACGGGGCCGTCATCTACGCCCTGATGGACCATACGTTCGCTGCTATCTCCAACATGACCCAGGATGGTACTGGACAGAGCATGGAGGTCAAATACTTCAGGCCCGCCAACACCAAGCTCCGCTGCGTCGCAAAGCCTCTCAACATCTCGCGTTCCCTTGCCGTATACGAGGTCAAGGCCTACTCCGAGGAGGGGAAGCTAATCGCATCAGCCAACTGTACCGCCTTCATACTCAAGAAGATAGAATGACACGCTATTGCCCCAAATGCGGAGAACCGGTCCCTTCGAACTGCATAACCTGTCCGAAGTGCTACGCGAAGATGCCTTCCGAGCCGCCTCAGCAGTACAGGGAGGAGAAGAGGGAGACCAAGCATACCGATTCGAACACACTTAGACTCGTCCTCGTCATTGTACCAGCGCTGTTCGGCTTCCTGGGCATCTGGCAGATCTACCGCGACTATCACAGACCGTTCGGCTACTTCATGCTGCTGTTCGGATTCGTGTTCTTCTGGCTGGGAAACCTTCTGCTGTTCAGTCTGGCCCCTGACATCATCGTGTCGATATTCAAGAACTTCACGGCCGTCGGCTTCCTGTTCCTGTACATCATAATGTTCCTGATAACGCTGGCGGATTCGGTATTCGATTTCCATATGTCGTTCAGGGCATGATCGGAAGAAACCTGTCGTCCTGAGCTTCATCATAATAGAAGTGGACATCAGGCACAGGTCAATGGAGGTGCTTCCGGAGACATCCATCGGATTGCCCGGGGTCACGTAGTCGTAGGCGTCCTTCAGTGAATGACGGTATTCCGGAGGGATCCTGCTGGACAGCGAAGGGAGCAGCGTCAGCTCTCCGTTGAGGTCCCAGGGCTCTACGCATAGGAACTGCCCGAAAGTGCGGTTGACGTCGAAGGAGGTGCATTCGGTATCCCTGAGCTTGGACAGCAGCTCCTTTACAACGATATCCTCGTCCGGGGCCGCGTAGAGGGTCTCCGCGGTTATGCCGTAGTTGTCATTCAGATAATCCAACGCATCCTTCCCCAGGTCCATAGGGTCGCAGCCGACGAAGGAGTCGTATATCGTGTCGTAATCGGTCCCGTCCCTGTGCATCCTGCAGACCGAGACCTCAACGATCTTGTCCATAGGGAAACCCTTGGGTCCCGTGAAGGCCGCTTCGACCACATACACGTCGTCCATGAGGGTGAATCGGCGGGTCGGTTTAAAGGGTTGATGTGTGCCGACCGCGCACATTTATGTCCGTTCTGCTATACCCTTTCATGAAGTGCGCCAAGAGCATCGATGAGCTTTATGAGGAGGTCTCAGAATTCGATCTCGTCATCACCGTTGATGCGGCTCTGGCCACAGCCCTCAACGCGCGTATCGACCGCCCTATCATAGGGTCATTCGCACTCACGCCCAGGCAGATCGCTTCCAAGATAGCATCGCGTGTCATGGACAAGGCCCCCTACAATGAACTTAGGGTCATCTCATCCGTCTCTGACGAGACCGGGCTGAGCTTCAAGTACGTCCACAGCGAGGTCGAGAACATCCGCGAGATCAGGAAGTACACGATAGACGTCAGGAAGCACCTTCATTCCGAGGCATCTAAGGCCGTATACGACTCATATGAGAAGATCCCAACGCTGGACAGACTGATGGGCGCCTTCATCCCCGAGGATGACCAGTTCTTCAAGGGGAACAAGATCGCGGTCATCGAGGAGGACCTGTTCAACGATCTGGACAAGCATTTCAACCCTATCGGACACGAATCGATCTCTATCTTCAAGAAGGGCGATTACGAGATCCCCCGCATCTACGAGATCGGTAACGATAGGCAGCTGGCCGAGAACGCCGTAGACATGATATCTGTCGACAACTGCACCGATTTCGCCATAGTCCTCAACACATCAAGCCCTATCGCGGATGCCGTGCGCACCGCACTGTACAGGAAGAGGATACCGTTCATCAACTCATTGACCGTGAGGGACCTCTCTCAGATCAGGGATTACCTTCAGTTCATAACACTGGCCCTTGATTTCGACACCATCCGCGTGAAGCATGTCAAAGAGCTGTTCTCGAACTACAACGGGTTCTTCAGGAAGGGCAGGGAGGAGTTTCTCCTCAGCAAGCAGACCGAGAATGACATGCCTGACAGGTGCATGGAACTGTGGAACGTCATGAAGGACATCCGTAAGATGACCTTCGGGGAGGTCTGCGATGCAATCTGCGACAGGAACGCACGTATCCAGGTCGGGATGACCATCGACGACCTCAAGGTCAGGGACCAGGTCATAACGAGATACCTCCTGGGCGAGGTCAAGTACGCAGTGGACAACGTCAATGAGCTCAGGCACAGCGAGGAGATTCCCGATGACGAGCGCAACGGGGTGCTGCTGGTCGACTGCAACAACTCAGTCTACATAGACCGGCCGGTCGTGATCTATCTCGGTCTGGAGCAGGATTGGAACATGCCCGTGGTCGGCAAACCGTATCTGGATGCCGAGGAGGAGACCGATAAGAACGTGATGAGGCTGACCGCACTTCTCCAGCAGGGGTCGGTCCGCTACTATTTCGTCAACTCGACCAAAGGCGGGAAACCTGCAAAGCCCAATACACTGTTCAGCCAGATCTACCACAGGCCGATAAAATCGTTCAGGGATATCTGCGACGACATCGTCAAGGGGCGCTGGCATGAGGAATCCGGACCCATCTCGGTGGAGAAGGAGTCAATAACGGAATTGGATCCAAAGGCATTCACGCGCCCGTTCTCGAAATCATCCTTTGACGCGTACTACTCCTGCCCCCGCAAGTATCTGTATTCCTCACTGCTCAACACACCTGACGAGAAGAGCACGGAGCTCGGGAACCTCGTTCACGCGTTCGCGGAGTTCTACGTCTGCTATCCAGAGATTGTGGAGGAGAAGGGGATAGACCATTTCGTCGACCTCGTTTCCGAAAGGTATTCCGGTCTTTCCTCCCCGCTCTTGGAGACCCTGGACAGAGATCACATAAGATGCGCCATGATCTCCACGGTGGAGTATCTTAAGGCCATAGGTGTGCACGATGTCCCTCTGGACAAGCCCATCTCCAAAAACAATCCGAATCAGTTCTTCGTTGCCTTCGGGAAGACAATGGGCAGTTCCGTCTGTGAGAACGATATCTATTCGAAGACATACCCGATTCACGGCAAGATGGACCTGTACTGGAACGGCGTCATTACGGATTACAAGACAGGTAAGCCCTCCAGCGCCTCCAGTATCGCCGAGGCCATGACATTCGATTCCAACGCACAGTATCCTGAGTTCCAGCCGCCGATATACCTGCAGATAATTTCCGAACTGGGCGGTTCCAGGAACAGGTTCAACCAGTTCTATGCCATGGACAACGACGTTCCCACGGAGGAAGGCAAGGCCCCTGTGATGTCCAACGTCCGCGTCATGCAACTGGACGACCGTGACCTGAAAGGGTGTCTGAACGACAACCCCGCTCTGATTTCTTCTTTGGAGACCGATCTCAGCAAGAATCTGCGCGAACATGCGGCAGAGATAGTCCAGATTATTCACGACATCGGTCAGGATGACCCAAGCACATGGGACAAGGACGGGGCCCTCAAGGTTGCAGTCCTATCCTGCGCCGGTCTCAACGACAATGCCACCAACAGGAAGACGGTCGAGGCAGGATTGCGCAAGATCGCCGGATATCTAAGATACGACCTGGTCACCGCCGGAGCTGTTATCACAGTACCAAAAACCACCATGGAGCAGACGATGTCGAGGATCACGGAGGCATATGAGGAGATGGTCTCCCGCAGGACCACGGATTATCCGCCCGAGCCCAGAGGAGACTGCAAGAGATGCCGTTTCCTCTCCGTCTGCACCAGGGACCAACTGAATCTGGGAGGTCAGACCGATGAGTGAACTCGATGAGTGCCAGAAGGTCATCCGCGATACGCTAGAGGGGATGATCGTCGTTGACGCCGGACCCGGTACCGGCAAGACCCACACCATCGTGCAGCGTTACATCAAGCTGATATCCAAGCCCGACGTCAGTCCAAAGGATGTCCTGCTGCTCACATTCACCAACAATGCGGCGGAGGAGATGGAGGACCGTATCAAGGTCCAGATGGCGGCGGCCGGCCTCGAGAGGGATTCGAAGTTCATCCAGGCCAGCACATTCGATGCTTTCTGCCTCTCCATTGTACTGGATTCACCTGACATGGTCAGTTCGTTCTTCGGGTTCAAGGAGACTCTCACAAGATCCGCCACCCTCGTAGAGAACCGTTCGTTGAACGTAGATTACTTCAGTCGCTTCCTGGACGGGTTCCTCATACTCAAGGGAGAGGATTACGGCGATGTAGCCACGATAGCCAGCGAGAATCCCGTCTCGGTCCTGGACCTTATCGAGAACCTGATGTCCCGCGGTCTGATCCCTCTAAAGAACGGATGGTTCGGCAACGGTGCCGACAGGATCCTCAAGGGTGACCTGGATAAGCTCAGGGATCTCGTGAACGAGAAGAACCAGGCCGTTGGTGGAAAGCGCTGCGAGATACTTTGTATCCTCTCTGACAAGAAGTATGACGGTTCCTTCGGTATGCCAGACACTTCCAGGATAACCTTGACCAAACAGGAGCTGGAATCCATCGTGGATCCGGACAGGGAGGAATTGTTCCGCTTCATCCACGACGTCTACTACGATTACATCAGGCAGTGCATCTCGGATAACCGCCTGACCTTCGGCATCAACGCGATGCTGGCCTTCACCCTTTTGTACAAGCACAGGTCCGTCAGGGAGAGGAACTCCTTCCGCTATCTGATGGTGGACGAGTTCCAGGATACCAACGCCAATCAGCTGATGATCTGCCTCATGCTCCTGAAGGAGCCCAATCTCTGCGTCGTAGGGGATTGGAAACAGGGGATCTACGGATTCAGATACGTCTCCACGGACAACATAGTCCATTTCGAGGAGAAAGTCGTGGAGTGCCGCAGGTTCCTCAACGACGACGTGGTAAGGATCCCGTTCCACATCCCGGAGGTCATACAGCTGCCTCTGACCGTCAGCCACAGGTCATCCAAGGCCGTCCTGGACAAGGCATTCCAGGCGATCTGCGTAAGAGGGACCAAGGATGACGACCCACAATAGGGGGCACGCAAGAAGGACGTCATCCTTCTGGAGCAGGGCCGTGACGACATCGGCGAAGATACTGCCGTGCGCTTCGTCATGTCCGAATCCAAGGAGAAGGAGGTCGATGACGTCGTATCTGCCATCATCGATTACGTCAAGTCGGGCAACTACGTCGTCCATGACGACAACGGGCCCAGGCCGCTGGGTTACGGGGACATAGCAGTCATCAGCCGCAATACGAGCTTCTGCCGCCTCATCCGCGATGCCTGCGAACGCAGGAACATCCCGGCATATCTCCAGGGGGATGTGCAGATAATGTGCACCCGCGAAGGGAAGCTGGCACTTGCCTGGTTGAGATATGTCAACAACAACCGCGATCCGTGGGCCGTGGTGCCCATCATGGCGGATATGGGCTACTCCCCGGTGGAGATCGAAGCGGTAGTCTCCAGCAAGTTCGCCAAGGTTCCGGAGGCCATAGTCGGACAGCGCAAGAGCCTCTACCGCAGGAGACGCAGGATAACCGATCTGCTGGCAACGATATTCCAGTTCTACGGTCTGGACAACGACATAACGCAGGCTATCATCAACACCATGTCTTCCATACACCGCGGTACCCTCCTGACGATCTCCGATGTCATCAGGATAATGGAGGACGACATCGAGAACCAGACCGCCTATCCGGTCGAGAACTTCATCGATTCCAAGGCCGTCACCATAATGACCATGCACAAGTCCAAGGGTCTCGAGTTCCCCGCCGTCATATGCCCGTTCATCGACCAGAGGGTCATGCCCAGCATGAGAGGCGACTCCGACGTATTCTGCTACTCCGAGGATGCCGGTATCCGCTGCAGGCGGGAGATCGCCCGTTACGAGGGCTATTCGAAGATCACCGACGATTGGCGTACCAAGCTCATCCTCGGACTCATCCCCAGGGATTATAGCGAGGAGAGGCGTCTGATGTTCGTCGCCCTATCCAGGGCCAAACAGTACATCACCGTGATCTCCGGCCCCAAACCGTCCTTTTTCATGACCGACCTCTCCGACGGTGAAACGACGATCCCGAAGATCGATCTGAGCTCCGACAGGAAGACGAAGGACAACATAGCCAGACCGGTCCTTCCCGGATACTCCAGGAGAATATCCAAGATGGGCGTCCATGAGATATTGGACTTCACTGACGATGACGGGAAGGGATGCCCTGAGGGCTGCGACGAGATATCAGGAAAAGGCATGGAATACGGTACCGAGGTCCACCGTATCGCCGAGGACATGTGCAACGGCAAGAAGCCTGACAAGGACTATCCTGAGGTGGAGCAGATACGCAAGGTCCTGGATTCCGTTAAGGATGCTGACATGCTCTGTCCGGAGATCGAATGCGGTCTTCCCGTTGACGGCACCGAGGTCGTCCTCAGAGGTGTCATCGACCTGCTGGCCCTTTATCCGGATCGTATAGAGATCCACGACTACAAGACCGATGTATCGGACCGTTTCGAACCCGAGTATATAATCCAGCTTTCTGTCTATGCCCACGCGGCCATGCGCTTCTACGGACTACCCGTCAGATGCTTCATAGATTACGTCTCCATGGGCTATTCCAAACCGATCGAAGTGGTAGAAATGGATGAAATCGCCCTAAGAACGCGCGCAAAACTAACTGACATTTTTATAGAAAGGTGACATGGTCCACGCATGAGAGGTCTGTCTTCGGAGGAGGTGAAGCAGAGGCAGGATGCCGGATTGGTCAATGACGCCAGGGTCAAGACCAGCAGGACCTATTCCGACATCATCATAAAGAACGTCTTCACCCCGCTGAACATCATTCTGTTCGTGTTGGGTATAACCCTTTTCATACTGGGCAGACCTGTCAGCGCAATTTCTGCGACAGGGATAATCACTGTCAACATCCTCATCTCCACCATCCAGGAGATGCGTGCAAAGCGCCGCCTGGATAAAATCACCCTGCTCACCCGTCCCAAGGTCACCGCCATCCGCGACGGTAATGAGGTCCAGATCGACCAGAGCGAGATAGTCAAGGATGACGTCCTGGTCATCAGAGCTGGAGAACAGGCCCTGGTGGACGGAAAGATTCTCAAATGCAGGTCATTGGAGATGGATGAATCGCTCCTCACTGGGGAATCGACCACCGTACGTAAGAACCCGGAGAGCAGCATCCTTTCCGGTTCGGTATGCATCACTGGCGAAGGATACTACACGGTCACGGCATTCGGAGGGGATTCTTATGCGTCTCAGATGCTGAGCAGCGCCAAGAAGTTCACGTCCAAGAAGACCCCTCTGCAGATGGAGACGAACACCATCACCACCGTTCTCACGATCATAGCATTCGTGTTCCTCTTCCTCACGGTCATAGTCGAGCTGATCCGCGGATTCAGCCTGGACTCCATGTCCAGCATCGGTTTCATCCTGGAGACGTTCGTCGTTTGTCTGGACATCATCCCCATCGCGCTCTTTCTTCTGATCACGCTCACATACATGCTGGCCGCCATTAGGATGTCGGAGACCGGTGTCCTGCTCCAGAGGTTCAACTCGGTCGAATCCATGAGCCATGTGGACACCGTCTGCATGGACAAGACCGGAACGATCACGACTAATAATCTGCTATTCGAATCGGCGGAGTATCTTATCCCCCAGGAAGAGGCGGAAACGATGATCAAGCTCTTCGCTACGAACACCGGCAGCCCCAACAAGACCATCCGCGCCCTCGCCGATAACTATGGTGCCCTGGAGGCGGAGCTCATCGATGAGATACAGTTCTCATCATCCAGGAAGTACAGTGCCGTCAAGGTCCGCTATCAGGACAAAATCTATACCCTATACTCCGGGGCCTGGAACGTCATCAAGCCCCATTGCTCCGATCCAGAAAAGGTGGAGGAGATCATCCACAGGGAATCGGACAAGGGATTCAGGACACTGGTCCTTTGCTCCTCCGACGATCTTCCGTTCACATCCGGTGATGACTTCGTCATCAACCCCCTGAAGCCGCTGTGCATCATATCGATCAGGGACCAGGTCAGGCCCGACTGCAGGGAGACCATAGATGTGTTCCTCCAGAACGGCATGGACCTCAAGGTCATCTCGGGGGACGATCCAAACACCATCGAGGCCCTCTTCAAGATCGCGGACATCCCGGGAGAGAGGAAGATCATCTCAGGTTCCGATCTGGACAACATCCCCGATTCGGAGATGGACGATGTCGTCCTTAACACCAACATCTTCGGAAGGATGAAGCCGGAGAACAAGGAGAAGGTCATCGAGGTCCTCAAACGCAACAAGAGATACGTTGCCATGATCGGCGACGGTGTAAACGACGTCAAGTCCATCAAGTCCGCACAGGTCGGCATCGCCCTACATTCGGGCTCTGGGGCCGCCAGAGGAGTTGCGGACATGATCCTCATGGACGATAACTTCGCGGCCCTTCCAAAGGCCCTCGTAGAGGGAAGGAAGACCACATCCGGTATCAGGGATATCCTAAAGGTGTACCTTTCCAGAAACTTCTCCCTCGCCGTCATGTATCTGGTCATATTCTTCTTCGTCGGGACCATACCGATAATCCCCGCACAGAACCTGTTCTATGTGTTCGTTTCCGTCACTGTCATCGCGTTCTTCCTTACCATATTCGCGATGCCGGACAAGAATGACGAACTGATATTGCCGGATGTGCTTCGGTTTGTAATCCCGTCCGCTGTGGTCATCGGAACCCTCGGTATCATCACATATCTTGTTGCTGGCTGGCTCACGATGAACGGGTACATAATCATGAATTACTCGTATTTCGAGGGCTTCTATTCCATCCTCGGATACGACAGCGTCGACGATGCGGTCAGATACTGCTTGTTCTGGAGCGACTTCTACGGCGATGTGAACGGACTCCCCGCGAAGGCAGACGTCGTGAGCAGGAGCTGTATGGTCCTGTTCTGCGCCGTTACCGGTTGTCTCCAGCTTCTCATCGTTTGCCCGTACTTCAAGTTCCTGTCCACCAACGGCAAGGTCAACAAGAGGAAGCTCCCCATCATACTGGTCGTATTCATATTGTCACTGGTTGTCCTGATGTACGCTTTCTTCCCCTTCGTAGCAGCCTTGGTTGGAATGGCGATCCCCAGCGCCCTCGGTTTCGTACTGCCTTTGGGCATGACAGCGCTGGCGTTCATACTGATCCTTTTGTCGGTCAAGATGAACCTCATGAAGAACCTCGTGGAACTGTTCGAGAACTGGTACATCAAGAAGCTTCAGAAGGAATACACCAAGGGCGATGTGGTCAACGTCGAGAGCAACGACAAGCTGTTTTAAGGCCTGTAGTTCCCGTCCCTGAACATCTGGATCATCACGTAGGAGGCCATCCTCGCATCGGAAAGCGCACGGTGGTCCTGGATACCCTCTATTCCTGCGGGATCCCCGTCGACGATCATCTCGTAGGCCTTGTCGAGCTTAGGATATCTGTATTCGCGCCCGTAGTACTCGCTGGGAAGCTTGCAGACGTCCTTGGCGGCCAGCATGATGTCGTAGCACTCCTTGAAGGTCCCGAAGAGGTTCCAGGGCTCCTTGTAGAGGAATTTGCCCATGTCGTAGGCTATGTTGTATGAGGTCACTGCCTTTCCTCTGAGGATGCGTCTGACATCCTCGATGACCTTGATCGCCGGTACTCCTTCGGAGACCATCTCCAGCGTCATGTCCGTATTCTGGAATATCCAGGCATTGCGGCGATAATCGTCCCACTCGTCCACATCGTATCCTAGGACGGCTGAATATGCATCCTCGACGGTGCCCTGGCGGAGGGATACCCTGGTCATACCGATGTCCACCACGACATCCTTCGGTGCACCGAATAAACCGGTGGTCTCGGTATCCAGGACATAGATTTCGTCCGGAGGGATATCGTCAAGGGTCGAAAAATTCATGGGATCACAATAGACCGGCGGTCAATGGCCGCCGGAATGGGTTTCAGGCGAGAACGTCAGTCATCGCGTAGACCTTGCCCTTCTCCTGCTCGACGACCCACTTCGCAGCCAGGACGGCACCTGCGACGAAGACCTCACGGGAATGGGCCTGGTGACGGATCTCGATCCTCTCGGCGTTGCCGATGAACATTACGGTGTGGTCCCCGACGATGTCCCCTCCCCTGATGGAGTGGATACCGATCTCCTTTCCGCGGGGACAGACGCCATGGCGTCCGTAGACGAACTCCTTGGCCCCGAGTTCCTCGCTGATGACCTCGGCGGCGGTGAGGGCGGTACCGCTGGGTGCGTCCTTCTTCTGGTTGTGGTGGGCCTCGACGATCTCTACATCGTAGTCCAGACCGAGGTTCTTTGCGGCCTCCCTGCAGAGCTTGAAGAATATACCCACTCCGATGGAGTAGTTGGATGAGATCACAGCGGCGACATTGTTCTTCTTGACGGATTCTGTGATCTTCTGCTTCTGTTCCGGAGAAAGTCCGGTGGTTCCGATGATGAGGTTGACCCCAGCCATCGCGGCGACAGGTGCGTTCGCTGCGGTCGCAGGTGCAACTGTGAAGTCCAGAAGGACGTCCGTCTCGGTTTCCTTCAGTACCTGCATGAGGTCCTTGGGGTCGGAGACGGGTACACCCAGAGGTCCGAGTCCGCAGATCTCCCCGATGTCCTTCCCGACGTTGACGAGATCGAATGCAGCAGAGACTTTCATCCCCTCGGTCGCGTTGATGCGACGGACGATCATCTGACCCATCTTTCCACATGCCCCTACGAGGGCGGCTCTAACTTCTGCCATATCTAGACCTCTTTTTCCGCTTCGCGGTTACTGTTCGTCAATTCCATCGAACCTATATAACGGTGCCACCTGCGACCTCCGGGTGTCTGGCCCGCATCGACCAGATACTACCGAGCAACTATTGGCGGATAAGAAGAAATACCGTCCCAACATATGGACTGGTGTGATCAAGGAGCTTCCCTTAATTCTGTCCTGTTCGAGGGTCGTCATTTCCTTGATACTGCCGTTTGTCGAGGTGTTCTCGGGGATATTCCTTGCGCTTGTGGCAATCGCGGTGCTAACGGATTTCCTAGACGGTAAGACCGCCCGCATAATCGGATCCACGGAAAGATACGGTCCTCTCCTGGACAGCATCGCCGACGGTTTCCTCGTGGTCAGCCTCCTCATATGCATCCTGCCAAACATCGCCCTGGAAGACTGGATGGTGTGCTGGATTGCTGCTCTGGCTGTCGCCCGTGTCATAGCCATCGCAGTGGGGACATACAGATTCAAGCAGTTGGCCTTCCTGCACTCCTATCTCAACAAGGTCACAGGTGCCGTCGTGTACGTGTCACCCTTCCTCATAGTCCTGATAGGGGTGCAGATAACAGTTGTGGTTGCCTGCATCATTGCCTCCGTTTCTACCATCGAGCATTTCAACTACAACATCAACAGCACTGAATACGATCCGGACACCCCATTCGGTTTCAAGAGGCGCGCCTCACCGACGAAGAGACGATTTCAATAAGGAAGGCCGCATCAATACTCAAATTACCGCTCAGGTGGTCGCAATTCCTTCTAACGGCAGAACTGGGAACGCTACAGTACATTAAAGAGGACCGATCACTGCTTTCTGAACGGACATCTGTCCCCGATGCATTGCTGATTCGAAGAAAAGCGGGAGCATCTGGCACGGCTTTGGACCATCTCGAAGCCCAGATGTTCCTTGCAGAATCTCACCGCGGTATCAATGGCGATATAGGAATCGCGCTTGCAACAGCGCGGACCCCCGATCTCAGCTATCTTACCGAATATCTCAGAAGTGATCCTATGGGCCAAAGCGAAAGGTTCCCCCTTCATGGGCGTGGATCCGGTTACGATGGCCACGAACATCCCTGCGCTTAGGCCTGCGCCGCATGCGCCCCAGTATCCGCAGGCTCCACCGGGGACCTTCCTTCCGCGATCCAGCATATCTTTGAGAGCGGTTCCGAGATCGATTTTCCCTCCTGCGTTGTAATAGGCGGTCAGAAGCGACGCACCCACCATGACGTGGTGCTCCGGACCGTGCATATGGCAGAACGGCTGATCCATCAGCTCTTCCAGGATGGAGAGTGGATCCCTGGATGACGATTTCATGCAGATCCCGACGATACTGTCCATCCCAGAGGTGTGGCAGCCATCGCATACGTAATGCCCCCTGATACAGCACGCGGAAGACTTGAAAATCCTGTGACAGATGGCGCACTCCATCTCCCTATCAGAGCCGGCATACACCAGCTCAGAACCGCAAATCAGGCAGCCCTTCTCCATGTTAGGTCATGTGTGCATTAGAAGATAAAAACCACGCCATTGCTTCGACCAGTCGAAATAGGATATCAGTACCCATCATTTTATAACGTCCATTCGTTGCATGGCCATGGACCATAGACAGGATGCTCTGGATGCATTCAGTAACAGAATCCACTGCTCGCAGGCCGTTTTGGCTGCATTCTCCCAGGAATGCGGCATCACCAGGGAACAGGCGCTGAAATTGGGTTCATGCTTCGGCAGCGGCATGAGGAAGGGACAGACATGCGGGGCCTGCACCGGAGCTCTGATGGTCCTCGGCTTAATGTACGGATTCACCGAGGGTGGCAGCCCAGAAAAGCTCCGGGCCGACAGGGTGAACGACATGATGATGGAACGCTTCGCCAAATCCTGCGGATCCTGCCTCTGCAACGATATCCTAGGCTGCGACATATCTACTGCAGATGGTGTGAGATATGCTCTTGACAACCGTCTCTTCACAGAGCTATGTCCGAAGATGGTCTCAAACGCCGTGGAGATACTGGAAGGCATCATCGAAGAGATGGAGAATGCTGAGAGCCCATCAATTTGATGTGTTGATCTTACCGAAGAAGGAGGGTTGGAATGAACTACGAACGGATCAAGACGGGAACATTCTTGGAAAGGCCTAACCGTTTCATAGCATACTGCGAGATCGACGGCAAGGTGGAGAAGTGCCACGTCAAGAACACTGGAAGATGCAAGGAGATACTCGTACCCGGTGCCAAGGTGGTGCTGTACGATTCCGATAACCCCTCCAGGAAGACACGTTACGACCTCATAGCCGTCTACAAGGGCCAGATGCTCATCAACATAGATTCTCAGGCCCCCAATGCCGCTTTCAAGGAGTTCATCCCGGTGTCGGGACTTTTCAAAAACCCAGTGATCCATCCGGAATACACCCATGGCGATTCACGCTTCGATTTCTACATCGAGGACGGTGTCAGGAAGGTCTTCGCGGAGGTGAAGGGCGTGACCCTGGAGAGGAACGGGCGCTGCCTTTTCCCCGATGCACCGACAGAAAGGGGCCTGAAACACCTCAAGGGATTGCTGGATGCGAGGAAAGAGGGTTACGAGTCATAGATCGTGTTCATAATCCAGATGAAACCGGTGGAATATTTCACTCCCAACCGTGAGATGGATCCGGCTTTCTCTGATGAGCTGAGGAACATCAGGGATCAGGGCGTATGCCTGCTGGCCTACGATTGTATCGTGGAACCTGATTCGATGGTGGTGGACGCTTCCGTGGAATGCCGTCTTTACATCATCTGATGAGCGAACGGATGTGCTCCTGGGTCTCCTTGGCCGGTGAGGTGGTGTTAACCATGTACACGTCGCATTCGGACAGGTATCTCCTGAAGAATTCCCTGCGGAGTGAGATGCTCCTCTCGTCGCGTACGAGCTGGTGAGGATTGCAGAAATCATGAGATTCCAGATAGGACAGGGCCTCGTCGACCTCGAGGGCACGAACCGTCTCAGGGTCCTGGGGATCCCTCTTGAGGAGGATTATGGTCTGCATGGCAGTCTTGGGTATCACGGATCCCTCTCCCCTGATCCATCTGACGTTTCCGATCCCTCTGCCCTTGTTGTCGAATCTCACTCCTGTAACCAGGGGCTTGTACTCCTCCCACACGTCGCCGATATCGGCATCTATGTAGCAGTTCTTCTCCGAACCGGAGATACGGGGGCGGCCTGATCCGAACTGGACGAAGTACCAGTCATCTGAGATGAGGTGGGAGTTCTCCATCCTAAGAAGGCCCCAGGACTGGGTGGTCTTACCGGTTTTGGAAGGGGCGATGAGAGTCACTCCGCGTCCGTCGATGTCTATGGCAGCGCCGTGCACGGAATATACGCCGTGGGACTGTTCCAGGATGTTCCCTGCCAGACCCAATCCGATGCTCTTGATCCAGCCGTAATAGTCGAAGTTGAACAGGAACATGGTGAATGTTGAGAGGTCGTATTCCGCATGGAGGTCCGTGTTCGGATCGTTCAGACAGTATATCCTGGCATGTGAGCGGGTGAAATCAGACATGTGATAGAAGTTGTCGGACCACATGTCGATGTGTTCCTTGTTCTCCGTGAAGAGCTCAACACAGATCCCATCGATGTCCGCCTTCAGGCGGTACAGGTTCATTGCCTTGGTCTTACAGATCAATTCGTCTCTGCGGTCAGGGCCTATTGTCACGACATCGTATGCCATTGGATTCGGTACATAATGGGGGAACAAGGAAAAATGGTTTGCCCCCAAACGGGGGCTTTGGGTTTCAGCTCCTGATGAAAACACCGTTTCCGTCAAGATCCGATACTGATCCAGTGGCTATGCTGGCACTGGATGAACCGATGTAGAAAGCCACGGCATTGCTCATGGAGGCGGGCAATTTGACTGCGGCCATCACGGATCCGTTCACGGATGCGGTGACGACGGTCCCTTTTGATAGACTGCCCATCGATTTCTGGGTCCCGTATGACTTGAACGTGTTGGAACCTGTGATCTCCTGGGTCATCCCCGACGGGCATATCGCAAGGATGGTCCCGCCTGTGTAGGTGTAGCTGTAGTCGGCATCTATGGCGGAATTTCCTCCACTGGTGGAGACGACGACCACATCGGTACCGGCGAAGGATATGGAGCTGTAATTGGTGTCCAGACCATCCCCTCCTGCGAATACGTAAAGATATCCGCCGGAAAGCACTATGCCTCCTCCGATGGCGTTTACACCGTCATCGCTGGATATCAGGGACACCTTTCCACCCGTGATCCTTACGGTCTTCCCTTCGAGGGCCTCGTAGCTGCCCGTTATGGAGACGGTACCGCCCGATATGGTCAGAATGCCGTCGGCGTGGACTCCGTCATCCTTGCTGTTGAGGGTAACAGTCCCTCCGGAGACCATTATTGCACCGGTCGCTTTGACACCGGATTCCATCGTCTCATCGCTGTTCGCATGGAGGGCATCGTCATAGGAATCGATGGTTACCGTCCCGGAAGCTATCGTGATAGCATCGGCTGCCTTGATACCTTTGCAGGAGTAATCCACCTTGTTGCTGTTACCCTCGCTGTCCGGTCCGCCCTGGCTCCAACTGCCTCCGCCTGGCATCATGCCCCAACCGCCGGGTCCTGAACCTCCGAATGCCTGGGCGCCGGTGACCTTATCGGAATTGGATGAGGCACTGACCCCAGCGACTATGTCCACGCTTAGCGATCCAGTGGTTTGCTCTACAACCACATCGAACGCGGCATCGATTCCGTCACAGTATGATCTGATGGTGAGGGATAGGTCTCCGTCATCCGAATTCAGGGAGACCGTTCCCCTCTGCAGTCCCTTGCTGCTGAGGTCCGTGCTCGAGGTCTTGATCCCGTCTCCGGACGTTGCATTCAGCACTATGGTTCCGGAGGTTATCGTGACACTGTCGTTCCCCTTCAGGGCGTTGTCGACGCATGTGACGTACAAGGTCAGATTCTTTACATTCAGATCGTCCTTGGTATGGACTCCGTTGTTGTTCTGCGAAACGATGACAAGCTTGCCCTTACCCTTGAAGTCCAGGTCGCAGAGGCTGTAAACGCATGCTGAGATGCCGTCTTCATCGACCGCTGAACGGTTGTCGTAGATGTAATTGACGGTGTCCTTCTGAGCGGTGATATCCACTTCGTCACCCGATCCGATGTATATCGGGACGTTATTGGACGAAACTATCTCAACACCGCTCAGGACCAGTTCGAACTTGTAATCCCCGGCCTCGATGATGATGGAACCGTTCAGATATCCCGATACCGAGTATTCGGTGTCCTCAGTGATACCACTGAACGTAATGATCCGCTCGCCATTCGATTCCTTGACCGAATACGCATCGGCTGTGCCTGACACGTATGTTATGGTTAGGGTGTCAGTGATGGTCACCTTCTCATCCTCCCCTGTGTCGATCTCGGTGTTCTCTATTCTGCTTTCCTGCTCTCCTGTATCTTCCATTCCGTTACCGAAAGGATCCAATGCCAATACGGCGACGGCGGATGCTCCCAATATCGCCGCTATCAGAACGGCGATGGTCATGATCTTCAAATCTTCACCTCCTTTTTGCTGTGTTTACTGCGCCTCTGCGGGGATCAAAGTGCCCCCGATGGAACCGTAATGCGATCCCAGCACCTGCTGCTTGTATGCGTTCCCGTATTTCGAGAAAGAAGTCTTGTAGAGCCTGTTGGCGTTGAGGACTTCGTTCAGCCACGACGGATATCCGTAAAGAGTCTTGATCTCCATCAGCCTATAGCCGTCCGGGAGGACGCTCTACCCATCGACGTCGGAATCGAGTCTAACGTCCTCACGTCTGGCGATGATGTCCGAATCTATGGTTATCCGGAGATCCGTTCCGTCCAGGGACCTGTATGAGTCCCTTTCGTAACAGACCAGCATCGACGGGGATATCGTAGGGTAGCGCTGCTTGAGGAAGTCTATCTCCCTTCCAATCTGGCAATCGGGGAATGAATAATCCTCTTGGGAGAACCAGTCCACAGCCTCATGCAGGGGCATGGTGAGGCGTCTCTTGTACACAACCGAGTCGTATTTCTTCTTCAGCTCTACGAATATTTTCGAGCCGCCATCCGGTTCGCCGTAGCTTCTGAAGCGGAGCTTCTCCTTGTACAGCGGCTTCTCTATGGAACGGCGCACAAGCAGATCGTCATCGGTGTCCAGATAGACGTTCCTGATGGAGCTGTGGGCATAGGTGTCCGGCACCATATGCATGTTCAATACTGGAAGTACTTGGCCGAAAGCCTCTTCGTCCAGGAGGTATTTCAGCTCGTACCTTTTGAATACGGTCTTGACATCCATCATATCACAGCCCGTAACTGTTCTGCTCCTCACGGAGGATGGCAACCTCCAGATTTCCGTTCCTTATGCGGATCTGGTCGATCAAGTCCTTCTGATCGATCCCAGGCTTGAGAGTGACCTTGTAATCCAATCTGAACATGCTTCCCATGTTCACGGATTTGATCCCCACCATCTCCTTCTTCACGGTATAGTCGTCGAGGACGGAATCTATCTGGGAGTTGAAGTCCAGGTCCTCCGGTATCGTGATCTTGATGACCTTGTTGTTCTCCTTGCCGGCAGAGATCATGTCAGCTCTGCGTGAGTACAGGAGTATGGCTGCACATATGATGAGAGCGAACAATGCGGCATAGGTCACGAACCCCATCCCTATCAGCAGTCCGGTGGCCATGGAGAGGAAGATGACCGCTATCTCCTTGGCGGAACCCGGTGCGGAACGGAACCTTACGAAACTGAATGCGCCCGCAACGGCGATCCCCGCACCGATGTCCCCGCTGACCACCATGATGACGACCGATACGATAGCTGGTATCAGTCCTATCGTCATCGCGAATCCTGTGCTGTGTTCGTTCTTGTATGCGTATACGGCGGAAATGCCGAACCCGATCAGCAGGGCCGAGCCTACACTGATCAGGAACTCCACCGGGCCCATGGAGCCCAATGTCTCGAAGATGCTTGCGAATATGTCAAACACGGATATCCGCCTCCGTGTCGTCTTTATTGTTTACTAGCCTTCTAGTTAGCGACCCTATTGTCATTTTGATTACCTTGTTGGATTCTTATGAGTGTGAAGTTTGACGCGAAGCGTCCTGAGAATGCTCATTGCATCCTCGATTTCAGAAGAGCGTGGTACGCTCACAGATCCAACTGTATGTGCAGTAGAAGGGCTGGTGCACTAACGGGTTTAGAATAGGACGGTAGTTGTATGAAGAGGTCCAGAGGAATGGCATCCTCGGGAACATCCTGCTCGGTCTCCTCGACGTATACAGGGTCCGAATCGGATACCTCCTCATCGGTACTGATTCCGCTGGCACGAGTATCGATCGCACTCACGCAGTTAATTGTGCGGAGGGCGGAAAGATAATCCGACAGCTTTTTGGACAGTATCTATGCGACATCCTCCATTTCCATCTCTGCCGCATAATCGATGACGTCCTGGACGAATCCGGGGTCGTAATTGGATATGTCATCCTCGATCATGACGGGTATCATACGATCCATCTCTTCGGGAGTTGCATCGTGGTTGTAGCGTGGAGGCAGCGGTTCTGGTCCTGGTCCGAAGCGGTCCATCGGCGGTACCATGCGTTCGGTCCTGAACATATCATCGGGACCGTGCATCGGAGGAGCCGGCGCATTGGGCGCATGCACGGATGGCCCACCCATGTCTGGGATGCGAGGATCCATCGGTTCAGCTGAAAGCTCATCGTCATCGCTGAAATACGCCCCCGCAACGATTACGGCGGCGATCGAGGCCAGAACGGCCATTGCCATGACGGTCTTTCTCAGCATTGATCTTTCGGAGATTTAAGTAGTATTAAAATTGATTCATGAATCAATCAATTCTATCGAAAATCAGCGAAGAATTGTTCTGCGCTGATATCTCGGGACCGAACGCCTGTATTTCAGACGGGGATGTCCGATGATGAACACGGCAAAGGCCTGCAGCCCTTGGGAAATCTCCGGGAAGAAGGACATGAATCTTTCGGGATCGTTCTCGCTGGCCTGAAGGATCCATCTTGAATGGAATCCGCCCAGGCCCATGGTGGTAGACATGAGATCGATCTGCTCCATCGATATGACGGCATCGATGGGGAACCTTGCAAATGAGATTATCAGTTGCCTGCCTTCCCAGGTGAAGGGGTTGTTCTTACCTTCAGATCCGCTTTCGACATACTCCACGAACTGCTTGAGACGCGGGTGCTCGTCCACATGGTCTTTCAGTATCGAGGCGCATAGCCTCATGAAGTCATCGAATTCTTCATCGATGACGACGAATTCGACACTCTGGGAGTTCTCCGCGGTCGGAGCGTACATGGCCGATGAGACCAGGCTCTGAATCTCATCCTTGGTACATTTCCTATCGAACCACCTGCAGCTGCGCCTGTGGCGGAAAAGGGTCTGCAATTCATCCGCTGTTATGGATGGAACGGATTCTTCCGGAACGAAATCAGGGAATTCACGGAGGCGTATGGCGGATTTTGGACAGATCGCCATGCAATGTCCGCATCTGAAGCACGAATAACGGGATTCGATCTCATGGGGGCGCTTATCATCTCCCATCTGGATGTGTCCTCTGATACATACCTGGGTGCATCTGCCGCATCCGATGCAGCTGTCTGAGATGATCAACTCTTCGTTCATTAGAATCCACTGTGCCAGTCCGTTATCGACGTTTAAAGATTATCCTGTTGCGACAAATAATAATATAAAAATTGGCATACACCAAGCATTCGATTTCGTTTCGAAACGGATGTGATGGGATGGCAAAAGCACTGATATTCGCTACAAATTTCATGACCAAGGGCAACATACCCGTGGCCAAGTACATATCGAAGACAGCTAAGACGGACCTCTTCAACCTGAAGGACCTCATGAGGCTCAACCTCGATGCATACGACACGATCATTTTCGGCACTGCAAACAACTCCGGCAGCGCCGACAAGCTCGTCTACGAGTTCATCCAGAACAACAAGGATGTCCTGTCTAGAAAGAAGCTGTACCTGTACGTCCTCCTCTCCAAGGTCGATGACAGGACCGAGGATCAGGTCAAACTGATCGCGGATTCCCTCGGCGTTCCCGACGTGGTATGCTTCAACAAGAAGTCAGAGGACATGAACGCGGAAGGATTCCCCTCGGCCGTCGACGACTTCATAGCCCAGCTCGGATGATACAATGAACTACGTTCTCATAGGACTGATAATCTACATCATACTCAACATAATCGCATTCGCCTCCTACGTTTGGGACAAGCACAAGGCCAAGAACGACCAGTGGAGGACCAGGGAATCCACCCTCATCCTCCTCGCCCTGTTCGGACCCTTCGGTGCGACGGCTGGAATGCTGGCTGTAAGGCACAAGACCCAGAAGATCAAGTTCAAGCTCGTCTACATCTTCCTAGTACTGCACATCATCGCGATCGCGTACCTGGTCTACAAGGGATACATCTCCCTCGACGGCCTTCTGAGCTTCTGAAAACCATTCACGGAGGATCAAGGACGGACGATGGTGTCCTGTCCCGGGTGGCCCAGCAGGACCACCCTGCTGTCCTCCCTCTTCCTTATTATCTCCATACCGACCTTGGAACCCAACTGTTCTGCGAAATCGGTGATCTCCTGGAATGACGGCATGCAGTCCATGGAAAGACGCTGTCTGGACCCTCCCACGAAGACGTAACCCTTAGGTTCGATCAGCTCCGGATCAGCGATTTTATCGAGGCGTGCGTAGTCGTCTATCCAGCCCAGGTTATGGCCTTTGACCAGCGTATGTCTGATCACGGTACCGGTCTCGAGACTGGGCATCAGTTCGAGCGTCTCCATGAGCTTCTGCCATCCGTCCCTTATCTTCGGACGGCAGACCTTCCTGTAGATCTCCTCGTTGGGGGCGGCCACGGTCACGTATATCTTGGTCGGAAGGTGCTCCAACTCTCTGATCCTGTCCGGATAGGTGCCGTTGGTAACTAGGAATGTTGTCATCCCTCTGGAATGGCATTCCTTGATGAAATCCGAAAGATACGGGTAAGTTATGGGTTCTCCGGCAAGGGAGATCGCCACTTGGTTGGGATTCATGGCCTCCTTGAACCTATCCGGGTCGCACCTCGGGTCACCCTTGAATCCCTGTATGAGCTTGCGCTGCTCCTCGATGAGGGCATCCAGCATCTCCTTGGGCTCGGCCCAGTCGGTGACCTCGAAATCATTGTTCTGCACCCTCCAGCAGAAAGAACATAGGTGGCTGCATTCGTTGATTGCTGGAGTCATCTGCAGGCATCTGTGGCTCTGTATGCCGTAGAAGTCCTGTTTGTAACAGTGCCTCTCGTGGAGCATGCTCTCCTTCATCCAATGGCACAGCTTGACGGCGGCATGGTCCTTGTAGATCCTGTACTGCTGCTTGATCAGTAGATTGCGGTAGTCCTCGTCCATAGGGGCACCTCAGAACTCGAACAGGGTGGCCTGTCCCTTCTTGCGTTCCTCGGCCGCAGGAGGGGCCTCCTTGGCCTCTTTCTTGACGGATGGTGCCGGGGCAGGTTCAGCGGGCTTATTGGCCGTTCTGGGGGTCGGAACGGGCTCGGATTCGATTGCTGAATATACTGCCTTGACCTCCTTAGAATCAGGTTTCTTGTCGAGCAGGAAACCAAGCTCCTCGGGCTCCAGGTCAAGGGCCTTCGTGATCTGGACCCTCAGATCCGGATCGTTGGCAACTAGGTGCTTGACGTAAGGGAGCACATCCAGGTCCACACGGCGCGTCGACGTGTGCAGGAAAATGGCGAGCTTCAGGTCGACCGATTTCCTTATGGCACGTACGCTCTTGCTCCTGGACATCTTGCTAAGATATGACGGGAAGTGCAGGCGGTCGTGGGAATAACGGTTGGACATGCGGGCGGTGTTCACCCCCGCGGAGAGCGTGTCCCCGGCATAGGACCAAAATCCGTAGTACTGGCGCCTGCTGACGCGACCAAGGAAGATGTCCGCCCTGGAGAGCTTCTCGTAACCTCTGACCAAGTCTCCCTTGTCCAGATATTCGTACGGAAGGTTCTCGTCGACCCACAGCTCCATCTCGTTGGGGTCGGTATCAGTGTCCATCATGACCCTCCTGGCCTTCATGGCGTCCTGGGAACGGAAGATGGCCGACATCAATGTGTACATGTCGTTTCTCTTGTCCCGTGCGGAGAGGTCGTTGGCCATGTCTGCCGTGACATGGGTCTGCCCTAGGCACAGGGATTCGAGATTGCGGACGGCTGCACGCATATCCCCGCTGGCCTTCTCGGCAACTATGCCCATGACCTCCGGATCGTAGGTGATGCCTTCGTTATCAGCTATACGTGCCAGTGCCTTGGCGATGGATGGCGCTTTGGGCCTCTGGAATGTGACCTGTAGCGTGTCTGTCTTCGCCGCACTGCACTTGCGCGAAAGCTCGTAGTAGTCGTTGACTATGAGTATGACGGGCTGGAGCGTCTCCTTGATGAGCTTTGTGATCATAGGAATTGCTCCCCTATCAGCATTTCCGAAGAAGTTGTCGGCCTCGTCGAGGATGATCAGCTTGCGCTGTCCTTTTGAAGAGTCCAGATAAGAGCCGCCCTCCGAGAATGTGTTGAAACGGGATCCTCTCAGTGCGATGTTCTCGATGGCATCTCCGGTACGCTGGTCGGAAGCGTTCATCTCCACCGGTGTCCAACCCATATCATTTGCCAATGCGAGGGCTGATGTGGTCTTCCCTATACCGGGGGTACCGATGAGCACTATCGCCCTTTTCTCGGGGATGCCGTCGACCCATGACTGGGCCCACTGCCTGAGCGTGTTGACCGCACCGGGGTTGCCGATGACGTCATCCAGCGACTGGGGCCTGTACTTCTCCGTCCAGTCCATTCAGGCACCTCTCGTCTGTATAGCATTCAACACATCCTGGATCGAGAAGATGAAGATTATCAGCTGCAGTACCAGGTGTATGATCCTGGTGGTATCCTGGGCAAGGAACGAGGGTGCCAGATAGAACAGTAGTACGGTCAGGCACAGATACGTGAAGGCTCTGGACCACCTCTTCAGCACTATCTGCCCCAATCCGAATACATTTATGAATCCGGGAATGACTGCCAGCAGGATCGCGAGAATGTCCGTATTGGTCATCTTCCTGCGGTACGGCCTGACCGGTTGGACGGCATGGCTCTCGATCTTGTAGCCGCAGTAGGGGCAGAATGCGCTGTTGGCGGGCATCGCTTCCCCGCAGTTGAGACAATATTCAGTCACGAGGAGATTGCCGTTGTCGTCGACATTGAGGGCATCCTTGGCCCAGCGTCCGCAGGCATAGCAGAAATCGCTGTCCTCCGGAATCTCGGAACCGCAACCAAGGCATACACGTTTCATTCGGCCGTACCTCCTAGGAGCATCTGATAGCATCCGTTATCTTCCACGACCTTAATACTTTCTCCGTAAAGTTCGGACATGGTGCCATCGGTCAGTATCTGGGACTTGCTCCCGTCGGCCAATATGCGTCCGTCCCTTACTGCGATGACACGGGTCACCGATGAGGGGATGTCGGACAGGTCATGGGTTATCATCACGATGCTCACGCCGTTCTTGGCCAGGATGTCGAAAATCTGGCGGAACTTGGATTTCATCACTATGTCCAGGCCGGTCATGGGCTCGTCCAGGACGAGCAGTTCAGGATTGTGGACGAGTGCACGAGCTATGAGGGCCCTCCTCATCTCCCCCAGCGAAAGGTCGGCTATGGGGCGGTCCATCAGTTCAGATATGCCCATCCCCTCGGCCGATTTTAGTGCTATGGCCCTCATCTCCTCGGTGACGACAGTGTGCCTGAAAACATCCAGACTGCAAAAGAATCCGCTGCAAATTACCTTCGAGACGGTGGTCTCGGGCTCGAAGCTGTTCTGCAGGTCCATGGAGACTATTCCCATCCTCCTGCGGAGGTCGAATATGTCCCATCTATCCTTTCCGAATATCCTCATCACAGCGGGATCGTCCTCGTCGTAGAACGGCAGGACGTCACCCGTCAACAGTCTCACTATGGTGGTCTTACCGGCCCCGTTAGGTCCTATAAGTGCCACATTCTCGTTTGGAAAAATGTCAAGGTCCACGGAAGTGAGTATGTGCTTCCCGCCTCTTACGACGGACACATTCCTCAGTTCCAGGACCTTAGACTCCATAACCCTTCATCGATGAAGAGATACTTAGCCTGTTTTATTCGGACTTGAGCAACCTGTCGAGCTCGTTGATGATCTTGGCCGCTTCCATCCCCTTGGATGTGAGCTTGATCATCATGGAGCGGAGGTTGCTGTCGTACTTCTGGGTCAACAACCCCATGGCCTCGAGGCGGTCTAACTTCTGCGGAATCCTTGGATTCGACGAGACGTTCTCGTAGATCTCTATCTTCCTGCATTCTCCGTTCATCGAAAGGAACATCATGATGGAGAGCAGATGTTTCTCTTCGAACCCTTCCGCTCCTTTAGCCTTCTCATCAGTCATGGGAATCTATACCGGTGCAGGTTTTCATAGTATTTAGTTGTCTTTTCTTGACTAATATTGTTACTATCATCGCGATTATCGACAGCGGCAGTGCGATTATCAGAGGATCGAGGAATGCGATCGTGGTCCCGGGGAACAGCACATTGTTTCCGGTAATCATCGAGCAGATGGGCAGGAATATGCTGGTCCCTGCGTTCAGGAAGAGTGCCGAGAACATGTAGGCTATGGAACCCACGGCGATGCTGGCAACTGCGGCCGAGCGGTTGGGGTTCTTGGAGTAGAGCGAATGGAAGTATGCCGGCAGCAGCGCGGCAGCGGTGACCCCCATGAAGACGGATGTGGCCTTCGCGATGATCTCCTTCGGCATGAAGTAACAGTATACGACAACCAATAGCATGAAGACGACGATGAAAGCCCTGTTGAGGCTGAGTGACTGTGCGTCGGTGTTGTTGGTGCCCTTCCTCTTGATGACAGAGTACAGATCGTATCCTCCGGCGACACCGATGGTGTGCATAAGGGCGCTGATGGTGGATATAGAGGCGCAGATGAGGGAGAGCAGGAACAGGGAGATGAAGACCTCTCCGAAGGTTATTCCCTTGAAGACCTCGAGGATGTACTGGGGGATGATGAAATCGGTTCCCAGTCCGAGGGACGAGATGTACTGGAATGAGGTCATGCCGTATTCGTTGTTGAAGAACACGTTGGTGAGGGGCCCGATGGTGTATGCGGCCCCTACAACGACCATGATGAACACGGATCCGATGAGCAGGGATTTGTCCAGGTCCCTGTCGGATTTGGCTGACATGTACCTGACCACAAGCTGGGGCTGCGTGAGGGCACCGATACCGACACCCATGATGAAGGTGGTGACGACCGTCATCCACTCTCTTGAACCGAATTCGGAAACAGATGTCCAGCCGTTGAAACCGTCGGCCACGCCGATCTCGGAGATCGTCTCCCAAACGGGGTGGTTCCAAAGATCCACCAGTCCTTCGTTGGCAGCTGTGACACCGCCGAGGACGGACCAGGTTACGAGAAGGATGACCACCATTCCGGCGAACATGATGAACGCCTGGAACGCATCGTTGTACATGACGGCGATGATACCGCCGTATACGACGTAGACGGCGACGATGAGCGAGAGCGCGATGAGGATGAGGTTGTAATCTAGACCAGTGATGACCGCCAGCGAGTTGACTCCTCCCTTGAGGACGGCCGCAGCGTAGATGGGCATCATGATGAGGATGAGCACCGCTGTGAACACCCTGATACCGCTGGATTTGTACACCTTACCGAGAAAGTCCGCGAATGTAGCGGCACCAAGCTTCCTTCCGATCCTCCTGGTCCTCCTTCCGAAGATGATGAAAGCGACGATGAGTCCGGCGAACAGGTTCAGGAAGCAGAGCCACATGAGGCTCATTCCGTGGACCGCGGCCTGACCTCCGAAACCGATGACGGCGGAAGCGCTCAGGAAGGTCGCACCGTAGGACAGCGCGATAATCAGAGGGCTGGTCTTGTTACGGCCCAGAAGGAACTCGTCGTTATTCTTGGTGTTCTTGTATCCGAACCATCCGAGAAGCAGGGTTATGACGACGAAGATGGCGGTCATGACCCCGAATATCACGAGATCGATTCCTTCAGTCATCGGAATCTTCCTCCTCTTCGGGGGCCCCCTTCTTGAGGCTGTAGTATACGCAGAACACTACACTCAGTATGCATCCTGCATACGCAGCTATAATCCAGGGGTCTTCCAGTCCTAAGATACTCATGTCGAATCACCAATGTTGCGTGCTAACACATAGCACGGTAATCAAGTGTATGTCAGGGACCTATATAAAATTGAGGTGAATCGATCCATAAGAAATCCTGGGCTTTATGCTTCACGACCCTTGTTGGCGATCGTTGGTTTGACCGAATCCGTTATTCATTCTGGTAGGGGTTTATGTCCACTACAGATTGGAATTACACAGTTCAGCACATTTGGAAAGATTAATGACTCTCATCCAAATAGTTCTCAAAATTCGACATATCACTATCAAGTTTAATGTACTATGTGTTAATAGCATGTCTTGAAGGGTGCATAGTGTGAACACGGGCGGTTCAATAATTGTGGCCATAATCATCGTCTTACTTGCCGTTCCTTTCGGGATTCTAGTATACGACGAATTCCTTGGTAATGATGCTTCAGAGGACATTTATGGGATTGGCCCGGCCCCCGATCTGACTTACAACGGTACCTTGCAGGAGCTGGTCACAAAGAAGACTGATGAGGGTATTGCCTATTACAGCCTGGACGGCACGAACTTCACCACTTCCGTACCGACGATGACCGATGCCGGGGAATACACCGTATGGTGTAAGGTCGAAGATGATGGCAGAACGGTCTACGACGAGGTGGTCACAGCCAAGATTCAGTATGCCCCAGTCACCGTCAGGGTGAACGATTGTCAGAAGCTCCACGGGGAACCGGATCCCGTTTTCACCGCTACCGTGGACGGTACGTTAGGTACGGATACAGTCCAGTACACGATCGTCAGGGAACAGGGCGAGGACTGCGGGGGCTATGTCATCAGCGCTTCAGGGGAAGCTATCCAGGGCAATTACAGGCTCGCTTTCGAAGATGGATATCTGGTGATCTTCAACGAGATCATCACCGTAACGGCCAACGATGCCTCCAAGATCTACGGGTCCGCCGACCCCGTATTCACCGCCACAGTCAACGGGAATGCCGACATCAGCTACACGGTCACGCGTGAATCGGGTGAAGAGCTAGGTGCATACAAGATCCATGTTACCGGAGAGAGGATCCAGGGGAACTACATCGTCGAGTTCGAATCAGGTATCTTCAACATCATGGCCTCATCGGCCTCGTGGTCGGTGGAACCGGAGTCCCAATCGTGCGTCTTCGACGGTTGGGAGAAGGAATTGGTCGTTCCCGGGACTGTTACTGACGGTATTGCATACTACAGACTTTCTACTGGAAACTATTCCAATGAGATCCCGACCGCCAAGGAACCCGGGACCTACAAAATATTCTGTAAGGTCGCCGGAGGGGACGGTATCGCCGACTCTGCTGAGATCGTCCTGACATCCGTAATCGAAGAGTATGTCTGGGACGGTACAGAGACCAAAGAGCCAAGGTCTGTGGGCGGGGATTACATAATCAACCTCCCGTCCGAATTGGCGTGGATTTCCAAATACAACTTCGCCAACGGAGGATTCAGCGGCGATACGTTAGTGATCGGGCATGACATCGATCTAAAGGGTTACGAATGGACTCCGATCGGATCCGTTGCATCCGCCACAAACTGTCCGTTCAAGGGAACGCTCGAAGGCGATGGTCACAAGATCGTTAATCTGACCATCACATCCGGTATGGACTATGTCGGTCTGTTCGGCTACATGAGCGGAGGGCACATCGAGAATCTAACCGTCGATACGGTATCCATCTCAGGTTCCCAACATGTCGGTTCCATAGCTGGATTCCTCAATTCCACGGCAAATAGACTTGTGGTCACCCATGCGGATCTGGACGGTAACAGGTACATCGGTTCCATAGCAGGATACCAGACAAAGAAGATATCCGATTCAGAAGCTTCGTATGTCAACCTCCTGTGCACCAGGGCCACGTTATCCACACCATATTCTCTGAGCGATATGGGAAACGATGTGGGCGGGATCTCCGGAATGTGCAATTCGGACATAGATAACTGCACGGTATCGCATCTGACCACCATCGGATACAGGAATGTCGGAGGTATCGCCGGAAACATCCAGGAGAACACAATCACGGTGAAGGTATCTAACTGCGACCTCAGCAGAGTCACTTTGATGGCCGATCTGAACGGCGGCAACGCCGGTATCCTAGTCGGAAGGGCCTCCGAGAGCACCCTGTTCATAGGCAATACCAATTCGTATACCAGCATCAGTTACATCTCAACTTCCACCGAATCGGGGGAGGAGGACAGCGGAGCCGGTCCTATCACAACACCTCCGAACTATCTCAGCGGCGTCTACGATAAGATAGTCGTCGAGAACAGCAACGTGACCTTCTACAAGGATTCCGTAGCAACGGTACTGGAAGATATGCACCAGATCATACTGGACGGCGTGACGATCAATGCGGCACCGTACACCCCCGCTATCGAAATCATGCCCGATGCCTGGCTGACGATAGTTGTCAAGAACAATGTGGAACTCGTAGGCGGAAAGGACGCGGATGCAATCAGAGTCCATGAAGGCGGAGAGGTGATCCTCACGGGCGGAGGGACCCTGACCGTGACCGGTAACGACGGTTGCGAATACGGAAACAACGTGCATTATCAGACCGCAGGCATGGAAGCCTACCTCAATACGGGCGGAAGCGGTATCGGAAATGCCGGAAGCAACACCGGATCGATAAGGATAACCAATCTCGCCCAGATCTATGCCGGCGGATACGGGCTGCGTGCCTACGGAATCGGCGGCGACAATGGCAGTGTGCTCATCACCAACTCTGTGGTGAAGGAGGCCCGCGGAGGATTCCCGGAGACCGAATTCCTTGTCAGTGGCTACGGGAACGAGGAGGCCGAGGGATCGCCGGCGATCGGAGGGATCAAGGTCGTGATCGACAGCTCCATAGTGGAATCTGCCATCGGAGGCAGCAAATCGGCCGGAATCGGTGCAAGGTTCTGGCAAGGCGCTGACATAACCATCTCCAACTCCAGTCTCCTCAATGTAGTCGGTGGGAACGGATCTGCAGGAATCGGCGGAAGCCACCCTGAAAGGGTCGATTCTGCCACGGTCCTTAGCATTTTCATCGAGAACTCGAACGTGAATGCCGTGGGTGGTTACTATGCCGCGGGTATTGGAAGCGGATATGACAGGAAATGCGGACAAAATGGCTGGATCGACCTCACCATCGTCATCACCTCCTATTCCGACATCACCGCTACCGGGGGCCTTTATGCGGCAGGGATCGGAACCGGATACCACGCAGGCATACTGAAGGGGAAGATAGACAACACCGTGACCCTCCATGTGACCGAGGGCACGGATGTCAAGAACGGCGCAACATACTCCCATCATGCCCAGGGTGTCGGATACGGTGTGGTCGACTACAACAGAGAGGCCGCTTCCCTGATGGACGGCGGGGTAATGGTCACACCTGCCTTCACCGTGAGCGGTACGCCCATCACCAACCCGTTCGATCCAGCCAGATGGTCATGAATTCATCAGGCATCATCGACGATGGTTGCTCCCTATTGAAGAGACACTCCGAGGAACAAATCACAGAACCGGTTCCATTTGTGGGAAGTTATTTCTATTACGTTTCAGAATAACCTTCTGTCTGGCTAGACCGGGGTGCTTGGCGTGCCCTATACCCGAAATCGTCAATACGCGGGGGTGACAGCAGCGGGCGGTCCCGCTGAAAGACACTAGCCCACTGAACAACTATGAAATCTTGTCCTGCAGAGTCGGAGTTTGTGACGGGAACGACCGGAGGGTCGTTTTCCACACATTAATCGGGGAAACCGGGTCAGGTCCTGACGGGAGCAGCCTCACTTCGAACCACTGACGTTTGCGGGATCGCAGGGTTGAGGCGTGACGTGGTTAACTGGTGTCCGGAGGAGAGAACAACCGCTGTGGCCAGACACTCATCTTACTTTTACACCGGTTATGATGTCCTTGGAGAAATCGAAAAGGACCTCGGTATCCTGGCCGTCTGTTATCTTAAGCTGCCTGGTGCCGTCTACCTTTCCTACGACAGATCCGGTGCATCCGACCTGGGAGAAGATGTCGATGATCTCCTGGGAATGTTTCGGGTCACACGAGAAGACGAACGCGCATCCGTAATAGGTCTTCGCCCAGTGCACATCGTCCACCCCCTCGGGGATGGGAATCTTGGTGACATCCACGATACCGCCCTTGGCGGAGGATTCGAGCATCATACCGAGTGTACCGACATGGCCGGGGTTGCTCATATCCTTGCAAGCATGTGCCAGATGCTTCTTGGCCACTGTGCACACCGCATCCATCTGGGCCTGTACCAATTCGTCAGACTTCATGGACGTCGAATCGTAGGTATAGGGGACGGATTCGGGGAACCTGCCGTCCAGGTCGATGACGAAGACGATGTCGTCGCCTTCCTGTGCTGAACTGCTCAGAAGGACGTCACCCTTGGCCACGCAACCGATGATGGATATGTCGATGGCGCTGTAATGGCAGTCGGGATGCGTGTGCCCGCCCACCAGGGGGACGTTGAATTTCCTGACACCTTCCTGAAGACCTTTGATGAGTTCCTCTCCCAGCTGTCCGTTGTTCATGGACATGACATCGACCATGGCGAGAGGCCTCCCGCCCATGGCGGCTATGTCGTTGACATTCACGAGAACAGCATAGTAGCCTGCGAGGAACGGGTCAGCCCTGAGGAGGGATTCCATGATCCCGTCAGTGGCGAAGAGGACGTAGCGGTCGCCGCAGTGTATCGCGGCGGCGTCCTCGCCCTCGGCCGCGAAGACCTGCGAGAAACCCTGAGTAGGAAACATGTCGACGACCCTGTGGATGTCGTTCTTCCTGGTGACCCCGGGGTAGGTCCTGATGGCCTTGGCCATTGTTCTGATGTCGGTCATCTTATCAGCGCCATAATCCTCTCTTGCGCAGGATCACCACGGATATTATGCACAGGATGATCATCAGTGCCAGCAGAATGATGTATGTGTACTCGTAACCTCCGCCGGGAAGTTCCACGTTCATTCCATAGAAGCTCGCGATCATCGTCGGTATGGAGATGATCAGGGTGATGGAAGTCAGGAACTTCATGACGTTCGAAAGGGAGTTGTTCAGGTCCGCCTCGACCAGCTGCCTGGTACCCTTGATGATCTGCGAGTAGGTCGTGGTCATCTCCAGGGCCTGCTGGGTCTCGACGATGACATCGTCGATGAGCTCCTTGTCCTCCGAATTGGAGATGAGACGGGGCTGCCTGCTGATCCTGTCGATGATCGAAGCGTTCACAGAAAGACTGGTCTTGAAGTAGACCAGGTTGGACTCCAGCTCGTGGAGCTCGAAGAGGTCCTCCCTCTTGGTGGCCTTGCGGATCGACTCCTCGATCGCGTTGCGCTTGACCTCGATATATTTCAGGTCTGACTGATAGTTGATGGCGATCCTGAAGAGAATCTGGAGCAGGAAACGTGTACGGTTCTCGACGTTGATAGTGTTGATGTTCTTGTTCATCGTCGAGAGGATATTGGATACCGCGAACAGGGGCTGCAGGCAGACAGTCACGATGGCCTTGTCCGTCATGGTGATCGAGATGGGGTATGTGGTGAACTCCTCGTGTCCGTTCCTCCACTCCCTGGTAGGGGCGTCTACCAGCACGATGGTGTATTTGCTGGACATCTCCGTCCTGGAACCCTCCTCGTCATCCAGAGCGGCCGTGAGGGCCTCGCGGTCGATGTCGAGGAAGTGCTGGACCTGATCGATCTCATCGACGGTCGGATTGACCATATTGATCCAGACGTTCTCCTTTATCTCTTCCGTCCTCGTGAGCTTTCCGTTAACCATCGCAAAGATATCGATCATTCTTGTCACCTCTTTCCAATCATATCACTACGGCCATTATCACCAGGATGAACATGACCAGTGTCACCGTCGAGATGCTGCTGGAGATGTTCTGTGACATCTGCTTGCGCTTCTCACCGTCCCTGATGCCTAGCC
Source organism: methanogenic archaeon mixed culture ISO4-G1 (assembly GCA_001563305.1). Taxonomy (NCBI): domain Archaea; kingdom Methanobacteriati; phylum Methanobacteriota; class Methanomicrobia; order Methanomicrobiales; species methanogenic archaeon mixed culture ISO4-G1. The sequence goes on from CP013703.1 coordinate 841,424, forward strand.
TTTCTAGCAGCCAATTGATGCCTCCCTCAAATAAAAAGCCTCCATCGAACGGGTAGGCGGGAAGGGCATTGGATATCGCCAGGAGGAGATCCAACCAGAAGATCCAATAGAGGGACTTGAGGATCACCCATGTCATATCACCGTTGGGGGCGTCGTACCACCAGGTGATGGAATCCGGGATAGGATCCATTCCGTTGAACGGACCGGAAAGGTACGACAGGATGCCCTGCACGTAGCTGAAGGGCGTGGTGCATCCGTAGAACGGGTCAAGGGACCTGTCCAGCATTATGGAAGGTGTCGTGAACGTGAATCCTGAGTCCGTGACTGCTAGACCGAGGTATCCTTGGGAACCGGAGGATGTCAGTGTGACCTCTTCATGTGTCACCGGTGCAGGGACGACCAGATCGGTGGCGATGGCCACGGTCTCGATGACCGCACGGTCCCCCGGCTTGGTCTCGCTCATGGTCTTCATGAAGTCGTAGCTGGAAGCGATATCATAAACGGTCACCTGCTCGGAAGCATCGATGATGGTGATCGACACGATGTACGTGAGCGGCTCTATGCCGATGCTGGATGCCGGACTGTTGTTAGTGACACGTTTGATTAGCGCACCCATCTGCATGGATCCAGAGTCGTGCGTTACGCCCCCTTCAGTGACGTATTGCAGGTTGTATAGATTCAACGGCGACACCTGGGTGCCGTCTGTGCAGACGAACGATGTGGCCTTGTTGAACGTGACTGCTCTGATGGCCTTGTATTCGGCTTCGTCCTGGAGCTTGATGCCAGTGATGAGGGATGATGTGGGTATCTCCGAATCGAAGGCCGGCGACTTGTCGTCTATGTAGTATATGCCGGGCTTGTCGTTCAGATCGGTGCCTTCGCTGTCCAAGGCGGGAGATATCCCTCCTGCGATGAAGAGCAGCAACAGGAACGCGATCACGGCGACGAATGTGTTGATCGTTATTCCAGCGGAATAGATGTCCATCTGCGGCCTGCGGTCCAGTTTGGCCAGCTCCTGCTCGTTGGGTTCGCAGAAGGCCCCCAGGGGGACCACGCCGTAGAGCAGTCCTGTTGCATCGACCTTGCAGTCGTTCGCTCTGGACTGGATACCGTGTCCCATCTCGTGGACGACCATTGCGATGAACAGCGCCAGGATACCGTATGTCAATGGAAGCATCGGGTTGAAACCCGGGATTGCCAGAGCATACTGTATGCCCATTCCTCCCTGTCCGATCCTGGCCGGCAGGTTGATCAGTGACAGGACCAGCATGTACATCATCATGAAGAACAGCAGTGCGGAAGTGAGCTTGGAGATGAACCCGAATACTCTCCAGAACCTCTTGTATCTGCCCAGCTTGTCCATCATCCTGATCCCGAGCTGGGTCTTGATGAGGATAGCAGGGCCGTATTTGACGAGATGGAATCTGGCGGCAGCCTCCGGCTTTCTCCATGTCCATACCCAGATCGGGATATAGACGATGCATAGGAGAATCATGACCAGTGTCGCCGTGTCCATAACGTCGCCTCTTTCGTCAGCAATGCCCTAATCCTATAAATAAAAAGTTAAGGCGCTCTTTAGTTGGTCGAAATGATGCGTTTCGCCCAGGAGAGCTTCCTCTTCTTGATATCCGGATCGGAGCCGTCCTTGGGCATCGGATTGTCGTAATCGAAACCCAGCAGCCTTATGTCCCTTACGCCGAAATGTCTTGCGAAGCAGTAAGCACGGTCGCCGTCGGTGAACCCGCCGTAGTTGAACACCGTCAGCTCAGGTGTGGATTGGGTGGTCAGTACCACCGGGCCCTTGAACAACGGAGCATAACGCATGATAAGGTCCGAATTGTCGCCGTGGGCGTGGATGAACGTAAATGCGCCTTTGGAGCTTGCATCCATCTGCGGACCGATGTCGCCGTCGAGATCGGTGAATACGATGTCAGGCATCAATCCGCAAGCCATGCATCTGCCGACCGCAGAGCCCGCGGCGATGATTGTCCCAGATGCCCCTTTCGTCTGTATATCCGATTCGAGGCACGGGGCCGCTCCGCATATGGTCACGGGTTCCCTGAGCAGCTCTGCTGCCTCGTCCCCCATGCGGAGGTCGGAGTTCAAAGTGACCGCCTTGAGGATGCGTACGGAGTTCTCGTCATCTTCCCTGGAATAGCCCATGTCGGAGAGTATCTGCTCGTAGATAGGTTCCCAGCTGGGGAAATCCATGGGATCACTCCGTGACAGGATTTGATGACCTGTAGAACTTCTTGATGTAGTTGGCCAGGAAGGAGATCATGATTCCCAGAAGTATCTCGATGATTCCTATGACGCCATCCTTCCCGGGTGCTACATAGTACAGCACCAGGTCTATGATACCGAGGACCATCAGTCCGAAGCTGCCTATGCTGAAGCAGTCGAAAAGATTGCTCAGGCGGATAGTGGAGGCTTCCTGGACCTCGTCGAGGATAATTCCCAGTATGTAGGTCAGGATGGCGAATACGACTGGCCATATCATAAGGGAGATGTAGGACACCACAGCCACCATGAAGTTGGGGTAATAGGTGTCAGCAGCTTCGTAGTAGCATACGATCGCACTGACGAAAAGGATACCGAATGCCAAGGCTGACATGACCATCCTGGTGCTCCTTCCGAGGATCCTGTCCTTGAACCATGCCCTGTACCTTTTGATCATGTCGCCGAAACTGTACGCATACATCAGGAGTATCAGACCCACAAGGAGCAGTACAAAATCCCTCGTGGTGGCCGGGATCATGGTCACGTCGTTGTACATCAGAATCATGACCAGATCGGGGATCAGCATGCACAGAGCGACAAGGAAGATTATGGCTCCCAGAGGGGCGATGAACCTCCTCCTCTTGGTAGGCTCGTTGAGCATCTTGGTAAGGATGTAGAACGAGCTCTCGATGTTGGGGGCCTGCTTGACGTAGACCTTCCTGACCGAATCGACGTGTGACCTGGAGGAGATGATAGGATAGATGTACTCATCCTCCGCACCGTCTCCGACGAGTACCACGTTGTCCGGATTGAAATGATCCAGGACCTCCTCCAGCTGGCTGACCAGAGCAAGATCCGATTTGTGCCCGACCTTCTCGTCGCCGCAGATGAGTGCCACGTTAGCGTCGACACCCTCCTCCTGGAGATCCAGGCATGTGCTGATCGCAGCATACAGTGCGTTGAGGTCGGAATCCTCCGGATCGGCGATACCGAGAGAATTTGCAGCGGCCAAACAGTTCTCTACACCTATGACAGGAGTCGATACGCAACCTTTGACGCCGAAATCGTCATCCCTGTCTACAGCGAGGACCAGAGTCCGCTTCATAAGACCTTAATCGATAAACGTCTATAAAAAGGACCAATTCGGATGTTCGACAAAACTGTTTTTCTATTCAGCCGTCAATCCAGTGCTCATGTGGATAAAGTGGCACGGGCACTCGTGTTTCGAATTCTCGAACGAGACGGTCTCTATAGTGGTAGATCCCCACGACGGGCGTTCCATCGGACTCAAGACACCTAAAGCGATCGCCGATGTGGTCCTGATGACGCACGACCACTACGACCACAACGCAAGCCGCGTCATCAAGGGCGATCATGAAGACCTCAAGTTCTTCACCGGTAGGACGGAGCTCAAGGGAGGGATCGTCCTTGACGGCTACATGTCATGGCACGATCATTCCCAGGGCGACGAGAGGGGTGCCAACACCATCTACAAGTTCACCATGGACGGCATATCGATCTGCCATTGCGGCGACATCGGATGCATCCCTTCACAGGATGTCATCGACCAGATCCACGGCGTGGATTTCCTCTTCATCCCGGTGGGAGAGGTGTACACGATGGAGCTCCCCGAGATCAAGAAGTTCATCGAGCTCGTCAATCCGAATATCATCGTCCCCATGCATTACATGGTAGGCGGATTATCATTCAGACTATCCACACTTGACAAGTTCCTCGACATCATCCCCGACAACGTGGTGGATTTCATCGGCAACGAGCTTGAGATCAGCAAGTCCGAACTGCCTGAAGCGAAAGAATGCTGGGTCTTCGACCACTGATCAGTAGAGGGCGAGGCCTTCCTCGATCTTCCCCATCTCGATGGGCGTCGTCTCGTCGCCGATAAGGGCACCCTTCGAGTTGGCAAGGATGCCGGCTCCAAGGACGCGTGCTCCGTGGTTCACGGTCGTCCTGATGGCCTCTACCTTCAGGACGTCCTGTATGAGCTTGACATCATCCTCGGATGCGTCGATGTGGCACACGCAGCCCTTGTTGGTCGCGCGGCACAGGGAACCGACCGTGTTGATCCCCGCGATGGACGACTGGACGCACTCCACTCCGAGGGCGTCCGAAATTGACTTAACGGTCTCTTTCGGATAGTCGGGATTGAGTATCGCACCGTGGTCGTTGGCAAGGATGTTGTTCCCTGCCGCATTGAGCGGATCGTCCACCGCCACGCAGGGGATATATTTCTCGATCTCCGAGATCTCCCTGGGGTCAGATAAACCTGAGACGACCGCTCCGTTAGAATTCATGACGACGAGTGACCCGACCACGAATGATCCGGCCACCGTCATCAAATGCGTTTCTACCTGAAGTGCTTCCTCCAGAGCCTTTACGAACTCCGGGGCAGCATCCGCGGCGATGAATGAGACATTCTCGTTGGCGACGGCGAACACGCCGATGTTGGGGTTGCCTGCGTAGCGGGAATATCTCATCATCTTAATCACTCTGCGAGTGAGACCTCAACGAGGCCGTCGTCGAACTTGACCGCCTTGACGGTGATCTTGTTCGGGGGGTTGCGGATACCGTTGGACCAGATCTTCTCGTTGACGCTAGCGTCGATCCAGATCTGCTCGTCCTCGGCCTTCATGTGCCTGGCGATGTTCTCCCTGAGCTCCTTGATAGCGCGGTTTGCCCTGCGTGTGCGGGGAGCCTGCTTTGTCTTCCTCAGGGGAACGACGATTGTCCTCTCGATTTCGTCTGCCATGCTAATCACTCCTTAATCTTGCTCATGCGCCATGACCTTCTCTTGGGATGGCGGAGGAACTGCCTGCTGGTCCTCATCATGACCCATGCGGGGACACGGCGGTTCTCTTTGACCTTCTTGTTCAGCCTGGTCTTCATTGCGGGGGCCTTAGTACTTGACATGATTATCTCCTCTCTATGGTGATCTCCCTCTTCTTGGGGGTGATCTGCCCAAGGATTTGTCTCAGCATCCCGTCGTCGACGGGTACGGGGATCCTTCCGCTCTGGGCTAGCTGGATCAACTGCATCTCGATCTGCTGTCCCATCTGGGGGTTGGCGAGCTTGATGTTGTTGAGCCTGTCCCTGGCCTCGGGGGTCAGGATCTGCCTCATAGCGTTCTGAAGCTGCATCTCCAGCTGTTGCTGCTTCTGCTCCTCCGCCTGCTGCTGTGCAGCCTGCTGCTGGAGCTCCTGCATACGTTTCTGCCTCAATGCCTCTAATTCCGGATCGTCCATAGCTGAAACCTCCTCTCAGGCCTTCATCTCGTCGTAGACCTCTTTCGCAGTGTTGTCCAGAAGGGACTGACCTGCAGGGCTGATTGCGCGGCCCTCCTTGTCCTTGGAAACCAAATATCCGGCGGCCTCGAGCTGCATCAGGCATTTCCTTGCGATGTTGCGGCTTCCCTTGACTGCCTTGTTCGGCATTGCTCCCCTGTCAGCGTAACCACCGTACTCGGCGGCCAGCTTAGAGGATCCCATCGGTCCTTTGACGTACAGCTTCCTCATGATGGAGGCGGCGCGTGTGTACCACCAGTCATCCTGGGAAGGGGCTCTCTCTGTGTGCCTACCGGTCTTCACAAACTCTGCCCAGTCAGGGGGGACGATCTTGTCGTTCTCCTTGAGCTTCTGGGCCGTCTTGAGAATGAGCTGCTCGGCAGGAACATCGTAGACGGTTACCATTTCATTACCTCGCTAATGTCCACAGGGTGGACCTAACTGGAACTCTGGTATAGTGGAGTTGTATATAAGCATTGCTAAAACAATACATGATTGACAATAGTCTTTCGTGCTCCGCACGTTCGGCGATGCCCCCGTACGGCCTGAGGATGAAACATCCTCCACGGTGGAATCCATAACGCAGACTCCAATATCCGTGATTAGTGTGATTACGAGGAGATATTTAAAACGTATCTACTTTAACTGACCATCAAACCGCCCCTATTAATTATTATAAGCACTTTCGAAGGCATAATGTCAAAGAAAAAAGCCGTCACATCTGATGCCGGTCTTATGCTGGATAACTATCCTCCCTTCAATCAGGAGGAGGATTCCCCCACAGGATTCGGCGCCAATGCCAAGAGATCCCTCTCCCGTCTGTTCTGCGGAAGGGGCATGCTCGGATTAATCGGATGCGTCATATCCGTCTTCGTTTGGGGATTCATCGTCCAGATACTAGAGGACAGGTTCTCGGCTATGGGGCTCGGGCTCCCGTTGCTGTCGTTCCTTGTCCTGTCGGTCCCCGTGTGGACTGTGACCAGCGCAGGAAAGATGTCGACCCTGAAGGGAGAGAAATCGGACATCAAGACCATAGGGGGCCTCCTGGGTTCCTTCGTCGGAGCGGTGATAGGCGTGGCCATATCGATGGCCGCCATCGTTGCCGCCATCGTGGCTTGCGCTTACCTGTTCAAGGGGACGCTGTACATGGACATGCAGTACACCCTGTACGTCGCCATAGCCTACGGTGCGATGGCCTGTGCGCTCTGCCACTTCATGAACTTCGTCACCGCACGTTCGTCCTTCGCCACACTGATGATACTGTACTTCATGATCCCCGGACTGATGTTCCTTCTCGGACCCATCATGAACGTGATGACCATGGATCTCATGACCTCGGTGGTGCCCGTGATGGATATGGTCGACATGCCCGGAGCGGGAGGGTTCGGAGGAATGACTCTGCTCATCATACTTTCCTTAGTCAAGGCCGTCCCGGAATTCACGGCACCTTGGCTCTCATCAATCGTTCTCTGCATCGGCTGGACCATGATGTTCCTGGCCCTTGCAGCCCTCAAAGTACCAAGGAGTGAGTGAAGTGGATTCAAAGAAGATTATTGCAACCTTGGCCGTGCTGGCCATGCTTTGCGTCCCCATCAGTTTCGTGGCCGAGGCCGATGCGAGCGATGACCCGCTCGAGGAGATCGACCTTAGCGAATTTGACCTCAGCGAACTGATGAACCTGGACCCAGGCAACATCGTGAATGCGTTGATCAACCTTCACAACGAAGGCTTCGTGCTCGAATTCACCGAGGACAGCGATGCCAACATCCAGAAGGTAGAGAATGTGTTCAAGGACCTTGTCAAGATCGTCGCCAATGTGGATCCTGAGGAGATTGACAATTGGGATATCGACGACGACACTATCAGGAAGGCCGCCGGTACGATATCGAGTGGAATGGCCACTTCGTTCCTCGCACTGGATCTTGAGGAGGACGAGGAAACATCAAGCGCAGAGATCGGTCCCGGATGCCTGAAGCTGGCGGCCACGATACCTGACGCATTGATGCTGATGCTTACTGGTGACGAGACGCATTTCAGCGGCGGCAACAATCTCGGTGAGCTCGGTCTCATGGTCGATGTCTCCCTGAAGGACAATGTGACGATAGATTCCGACTCCGACCATCTCTACAATTACATCGTAGCGAACTTGTTCGGGAACGAGTCGCTGAAGGAGATCCTGACCAAGGTCATCGCGGTGAACAACATAGATAACATGTTGGGTGCGGATATGGATGTATATGAGGGCGCGGAATACGCTCAGAAGACCTCCATAAAGTTCTCAATGTACATGTACGTTGACATCGATACCAACTACAAGAACACCGATTCTTTCAGCCAGCAGGACTTCTACTTCAACGTCAAGATCGGCGGACAGATGAAAGGGGACATGAGTGTCGAGATGACCAAGATCTCCGGAGAAGGCCCGGAGAACATCAGCACATCGCTCTCCTTCAACAAACTGGAGGCAGAGCTCGGTGTAGGATACTCCAACAACGGCCTTGTACCTCTCGGAATCCAGATCAACAAGATTGGTCTGAGTGCTGGATACAAGCTCAAGGTGGACGACAAGGTCAACATCGATGAGCCGATCGTTCTCGGGACCATCGCCAAGGCAGTTTCCGGACTCAAGATCCCGTATCTTGACTCGGTCACCCTCTCGCTGCCTGATATCCAGACCGAGACGGCCGCCAAGTACGAGTATAAGGAGACCGATTCGACAAGATCCGAATTGATGATGGAGATCATCGAGGATACGAAGTCCGAAGTTGCTTCCGAGTACGCCGTTATCCCGTTCTACGCAGGCGGGGTCACCGCAGTGATCGGAATCCTCGGTCTTGCAGTGGCTGCCAGAAGGCAGTGAACCTAACAAATCATTTCCCCGGTGGGGACACCGGGGCCATCTTTTCAACAATCCCGTCGCACAGATAGTAGGTTTTAAACGCAATATGGCATACGCCAACCTATGAGCAACGACATCAAGTTCTGCTACAAATGCGGAGCTAACATCCCTGAGGGTTCTGCCTTCTGCCCTGAGTGCGGGAGCAGACTGGACGGTAGCGAGGATACGCGTACGGAGTTCACGGCGAGACCTGTCAGGGCCGATGCGCTGGGACCCCTGCCGATACTCATCAAGATCTACATGTTCATTGCACCGATCCTCGCCATCCTCGTGATCCTCACGTGCCTTTCCGCAAAGGCCATCATCGACATGCTCCAGGCATACGTCGACAGCGGGATGATCCCTCAGGAGTACTACGATATGCTTAAGGCGGCTCTGGCGATGTACGTCCCCGTCTACTGCGCGATAGTGTCCATCGTCCTGTTCGTGAGCGCCCTTTTGGCACGCAAGGCCTCGAAATGCGTTGACGAGCTCAAGGACTGGAACAGTGCAGTCACCTACTGTGCTGCGGCATCCGCCGTCCTCCTGTTGGCAGTCTGGTTCGATATCTTTACATTCGGGTTCCTGGCGGTTGCTGGATTCCTGATGACATATCTGCTATACTCGCACAAGCAGGACTTCTCCAGCTGATCCCATGAGATACGTCGTAGCAATCACGGGCGCTTCTGGCTCCATCTACGGGGTCAGGCTCCTTGAGGAGCTCAAGGGAGAGAAGATCCTAGTGATGTCCTCCACGGCAAAGGAGATCCTCAAGGCGGAGACGGACTATTCGCTGGAATACGTCTACTCCCTTGCTGACCAGGTCTTCGAGGATGACCAGATGTTCGCCTCGATCGCCTCCGGAAGCTACAGCTACGATGCCATGTTCGTCGTCCCGTGCAGCGAATCGTCGCTGGCCAAATTCTCCTACGGCATAGGTGACACGCTCATATCACGTGCCGTTATGGTCTGCCTCAAGGAGGGGCGGAAGCTTATCCTTATCCCTAGGGAGTCCCCGAAGAGCGCCATAATGCTCGAGAACGAACTGAGACTGGCCAGGATGGGCGTGTGCATGCTGGATGCCAATCCAGGATTCTATCCCAAACCCGGTTCCGTCAAGGATCTCGTGGATATAATAGTGGGAAGATGTTTGGACCAGGTCGGCCAGGAGCACGACCTGTATAAGAGATGGGCCTGAGGCCCCTTTTCTCATTCCAGATAGATTGCGGGCCTACCGGGGATGGCCGCCTTGGCCTTTCCCTGCGGGTCATAAATTCCTTCCTCGTCGCAGTCGTAGACCTCGACGGGGACCCCGTTCTCCTCGGCAAGGAACGATGCCACGGATTTGAAAAGCGAAGCCTCGTCTGTCTCGACGACAGGGAGCTTCTGCTCCACGGTGGACCTGGCGAAGTCGACGGCGACCTTCTGGGCGAATGAGGAGACGGCCTTTCCGTTCTTCCTCAGGTCCTCGTTGGCCATGCAGGCCTTGGTGAGGTCTGGGATGGTTAGCTTTCCGTCTTTCAGCATGTCCAATGCCATGCGCATGACATCCTTCTTCCATGCGGACGAGGTGTACAGCACGATCTTCTTGACATCGATTCCTGCGATCTTCCTGATCTCGGTGATGTCGCCCATGACGTCCCTGAGGAGGTTCTCGGCATATTCTGCCGAAGCGGATACCTTCGACATGTCAGGCTCGGGCATCTGTCCTGCCGATACGAGACCTTCGAATCCTGCCTGGGACCAGAGTTCCTCGGCCGTGTGGGGCGTTACAGGCATCATGCACTGGATCCAGATGCGCAGGGCCTCGAGGATCGTGTCCTTGTTCTTCCCGCCGCGCCTGTTGTACCACTTCATGTCGTTGAACATGTCGAAGTAGACGATGGTGGTCATGGCCCTGAGGTCGTTCTTGTCCATTGCGTTCCTGATGCCGATGATGTTGCTGTTGAACCTTGAAAGCAGCCAGGCGTCGATCTCCATGGCCGGCGAATCGGATTCTGAATTGATGAGGTCCTGAACGGCCATCATGATCCTGTCGACCCTCTGGCGGTATGTGAGGACTGTGTCCTCGTCCCATTCGACATCAACGAACATGGATGCGACGTTTGCGTAGTAGAGCCTCATGGCGTCGACACCGAACTTGGATGCCGCACCGGGGATGGGCTGCGCACCTCCCTTGGACTTGGAGATCTTCGTGGCCTCTCCCTTGTTGTCCTTCTTACCGGTGATGTACCAATTGACGGTGATTCCCTTGGGCCACATCTCCGGCGGGAGGATGGCCACATGGTTCATCAGGAAGGCCGGGAAGTGGACGGTCATGTGCTCCTTACCTCCGAGGTTGAGGTCCAGGGGGTACCAGTAGAGCACATCTTTCCTGATCGTATCCAAGAGGTCCTTCGGGATTCCGGTGGAGTCGGACACCTGTCCGACATCACCCTTACCGAGGATGACGTAGTCGAAGAACTGCTCGGTCATCTGCTCGGGCAGAATCTTCTTCTCGTTGGCATAGATTGAGATGATGTAGTAGACTGGATAGAGTGTGGAATCCGAGATGGCCTCGATGATCCACTTGTCATCGTAGGGGAACTTAGTTCCGAGCCAGTTACCGAGCCTGACGCAGGCCCTCTCCCTGAACCAGTCCAGTACGCCATACACATTGTCGCTCCACTCCGGAGGGTTGAGCTCCATGTCCTTGCAGTGGTCCTTCGTCATCTGCGTGTACTTGGGGTCGGCGTAGTTGATGAACCACTGGTCGTCGATCCTCTTGATGTGGACGCGTGCTCCGCACCTGCAGACGACCTCCTCGGTAAGATCATGGAAGGTATCGGCTTCCCCACTGGCGATCATGGCCTGCTTCATCTTCTCCTGGGCCTCCTGGACGCGGAGTCCTGCGAACTCACCGCAGATCTCCTTCATCTTTCCGGTATGGAAACCGTCCTTGTAGACGATGTGCTTGGCATCCAGCAGCTTGGGGTCGCCGGGCTCCTTGATTCCGAGCTTGTCGATGATGTCCTTTGCTGGGAAATCGCCGTATCCCTTCATCTCGATGATGGATATCGGAACGGCCTTGTCCAGGATGTCCTGCGAAAGACCGTATTCGGTGATGATCGCGGGATTCTTCTTGATGGCTTCGAGTGAGATCCAGTCATCTGGAGCGTCCGACGGGACGGATGTGACCAGTCCCGTTCCGACGTCGGGGTTCACGAAGGTTGCCGGGAATACAGGGATCTCGCGGTGGATCATGGGTGCTTCGCACATCCATCCGACCATGTCCTTTCCGGACACGGAACCGACGACCTCGATACCGTCCTTCTGAAGCTGGAGCTTCTCGGCCGCCTGGGGGGATACGATCCATGTCTCGCCTTTGTAAGTGATCTTCTTGTATTCCGTCTCGGGGTCCACCCAGAAGCAGACCTGTCCATAGACTGTCTCTGGCCTGAGCGTTGCGGCGATGAGGAACTCGTTGCCGTGCTTGAACTTCAGGAGGGTGTACTCCTGTGTCTCGGCCTTCCCTCCCTTCGAGATGTCGGTCTCCGAAGCATCCACGGCCACGGGGCCGCAGTTGGGGCAGACCGGAGCATAATAGGGTTTCTGGATGAGCATGCCGGCATCGTGGAGCTTCCTGAACTGCCAGTCGATGAATTTGGAGTAATCGGGGTAGAGCGTACAGGTGAATCTACGCCAGTCGGACAGGAATCCGAACTTGCGCCAGTACTCGTTCTGGTAGACCTGGTTGAAGAACTCTATGACTGAAAGGGGATCCTTCATCTTCGCGAGGTCCGCATCCGTGCAGCCGTTCCTCTTGAGGTAGTCGATGGTGTTCTCATCGCCCCTGGAGATCTTCCTGAAGAGGCTGATCCCACCGTTTCCGGTGGCGTGGGTTCCGACAGGGAACAGGACGTTGTATCCTGTCATACGCTTGTATCTGGTGATGGCGTCAAGATAGGTGTATCCTCTAAGATGTCCGACGTGAAGGTATCCCGTCACCCCCGGATAGGCGAAGATCGCCATGTATTTGGGTTTGGAATCATCCCTGTCCGACTTGTCCAGACCTGCCTCTGTCCAGCGTGTCTGCCACTTCTTCTCCATCGCTCCATAATCGTATGCCATTCGAATCCCCGTTCGATTGATAGTGCTGGGAATAAGGAGACGCTTATTATACTTTGTTTATTATTATAGAGCTGAACAGACCGGATGAGGGTCGGACGGAAGACGTTGTGTCCGACCGAAAATGCTCATCCGTCGGACGATGTCCTCTTTTGTCCGACACATATATATACATTGTAAGACTTAGTCCTACTTGCAGTCAAAGAAGGGATGGGACTCTACGGAAACTGCAACAAAAGGACGGATGAGAAAAATGACGGACGACGGAACAAAGGTCACGATTAGGATGGGACCTGAGGAAATCCAGGCAATGGAGGACTTCATGGCTGATCATGACATCGGTAACAGGTCCGATTTCATCCGTGACGCAATAAAGGGCTACATCGCCGCCGTAAAGGCGGGGCAGCCCCAGAATGCGGAGGGCGGGATCTTCGTCCGCCTTAGCGACGTACAGCTGGAAACACTCGATTCCCTCGTGCAGACCGGTATCACCGTGTCGGCCGAGGAGTTCATCAGGAAGTGCCTTCTTGAGAGGATAGTCCCCAAGACGGTCGAGGATGAGTCGATCGAGAATGCCTTCAGGGCAGCACAGATGAAGGCCGCGTACAAGTGAAGACCTGAAAGGGATGGGATGAAGCATTATCCGGTGGATGGGATGGCCTAAGGCCAGCCGGATCATGCTGTTGGAAACCGTTTAACAAACAAGGGGATGCACACAATGGTGTACGAAAGTGAAATCAGGCACAAGGTTGCCATCGTCGGGGTCGGCGGAGCCGGCTGCAACGTGGTCAGCGCGCTCAAGGGAACGTGCTCCATGGACACGATAGCGATCAATACCGACAAGGATGCCCTCAAGAAGGCATCGGCAGATGTGAAGCTCTACATCTGCAAAGGAGTCCTCCACGGCGAAGGAGCCGCAGGACAGACCGCAATGGGAAAGAAGTGCGCTGAGATCCACATCGACGAGATCAAGCAGGCCCTCTCCGGCTACGACAAGGTATTCGTGGTCGCAGGACTGGGCGGCGGAACCGGCACCGGTGCGGCGCCCGCTGTTATCGAAGCGGCGCAGTCCCAGAACATCATGACATTCGCAATTGCCATCAAGCCCTTCTTCTTCGAGGGAAGCAGGGTGGAGGTGGCAAAGAAGGGCTACGGAGACATCAGGAAGGTCTGCCCCCTGTCCATAGCGATCGACAACGACATGGTCGTATCGAAGCTGTCGGACATGACCATGGACGAGGCCTTCGCAGAGGTCAACTCCGCCATCATGGCCCATATCGACGCATGCATCGCAAACTACGGCGTCAACGAGGACGACACCGTCACCAACGACGACGGATTCGACTCGTTCCTTGAATCATCTCCAATATGCGCTTTCACCAGCGCATGAGGATTTTCCCCCTATGGGTGGCCCCCCAGCCACCCTCTTTTCTTCTATCTAAATCTTAACGATTCTACATTATCTGGCTGTTAAGTCAGGATTCAAAAGGAATGTGAGAGGGGATGACCCCTCTGAATGGTTTCACTGGATAGCTGCGTAACCCATCTCGAATGCTTTGGCATTGAGGTCCTTGAACTTCTCCGGGACCTGTTCCATCAGGTTCTTGAGAAGGACATCCTTCGGGATGGGGAATCCCTTCATCGCCGCCACGGCACCGATCATCACCGCATTCGCCGCAACGGCCTTTCCAGCCTCGATGGCGATCTTGGTGGCATCGATGGTGTGAAGGTTGCTGTTAACGGCCAGGACGGCGTCCGTAAGGTCCTTTATGGCGGGATATTCCTCGAATCCTGCGGCTACCATCGAAGGGAGCACGGGGTCGAGGTTCATGAGGATCAACGTGTCCTTGTTCCCGAGGGGCAGGTTCCTGCAGGTCTCCGCGGGCTCGAATCCCATGATGAGGTCGGCGGAACCGTTGGCCTCCAGGGGACTTATGACATCGTCACCGAAACGGAGCGTGGAGAGGACGCTTCCTCCCCTCTGTGCCATTCCGTGGACCTCGCTCATGGCTACCTTGTAGCCCATCTCCATGGCGGCGTTGCCGAGAACCATGGATGCGAGGAGGACACCCTGTCCTCCGACTCCTACGATCTGGACTGTGTACTTCATTGTCTCACCTCGATGGCCTTGGTGGGACATACATTGGCGCACATGCCGCACCCGATGCACTGCGTCGGGTCCGTGGAGATGACGCCCTCCTTCTTGAACAGTGCCGGACAGGCGATGGTCCTTACACAGTTGTAGCATTTGACGCACTTGTCCTGGTCGACGGTGACCTCCCTTATGACGAGCTGCTTCTGCTTCTTGAGCTCCAGAGGGCAGGGGCACTTGGAGATGACGACGGCTACACCGTCGAAATCCAGAGCTTCCTTCATGGTCTGGGTCGCGGCCTTGACGTCGTAGGGGTTGATCTGCCTGACGAACTTGACTCCGACGCCCTCGACCAGCTTCTTGATGTCTATGGCCTCGGTGGACACCCCTCCGAAATCCCTTCCGGTTCCCGGATTGGGCTGATGTCCGGTCATGGCAGTGGTCCTGTTGTCCAGGACGACTATGACTACCTTGTGGTTGTTGAACAGGGCATTGATCATCGGGGGGATACCAGCGTGGAAGAACGTGGAATCTCCCATGAAGGCTATGGCCTTCTGGTCGGTCGACTGTGCGAATCCTCCTGCGGCTCCGGCTCCTCCGCCCATACAGATGATGAAATCGGCGGCCTTGAACGGAGGCTGCACTCCGAGGGTGTAGCATCCGATATCAGAGCAGTAGATTACGTCCTCAGTGCCAGCTGCCTTCTTGGCGGCAGCGAACATCCCCCTGTGGGGACATCCGGCACACAGTGTCGGAGGCCTGCTTGGGAGAGGTACGGTCACCTTCGCCAGAGGCTCCTCGAACTTCTGGACCTCGACGAGGTCCTTGATACCGTTGAGCGTATCAGGGGAGAACTCCCACTCCCTCGGCAGGTGTCCCGACCTCTTACCGTATACGGGAACGCCGAGCGAATTCTGGGCGCAGATCCTAAGGACCTGGTCCTCAAGGAAGGGCTCCAGCTCCTCGACGACGATGACGAACTTCTTGCCCTTGACGAACTCGGCGATCTTCCTCTCTGGAAGCGGGTTGGTGAATCCTATCTTGAGTATGGATGCTCCCTTCACGAACTCGCGGACATATGTGTATGAGACACCTGAGGTGATGATACCGATGTCTCCGGATCCCTCGATGAAATTGAATCTGGATTTCTCGGAGAGCTCCTGTGCCTTCTTGTAGAGGTCAAGCAGCCTGACCCTGTTCTGTTTTGCATAAGCGGGGATGTTCACGAACCTGGCGACATCCCTGTCGAAGTGTCCGACGGTCTTGGGATCCGCCTTCTTTCCAAGCTCCACGACACCGCGGGCATGGTTGACCCTGGTGGTGGTCCTGAAGATCAGGGGCAGCGTGAGCTCCTCCGATACGGCGTAGGCCTCGGGGATCATGTCCTTTGCCTCCTGAGGCGTGGACGGCTCCATCATGGGGAGCAGTGCCAAAGTGGAATAGTAACGGTTGTCCTGCTCGTTCTGGGAACTGTGACACGAAGGGTCGTCGGCGGACATGATAAGCATGCCTCCCCTTACACCCGCATAGGCGAGCGTCATCATGGGATCGGCGGCGACGTTGAGTCCGACGTGCTTCATGAACACGAACGACCTGACACCCGAGGATGCGGCCGCAGCGGACACCTCCATGGCGACCTTCTCGTTCGTGGAGAACTCGAAGTACATGCCTGCATCCGCGGAGATCTTCTCCAGGATGTTTCCGACTTCAGACGACGGAGTGCCGGGATATGTGGATGCGAATCCGGTACCGGCCTCGATAAGACCTCTGGTTATGGCCTCGTTCCCTAGGAGGAGCTGCTTTCCTCCCTCAGCTAATAGATTTGGCATAGGAGCACCTTACTGCCAACGCTATCTGCTATCTGCATAATAAAAGGATGGCAATCTATATGTGGCTGGAAAAGATAATCGGGTCGGAGCGAGGGTTGCCGAGCTAGGTCAAAGACGCAGGACTTAGGATCCTGTCCTTAGTGGTTCAAGGGTTCGAATCCCTTCCCTCGCACCTCCTGTCTAACTCGGCTTTTGACATCAGGATGCGAATCCTGAGTGCGATTTCTCGAACCTGTGGATGATATCAACGACCTCTTCCCTGGTAGGTGCGCCCTGCATATAGAGGCAGTCATACCAGTATCCATCGGATTTGGCCCTGAATCTCGGATCGTTACATCCGTTGCGGATGTAGAAATTGATCCTTCTCATACGCATATCAATATTGTCCGCCTTCGGTTCCAGCGATTCGACCAACAGGAATATCTTCTTTCCCTGATGGAAGGAGCGGAACGCGTCCAATATCTTCTTACCATATCCTTTGCCACGCACTGACGGCATAGTGGCGAAATAACCCAGGTAAACCATGTCATTGTGGACATATTCATAGGTGAATCCTACAAAGACATCTCCGTCAAAGTACTCTCTTATGGTAGCACCATTGACCATTGCCCTTTCCAGATTCTTCTCCGGAATCCTCTCGAAGTGCGGGAATGCACAGTTGTAGAGGCTCCTTACTTCATCGCTTATCTTTCCGACTTTCACTGACTTTAGTTTCATACCCATATCCCAGCTTTGGTGCTGATCTCTTTGTTTACCCTTGTTGATGTACGGAGATCGATGCAATCAGCCACTATCGGTTCGCACATCGGGCGTTGGCGTTTACGGTCGATTGACCTGATGTACAGTAGAAGAATGCGGTTAATCGGCATCAGCGCGTACGATGATGCGTAACCTAGCGAATGGCATCTTGCCTTTCGCCCTCGAAAGGATTGTTTTCCGAAGTTAGGGTTCCGACCCTTAAGACAGAATAACAACGCAGACCTTACTTCAAGGTCTTGCTTACATTCCCAAGTACAATAGCACATTGATTGGAATCTATATAATGATTACTTAAAAGCAGTTTGGAAAAACTTATAAAAAGAATGTGAAAAAATGTATATTAACATTCAATTTATGATAAAGATTTATCCCCGCCTGAGAACGGCGGGGAAGTATAGTTTCAGTTCACGAGCCTGTGGAACTCGGTGAGGCTCCTGACGCCGGTCTTGCCTTCCCTGGCCACCTTGATGGCGCCGACGGTCATGGCGGCACCCTGTATGGTGGTGACGATGGGGATCTGCAGCTCGACGGCCAGTCTCCTCATGGAAGCTCCGTCCCTGATGGCACCGGACTTCTGTACGGGAGTGTTGATGATCATCTGGATCTTGCCCTCCCTCATGGCGCTCATGGCGTTGGGGGCCATGTTCTCGCTGACCTTGTACAGCGTAGCAACCGGCACACCGTGGTCGATGAGGTACTTGGCGGTACCCGTGGTGGCGTAGATGGTGAATCCCATCTCGTCGAGCTCCTTGGCCATGGGCAGGATCTTCTCCTTGTCGTTGTCGTTGACGGTGATGTAGACTCCGCCGGACTCGACAGGGTAGTTGCATCCTGCCGCGACCTGTGCCTTGTAACATGCGGCATAGAAGTTCTCGTCGATTCCCATGACCTCTCCGGTGGACTTCATCTCGGGTGTGAGGATGGTGTCGACACCGGGCAGTTTGAGGAACGGGAAGACGACCTCCTTGACAGCGTAGTGGTCCAGCTGCTTGTAGCCGGTCAGTCCGAAGTCCTTGAGCTTCTTTCCGAGCATGATCTTGGTGGCGATCTTGGCCATCTGGATGCCTGTGGCCTTCGAGATGAAGGGAACGGTCCTGGATGCCCTGGGGTTGGCCTCGATCATGTAGATCTCGTCGCCCTTGACCGCGAGCTGGAGATTCATGAGACCCTTGATATGCAGTGCGATGGCGACCCTCTTGGTGATGTCCAGGATCCTGTCGACGATGTCCTTTCCGATGACCCTCGGAGGCATGACCATGGTGGCGTCTCCGGAGTGGCATCCGGCGTACTCGACGTGCTCCAGGATTCCTCCCACATACACGTCCTCTCCGTCGGACACGCAGTCGACATCGATCTCGATGGCGTCCGTGAGGTACTTGTCGATGAGGATCGGGTGGTTCCTGGAGACCTTTACGGCGCTCTCGACGTATGTCTTCAAGTCCTCTACCGAGTAGACGATCTCCATCGCCCTTCCTCCGAGGACGTACGAGGGCCTGACGATGACCGGATATCCGATGTCGCCGGCGATCTGCTTGGCCTCCTCGAAGGAGTAACCGGTTCCGGATGCGGGCTGCTTGATCTTCAAGTCGTCCATGAGCTTGGAGAACCTGCGCCTGTCCTCTGCGACATCCATGTCGTCAGGGGTGGTTCCGAGGATCTTGGTCTTGGTACCCTTGAGTGCCTTCTCCAGGTCGACCGCAAGGTTGACCGAGGTCTGTCCTCCGTACTGGCAGATGACACCGTCGGCATCCTCCGCCTCGATTACGTTCAAGACATCGCTGAGGGCGAGGGGCTCGAAGTACAGCCTGTCCGACATGTCGAAGTCGGTGGAGACGGTCTCGGGGTTGTTGTTGACGATGACCGCATCCACTCCCTCCTCCTGAAGGGCCATGACTCCGTGGACGCAGCAGTAGTCGAACTCGATTCCCTGTCCGATCCTGATGGGTCCGCCTCCGACGATGACCACCTTCTTCTTGTCCTTGACCTGGATGGCCTCGGAGTGCTTGGCATAAGTGGAGTAGAAGTAGGGTGCCTTGGCATCGAACTCCCCTGCGCAAGTGTCGACCATCTTGTAGACGGGGATGATTCCCTGCTTCTTCCTCATGTCGCGGATGTCCATGGAGTCCTTGCCTGCGAGCTCTCCGATGGCCTCGTCGGAGAATCCCATCTCCTTGGCTTCCTTGAGCAGCTCGGGCGTGAGTCCGGCCTTGATCCTGTACTCCATCCTGATGATGTTCTGGAGCTTCCTGATGAAGAACACGTCCCAGTGGGTGAGCTCTGCGATCTTATCCGGGGTCCAGCCTCTCCTGAGGGCCTCTCCCATGACGAAGATGCGCTGGTCGGTGGCGTTCTTGAGCAGGTCCTCGATGTCCTTGTCCAGGACATCGAACCTGTCCAGTCCGTTGACCCCGATCTCGAGGGACCTCAGACCCTTCAGCAGGGCCTCCTCGAAGGTCCTTCCGATGGCCATCGTCTCTCCCGTGGATTTCATCTGGGTTCCGAGGTGCCTGTCCACCGTGCGGAACTTGTCGAAGGGCCACCTGGCGATCTTGAGAACCACGTAGTCGACCGACGGCTCGAAAGCCGACATGGTCGTACCGGTGACCTTGTTGGGGATCTCGTCCAAGGTGTATCCCAGACCGATCTTCATCGATACCCTTGCGATGGGATATCCTGTTGCCTTGGATGCCAGAGCTGATGAACGGGACACACGGGGGTTGACCTCGATGAGCCTGTAATCCCCGTTCTCGGGGTTGAATGCGAACTGGACGTTACATCCTCCCTCGATGTTGAGCTCCCTCATGACCTTGAGTGTGGCGTTCCTGAGCTTCTCGACGTGCTTCTCCGAGAGTGTCAGGATGGGGGCGCAGACGATGCTCTCCCCTGTGTGGATTCCCATGGGGTCGATGTTCTCCATGTTACAGATGATGATGCAGCTGTCGTTGGAATCCCTCATGACCTCGAACTCGATCTCCTTCCATCCGAGGACGGACTCCTCGATGAGGACCTGGTGGATACGGGAGTATGCCAGTCCGTGGGCGGTGATCTCCTTCAGCTCCTCCTCGTCGTAGGCGATTCCTCCGCCGGTTCCTCCGAGGGTGAAAGCTGGCCTTACGAGCACGGGGTACCTTCCGATCATGTTGGCGGCCGCGATGGCCTCCTCTATGGTGTTGACACTTGCGGATTTGGGGACGGGCTCACCGATCTTCATCATCGCCTCCTTGAACAGTTCCCTATCCTCGGACTTGGCGATCGCATCTGGCTGTGTCCCGATGAGGTGGCAGTGGAGCCTGTCAAGGGTCCCGTTCTCGGCGAGTTCGGAACAGATGTTCAGTCCGGTCTGTCCTCCCATTCCGGAGACGACACCGTCGACTCCCTCCTTCTCGATGATCTTTGCAACTGTCTCTGCGTTGAGAGGCTCGATGTAGACCGCATCCGCGGTCTCCGTGTCGGTCTGGATGGTGGCAGGGTTGGAGTTGACCAGGACGGTCTTGTAACCCTCCTCCCTCAGGGCACGGCAGGCCTGCGTTCCTGAGAAGTCGAACTCGGCGGCCTGACCGATGACGATGGGTCCTGAACCTATGACCAGGACCTTCTTGTAATCCTTTCTCATTGGGACACCCCCTTAATGACAGCGAGGAAGTCGTCGAAGAGGAACACCGTGTCGTCTGGACCTGGCTTCCCCTCCGGGTGGTACTCGTATCCGAAGATCGGGTACATCTTGTGCTTGAATCCCTCGATGACGTTGTCATTGAGGTTGGTCTGGGTCACCTCGAGTCCTGCAGCGTCGATGGATTCGGGATCGATGCAGAAGTCCTGTGACTGTGCGGTCATGCAGATCTGACCTTTGATCTTGACCGGCTGGTTGCAGCCGTGGTGGCCGAACTTCATGGGAAGGATCTTCGCGCCGCTTGCGAGGGCTACGATGTCGCACCCCAGGGCGATTCCCATGATCGGCATCTTTCCAAAGAGGGCCTTGACGGTATCCACGGTCTCCTTGAGCTCGTCGGAGCACGGGTTCCCGGGTCCGCTCGAGACTATGAGTCCCTTGGCGCCGGTGGCGAGGATATCCTCGGGTTTGGCGTTGTAAGGGAACCTGATGACGTTGAACCTGTCCGCGAGGACCTCGTAGAGCCCCATCCTGGTACCGCAGTCGATGACTGCGACGCAGACGTCCTTGTGGTTGTTGATCTTCTTGACGTCCTTGGGGGATACGCCGGAGACGGAGGTGTCGATGTCGATCCTCTTGAGTTCGGCGACGACGTTGTCGATATCTGCCCCTTTCCTCACGATCTTTCCCTTCATGGAACCGTTCTTGCGGATCTTCAGGGTGAGCTCGCGGGTGTCGACGCCTGTGAGTCCGACCGCACCCTTCTCGGCCATGAAATCGGCGAGGAGTCCGCCGTGGTAGTACGGCGAGGGCTCGGTGCAGAGCTCCTTGATCACAAGACCGTTGGCATGGATCTTGTCGGATTGGTTGAATTCATCAGCAATTCCGTAGTTTCCCACCAACGGGTAGGTCAGTACAATGATCTGCCCTTTGGATGCGGGATCCGTCAGAGTCTCCTGATATCCGTCGACTCCACCAGTTGAAAACACTACTTCCCCAGCTTTTTCGATGTTGGCACCGAAGAGCTGTCCATCAAATATGGTCCCGTCTTCAAGGACCAAGTAGCCTTCTGTCATCGAATAACAGTTCACCGAAGTACGGTATATAATTCCTTGTTCATCGCATTTACATACTATTTTTTGAGATGTCGGTTTTCAGACATATTAGGTATAACTGACAAAATCGACACTATTCTATAAGTCTAAAACATCCCCTGTTCATGCGCGTTCTGGGAGAGGATTTCTCATCAGGGGATGTGAGGCTCCAGGTCGAATCCGAGGAAGACCTCTGGCATCTCTTCAATGTGATAGAGGCAGGCGACCTTGTCACAGCATCCACGACCAGACGCGAGGAGAAGTCGGCAGACAAGATCCGTGCCGAGAAGATGGAGAAGAAGAGGATGACGCTGGGCATCCGCATCGAGAAGATCGACTTCTCCGACGAGGACCTGAGGCTGAAGCTCCTGGGAACCATCGAGACCGGACCACAGGACATAGGACAGCACCATACACTGATATTCGAGAACGGTGACAACCTCACACTCCACAAGGACAGATGGAGGACCACACAGATCGAGCGTATAAGGAGAGCCGTCACCGATTCCAAGAAACCGCGTATTATATTCGTGTCCCTGGACCAGGACGAGGCGACGATAGCCGTTCTGCGGCAGTTCGGGCTGAAGGAGATTACCACCATACGCTCGGGCAGGTCCGGGAAACAGTACGAGGAGAAACCTTCGGTGGACGGCTACCACGGGGAGATCTATTCGAAGCTCAAGCTCATCCTGGAGCCCAATATGCCGATAGTCCTTCTGGGGCCCGGGTTCGAGAAGGAGGACCTGGCAGAGGACCTGAAGAAGATAGACCCCAATGCGTTCGGGAAGCTCTACGTGTACCACACTGGACAATCCGGGATGGTCGGCATCAACGAACTGATGAAGGCCGGCATGGGGGCGGACATCCTCAGGGAATCGTCCGTCGGAGCGGAAATCGAGGCTGTGGAGCAGCTCATGACGGAGATAGCGAAGGACGGACTGGGCACATACGGTCCGGAGGAGGTCCGCAACGCCGCCATGTCCGGGGCGGTGGATAAACTGCTCATCCTGGACTCCAAGGTCCGCGAGAACGACCTGGACGACATCGTGCGCGCGGTCGAATCCCAGAAAGGCTCGATCATCATAGTGTCGAGTCAGCACGACGGCGGCAAGGAGTTGCAGGCCCTGGGCGGTCTCGGAGCACTCCTCCGCTACAAGATGTGAGCCCATCTGGCTCGATCATCCCTTTCCTTGTTTCATAAGATAATTGAAGATTCGGCGTGTAAACACCGTTATCATCTCAAAGGCTAGAGAGCGGCTCATCGCATTATAAACTGGGATAGTCTGTATGTAATCATGAATGTCGATTTGGCGATTAATTCGATACTCAGTGAGAAGAACGTTGCGAGCATCCTCGTGTACCTGTATGTCTTCGGACCCAAGACAAGGAGCGAGCTGTACAAGAGCGTGTCATCGAACCCCCGCATGCCTGTGAAGCTGCAGATGCTGTCCGACTACGGACTGATCAAGGAGGGCGACAAGAACTACGGGATGGTGAAGACCGTGGAACTCAGCGATATCGGAAAGAAGTACGCCGGTTACCTGTGCGACATGGAGAAGCTTCTGGGCGGCAGCCTGGAGGCTTACAAGTGGAACATCATCAGGACGAACGTCCAGAAGTCTGGGATCCACATCAAGTGACTTCACTCGTAGCTGCGCTTGTCGGTGACGTGCACGGCCTTGCCCTCGAACCTCGGCAGGGAACCCGGGAGGCAGAGCTTGACCTCAGCCTTGATGTTCAGTACGTCCTTGAGGCGCCTGGAGAGTTCGGATGACATCCTGTTCAGCTCCACCATGTCCTCGGTGAGGGACTCCTCGGTCAATTCGACCTCGACGAGCATGTTGTCCATGTAGTTCTCGTTGGTGAGCGTGAGGTGGTAGAACGGAGAGAGCCACGGGATCTCACCTATGACGCTCTCGATCTGACTGGGGAACACGTTGACTCCGCGGACAACGAGCATGTCGTCGGTCCTTCCGGAGATCCTCATGAGCCTAGGGTGCGTCCTTCCGCACTTGCATGGGGTCCAATCGATGGCCGAGATGTCACCGATCTTGTATCTAATGAGGGGGAAGGCCTCCTTCTGGAGCATGGTGATGACGATCGCCCCCCTCTCTCCCTCCTTGCAGGGCTGGTCGTTCTCGTCGAGGATCTCGACGTAGGCCAGATCTGCCCAGAGGTGGAGTCCGTTCTGCTCCACGCACTCGAGGAACATGGGGCCGTAGAACTCGCTGGCCCCGTAACAGTTGTAGGTCTTGATACCGGTACGCTCCTCAAGCTTCTTCCTCATGCTCTCGGACCAGGGCTCGCCTCCGGCGATACCCTTGCGGACCTTGGTGTCCTTCCTGATGTCGACACCCAACTGGTCGCAGACATCCGCGATGTGGAAGTAGTAGGAGGGGGTTCCCGCCAGAGCGGTCACCGGGAGGTCCTGCATTAGCTGGATCTGCCTGCTGGTATTGCCGGTGCTGATGGGGAGGACGGTTGCACCGATCCTCTCTGCACCGTAATGCACTCCGAGGCCTCCGGTGAAGAGACCGTATCCATGCATGTTCTGGAGCATGTCCTTCTTGGTCATCCCGAACGAGGTCATACCCCTTGCGAGCGCCTCGGTCCAGTTGTCGAGGTCCTTCTTGGTGTATCCGACGACGGTTGGCTTTCCTGTGGTACCGGAGGACACGTGGATCCTGACGAGGTCGTCATAGGGGACGACGAAGAGCTTATCTGGATAGTTGTCACGGAGGTCAGTCTTCTTCATGAAGGGGACTCTTCTGAAATCCTCGAAACTGTTGATGTCCTCGGGTTTGACCCCTGCGTCATCCATCCTCTTCCTGAAGAATTCGGACTTTCCGTACATCTCCTTGACCTTCTCCTTAAGGAGGCGGAGCTGCATCTTCTCGAGTTCCTCGCGGGGCATCGTTTCAAGTTCTTCGTTCCAGAAAGCCATTTCGAACACCAATGATGTGTGCTATCACATAGCACGGTTATTTCGTATATCTTGAAGCGCTATAAAAAGGGTTGTTAACGCGCGTGAATATGATAAGGGAAAAAGGGGTCGGGATGACCCCTGTATGATCCTCAAGGAAGGACGACAGAACCGGCGACCCTGAGCTTGCCGCCCTCTAGGTACATGATGATTGCCTTGTCACCGGGCTTGTGGATCATGTCGTCGTCGAGCTCGAATGTAACGTTGGCAGACCTGAAGTCATCGCCGTTGTCCACGGATGTGATCCTGCAGGGTACCATCTGCATCCAGTGGCCGATGTGGACGACCATGCCCTCCTTGAGAGGGGATGACCAGAACTTAACAAGGGAAACCTTCCCGGACACGGAGCGGCTCATCTTCACGGACGGGTCGGTGGTGACCACGAATCCCCTGTCCAGCTCATCCGACTCGATACCCCTGAGGGCGAGACCGACATGGTCCCCCTTGATACCGTCTGCGGCATCGATATCGTGCTTCTGGATGGACTTAAGGATGACCTCCTTCTTGGTGGGGAAGACGGTCATCTTGTCGTGGACCTTGAAATATCCGTCGATGACAGATCCGAGGACGACGGTCCCGACACCTTTGACGTTGAAATGGCTGTCCACGGGACAGGAACCACAGGTACCAGCGCCAGCCTCCTTGGACTGGGCCTTGGCCATGCCTATGAGCTCCTCCCTGAGCTTGATGGGGTCGTCCTCGCGGTACTCGTAGTGCTCCAGTGCCGTTCCGGACAGGAGCGGTGCCAGCTGTTCGGGCTGGATGTAGTTCTGGAGTACGACGAATCCCTTGTCGAGTCCGAGGGAGTCCGCCATGACGATGGTCTCGCCGAGGAATGAATCGATCTTGTCCACGACGAGAATCGCGAACTCGGACATCGCGACAGAGTAGAACAACGAGGAGAGCTTCTCCGGGAACTTGGAGGGCTCTATGAGCGTGAACGAGTCGTGCCCGTCCTTGTACTCGTAGAAGGTCATGTCGGTGACAGTGCCCTTCTTCCCGATCTTCCCTGCGTAGTCCTTTGCACCCAGTACTGCGATGTTGAGGTTTCCCATTTGATCAAATCTCCGAATCGGACACCAGCCTGATCTTCTCCGCGGCGATGACGCTCACGGCCTTCTCGGGGTCGTCGACCCTTATGAAGAAGATCGCCTTGTCCTTGTAGGAATAGGCGTATCCGTATTCGATGTTTATATTTGCCTTTCCGAGGGCGTCCGCAGCCTGGAAGAGAGCACCGGGCGTATCCTCGAGATAGACTCCGATGACATCCGTCTTCTTGACGATGATGCCTTTCTGCTTCAGGGCATCATAGGAAGCATCGGGGTCGTCGACGATGGTCCTGAGGATACCGAACTCCGTGGATTCGGCGAGATTGAATGCCCTCATGTTGACCTTGCATTCCTTGAGGACGGAAGATATGTAAGCGAGACGTCCGGGCTCGTTGTTGACGAATATCGATAGCTGCGTGATTATGTTGGACATTCAGATCACCCTGTTGTCAATTACCCTCTTGGCCTTCCCTTCGAACCTGGGCAGCTCTCCGGGCTCCTTGAGCTCCACTGTGACAGCGATATTGAGGTATTTCTTTAAAGCCGATTCGATGCGGCGCTTGAGGCTGAGCATCTCCTCCATGTTGTCGCTGAAGGCCTCCGGCTTGATCTCGATCTGGATCGTGAGGTTGTCGAGTGCCCCCTCCCTTGTCACGTAGATCATGTACTGGTCACCGACCTCGGGGATCTGCATGAGGGTGTACTCGATCTGACTGGGGAATACGTTGATTCCGCGGACGATGAGCATATCGTCCGACCTTCCGGTGATCCTTGCGATCCTGGGCGAGGTCCTTCCGCAGGGACACGGCGAATAGTCGATGGATGTGATGTCCTTGATGCGGTACCTGATGAGGGGGAATGCCTGCTTCTTTAGCATGGTGACGACGAGCTCTCCCCTGGATCCCTCGGGGAGGACCTCCTCCGTATCGGGGTCGATGACCTCGACGTACATGATGTCGGCAGGGATGTGGATACCGTTGTGGCACGGACAGTCCGTGAACATCGGTCCCGCCTGCTCGGAGGTACCATAGATGTCGAATGTCTCGATTCCGGTTGCATCCTCGATCTTCTTCTTCATTGACTCCGACCAGGGCTCCGCTCCGAGGAACGCAAGCCTGACCTTGGTGTCCTTCCTGAAGTCCACGCCCATCTTCTTGGCGACATCGATTAGATGAATGAAGTACGAAGGCGTGCATGCGATGGCGGTCACACCGAGATCCATCATCAGCTCGATCTGCCTCTCGGAGTTGCCTGTGCTGGCAGGGAGGACGGTGGCTCCGACCTTCTCTCCTCCGTAGTGGAGACCGAGACCTCCTGTGAACAGTCCGTATCCGTAACAGACCTGAAGGGTATCGTCCGGACCGAGTCCGGCGGATGTGAGCGATCTTGCGAGGGCGTCGCTCCAGTACTCCAGGTCATCCCTGGTGTATCCTACGAGGGTCGGCTTTCCGGTGGTTCCGGAGGATACATGATACCTGACGATCTGGTTGTTAGGTACGTTGAACATCTTGGTCGGGTAGTTGTCGCGGAGATCCTGCTTGTACATGAATGGGAGCTTAGAGATGTCCTCTATGCACTTGATATCCTCGGGCTTGACCCCCTTGGAATCCATCCTCTCGCGGTAGAACTGGTTGGTCTCGTATAGTCTCGTGACCTGCTCTTTCAGTTCCTCATACTGGATCTTCTTCAGTTCGTCCAGCGGCATGCATTCAATCTTCGGGTTCCAGAACATAGTATTCCCAACCTTCGTCCTATTGACACACCGACTATCTAACGATATATTATAAGTACTGCTCAAAAGAAGGTAAATTGGTAGGTGGTTACGAAATTCGTAAACAATGATAGCAATGACTCCTAACTCGGGAATGACCTACCTTCTGTTCACAGTAAAGCATTAATAATTTAGCTTTAACCTAAATTCAAAGGCTTCCGATACGTTACGATTAACAACACTCAGCATAATGTCCCGTCGTGAACAGCGTCTCCGAGGAATTGGGAATCTTCATCGACGGCGTAGGCTCGATGATCACAGATGTGGAGAACCATATAGCCACCAGGCAGAACGATTTCCGTTCCATGTGCTTCTACAACATCCACAACCGCGGAGTCCTCACAAGGGAGATAGTCACGCTTCTGGACAAGTCGGTCAGACCGTTCCAGGATGGTGATGCGGAGGACCAGGAGACAGAGAGAATCATCGTCGTGACCAGGGGGCTGTTCACCGATACCATGTCATCTATTGAGAAGGCCGCCAAGGACTGCCTCCCGGCCTATTGGATGAACGATATCAAGGACAAGGCCCTGGAGAAGAACACCTACCTCTACCTGAGGAACATAATCGCCGCCTCCGCCGAGAAGGGCCTGGTGTCCAAGGAGGAGCACAGGGATTGGGAGCTACTGTTCCTGATGAGGAATCTGGTACTCCACAACAACTCCGTCGCGGACCGCTCGATGATATTCGAGATGGACGACCTGAAGATCTCGATGCGCCCAGACAGGATGATGAAGGGTCCCACCGTAACATTCGTCAAGCTCTCCGAGAAGGCCGTAGAACTGTTCTATAACTGGCTGAAAGCCGTGAACGAGGCCTACAGGAGATGAAGCAGGAAGACCTTTGGAACGAACTCTATTCCCGCAACTCCGTCCAATGGAGAGGGAACACCGTCATCCCCATCCCTAACAAGGGGAAAGCCCTGGACCTTGGATGCGGCAACGGCAAGACTACATCGGTCCTGATCGACGAGGGCTATGAGACCACTGGTCTGGACTTTTCAAGCGTGGCCGTTGAGAGGTGCTGGGCACGCTTCCCCGAATCCGAATTCGTCGTGTCCTCAGTACTGGAGATGCCCTTCGGCGACGAGACCTTCGATTACGTTACTGCAGTCCACATCCTGGAGCATCTGGGACAAGATGATCTGATGACTGCCGCCAAGGAGATACGGAGAGTGCTGAGGAAGGACGGCTTCGTCTTCATACGCAGTTTCACGCCGGATGACATGCGCTCCAAGGACAGGGAAGGTTCAGACATCCGCTACATCTTCCATGGTCTGGAAGAGCTTCTGGAGGCCTTCTCCGGTTTCGACATCCTGGAATCGGGCATCCGCGAGGACAGGACCAGATTCGGTACCACCAGGTCACGCGTGGAGATCCTAGCGAGGAAGAAACGACTCCCAGCGTAAGTATAAAAGCAGGAAGTCAATCCCTCATCCATGAAATGCTCCAAGTGCGGCCACGACAATCCCGAAGATGCGCTGTTCTGCGAGGAATGCGATTGGAAACTGGGCGAGACATACGTCCCCGAGGTCAAGATCGACCGTTCCATAACATGCTATCTCGCCCTCGTCATCGGTATCGCCGCCATCGCATGCATGCTCCTGAACCTCAGTCTCTACTCGTTCATCGTCCTGGGTGCCATCGGCCTCATGGTGGGAGGCTACTCGTTCAGCGTACCGATGCTCCTCGGGAAGTCCAACAAGACCTTCCTGATGGCCATCAGCGCCGTGGGTCTCGGACTGAGCGTCATCTCTTTCATCTACGGAATCTACCTGCTCGCGTGATCCGATGGCAGTCTACCGCGGAAAGTACATCCTGGAGGGCCTAGACGAGATCACCCCGGAGATGGAACACAACCTGGACATCGCCTACGAGATCTGCCTCTCGTTCAAGGACGAGTTCCCCTGCGAGATGTGCGGGAGATGCTGCCATCAGCCCAACATCATAATCATGCCGGAGGAGATCCCCCGCGTGGCCAAGGCTGCCAACCTCACGGAGTTCATGTTCTCCAGGAACTACGTCGTCGAGATGCCCGACGGAAGGTTCCTCATAAACAAGCCCAACGACGGCCCCTGCCCGTTCCTGCGCGACGACAACAAGTGCTCTGTCTGGAGGGACAGACCGCAGATCTGCGATGATTTTCCCTATGCAGTCTCCATGTTCATGTCCAGGGTGTATCTGGCCCTGGTCAACCCCGATGCCGATATCATGAAGCTGATAGCCTATATGGACGGCAAATGGCCATGCACCAAGGTCATTAGGAGGAACATCAGGAAGCGCATCGATGAGCGCAGGAAGGATGTCGTTCTCCGAAGGTAAATTCGTTTTTACTTTATAGGAAAAAACCATTCAACCATCATCTGGCTCGATACGGTCACAAGGAGGAATCGAATGTTGAAATGTCCTAGATGCGGAAACAGTTACTTCAATTCGGCTACAACCTGCAAGAAATGCGGCCTTCCGCTGAACGAGGACATAACCATAACCGGTACCCTGAAGGACGGGATCGAGGCTCTGAACCAAGGAGAACTGAATCTCGGCACATACAGGTGCCTCGTGGCAGTCAAGAGGGACGGAAACCCGTCCGATGCGGATTACAAGGAACTCGTCAAGGCCATGTACAGATGCATCACCAAGCATGTGTCCGACACTGATTATCCAAATCACAGGGACGTCTCCGCTCTGGGATAGGCGCTCAACGAGAGGCTGTTCTTCGAGGATGTCATGTACACCCTGGCCAGCGGTCTCTCCGCGATGTCGAGCAAGAAGCAGGTCAACAGGCTCGGAGCCGAATACATGTTCCTCGCGTTCGAATCCTTCGATGTCTACGGCGACATCCGCTACCTCATCCGCCTGATGAACACCGCACATGAGGCGATCTCCAGATTCAAGGACATGCACGGCAAGGTCCAAGGACTTGACGAGACGGAGGGCAAGGATCTCGTGTTCTACACCGAATACACAACGTTCATAGCCGATGCAATGCAGAGGAGGGTGGATGAGATCGATCCAGAGATTGTCGACGAGGTCATCGATTACTGGCAGATGCACGACTGCAAAAAGTTCGGTGCGAAGGCCCTGGATGCCGCCAAGGCCGGTTCGAGGCTGTACCTTTCGCGCGAAGTGAAGAAGATCTACATCCAGAACAGGGACATCAAGGTCGACCAGTTCCTGGATGCATACTTCGGACTACCCTTCAAGGACAAGAACAAGGGCAAGTGGAAGTGAATCAGTTCTTCTTCTCGGCCAGTTCCTTGTCCTTGTTGCGGATGTCGACACGCTTGATCTTTCCGCTGATGGACTTGGGAAGCTCCTTGACGAACTCCACCGCCCTCGGGTACTTGTAAGGCGCGGTCTCGTGCTTGACGTAGTTCTGGAGCTCCTTCTTCAGCTCGTCGGTGCCCTCGTATCCCTGCCTGAGGACGATGGTCGCCTTGACGATCTGCCCCCTGATCGGGTCCGGTACACCTGTGATGGCACACTCGAGACAGCAGGGGTGCTTCAGCAGCACGGACTCGATCTCGAACGGACTGATCCTGTATCCGGATGATTTGATGACGTCATCGTTCCTTCCGACGTACCAGAAGTAACCGTCCTCGTCCTTCCAGGCGAGGTCGCCGGTGTGATGGAACCCTCCGAAGAGCGTTGCCCTAGTCTTCTGCCTGTCGTGCAGGTAGCCGACGAATATCCCCGCTGGCGGGGGATCGATCCCGACTACGATCTGTCCGACCACGCTGGGCGGGCAGGGCTTTCCGTTGTCGTCGACGATGTCGACCCTGTACTGGGGCG
Source organism: methanogenic archaeon mixed culture ISO4-G1 (assembly GCA_001563305.1). Taxonomy (NCBI): domain Archaea; kingdom Methanobacteriati; phylum Methanobacteriota; class Methanomicrobia; order Methanomicrobiales; species methanogenic archaeon mixed culture ISO4-G1. Next base: position 872,906 of record CP013703.1, read on the forward strand.
ACGGCTTACCCATGGATCCGGGCTTGGGCGTCATGCCCTTGAGGTTACCCACGAGCACAGTGGTCTCGGACTGTCCAAAACCCTCCATGAGCTTCAGACCGGTAGCGTTGTACCACTTCTCGAAGGTATCTGAGTTCAATGCCTCTCCTGCGATGCAGCAGTGGGTGAGCGACGAGAGGTCATGTCCCTCCAATCCTGCCTCACAGTACATCCTGAACATCGTGGGAGGACAGCAGAAGGTGGTGATCCTGTACTTCTCGATGAGGTTCATCACGGCCACGGGGTCGAACTTCTGATGCTCGTAAACGAACAGCCCCGCCTCCATGATCCACTGACCGTAGAGCTTCCCCCATGCGTTCTTGGCCCATCCCGTCTCGGCCACGGTCCAGTGCAGACCGTCGGGGACGACACAGTGCCAGTGCTTCGCTGTGAGTATGTGTCCGATGGGATATGAGAAATCATGGACCGCCATCTTGGGGTTGCCCGATGTCCCTGAGGTGAAGTAGATGAGCATCATGTCCCTGACGTGCGTCGGGACCCTCTTCCACTCCTCCGGGGCCGCCTCCACTCCCGCGTCGAAGTCGTCCCATCCGGGAGGACAGGGGCCGTTGTACTGGGAGTTGGTCATGCACTTGAACTTAAGCGAGGGGATGTTCTCGGCTATGTCGAACTCCTGCCAGACCGGTGCATCCGATGTGACGATGGCCGCCTTGATGGATGCAGAGTTGATACGGTACTCGATGTCATGCTTCTTGAGCATGAACGTGGCAGGAATCAGGACGGCACCCATCTTGTGCAATGCGATGGAGACGTACCAGAACTGGTAGTTGTGCTTGAGGACCACGAGGACCATGTCCCCCTTCCTGACGCCGTGCTGGGTCAGGTAGTTCGCGGTCTTGTCGGACATCCTCTTGATGTCCGCGAAGGTGAAGCACTTCTCGTGTCCCCTGTCGTCGCACCACAACAGCGCCCTCCTGTTCGGGTCGTTGACGGCGATGTCGTCGACGATGTCGTATCCGAAGTTGAAGTTGTCAGGGTAGTGGACGCTGTATGTCTTCAGGAGACCGTTCTCGTCGTAGGTCTCGTCCACGTAGCGAAGGTTGATGTCCCTGGTCATCTCTTGGCACCTCCCTTCATGGACACGACGAGGAACTCGCTACCGTCCTTGCTGGTGGCTATCGCACCGTGGGGCTTGGATGAGTCGTAGTAGATCGAATCGCCGGCGATGAGGTTCTCCTCGTGTCCGTCGTATGCGAACCTGATGCTTCCGCTGATGACGTAGATCAGCTCCTGACCGTCGCTGACGGATGTCACGATGGGTGCTTCCTGCTCCTCCTCGAGATACGGCGCCTTGACGAGATAGGGCTCTGCCAGCTTGTCCTTGAAGTATGCCGCGAGATGGTAGTACTCGTGGCCCTTACGCCTGTTGATCGGGAGTCCCATTCCGTCCTGCACCACGATATAGTCGGTGAGACGGGGGTTCTCGCCTGTGAGCAGTTCCACCATGTCGATCTGGAAGACATCGGCGCACTTGCTCAGGAATGTGTATGTGAAATCGTCCTGGCCGCTCTCGAACCTGAGGTACTGTTCCTCGGAGACTCCCGTAGCCTCCGCCATGTCCGCGGTGCTGAGTCCGCAGAGGTCGCGCATAGCACGGACGCGTTCCGAAATAGCGTTGTCGTACATCTCATCACCTCAGTTTCTTTATGTTCCCGTGGCCGCCGCATACGATCATTCCGGTCCTCCCGATGGAGTCCATGATCGCACCCAGCTTCGTACGGGTGTCGGTCAGTCTGTCCAGGTCCTCCTCGGAATTCTCCGAAAGGAACGGGGCGATCTTGTTGTACTCGGCCCTCTCCGGGATGACGTCCTTGTCGTTCGAATACAGGTCACCTGTGAACAGGAGCTTGGGGTTCCTGCAGATGATGACCGTCTGTCCCTTGGTGTGCGTTCCGGGGCCCTCGAAGATCTCCAGCTCGATGTCGCCGAACCTCAGCTTGTCGAGCAAGACGAACTCGGAATGGGATTTCGGAGCGTCCCCTATTATGCGGATGTTCTCCCTGCGGGGTGCGACGTAATCGGTTATGATCCTGCAGAGGCGTCCGTAGCAGTAGTTGTATGCATCCTTGTCGCTGGTAGGCCTGGCCATGTCGAACAGGTCGGCAGCGGTCCTGGCATCCACCACGATCTCGGCGTTGTCTATCACCGACAGCAGACCGCAGTGGTCGGCATCGGCGTGTGTGACCAGCATGGTCTTCTGCATGCTGAAGAACGCAGGGAACGTCTCCCTGAGCTCGGTGATCATCTCGTCGGAGAATATACCCATTCCCGAGTCGACGAACAGCAGGCTGTCATCGTTCCTGAGCACGTAGGTGTTGCTTCCGCAGGGGGGCTCGATCACATAGAGCGAGGTCTCCTCGGTGAGCTGGTGCTGTGTTATCCTGGGCCTGAAGTTGAGGTCCCTGTGATATGCGATGAAGTCGGCGAGCTGACGGACCCTGTCGAAAACGACCACCGGGTCCTGTCCCCTCTGTGTAAGGAGCTCCGTGACGCCTCTGCACTCCGCGACGAACTCCCTGACCTTGTCGTCGTCGAGGCTGAACAGCCTCTGGATCTTGTTGGCCAGACGGATGTATCCGACCGTGGTGTCCAGGACATCGTAGTTGCCGTTGTAGGACACCACGTTGAGCAGGTAGATGTCGGAGACCTCGTCCAGGATCTTCTTGGACACGGTGGGGTCCTTGACCTCCATACCGATGTTGAAATTCTGGAACCCGCGGTTCTCCTCCCTGGAGTTCAGATAGGTTATGTTGACCTCATGTCTGTCGATGATCTCAAGGACAGGGAACAGCATCCCTGGCGTGTTGGGGATCTTGACCTCCATCACCAGGACGGTGGGGACCTTCGGCTGGAAGTCCACGTAGGACATCTCGCTGAGTCCCATCTCGATCGCATCCAGGACGCCCTTCGTGCCCTCTACCTCTATGAAGAGGTTCAGACCTCCGCGCTTGTAGCTGACACGGGTTATGTTGCCGCCCTGTTCCTTGATCACCTTGCACGCACGCATGAAGGCCCCGGGCTTGTCCGGGGTCCTGGTGGTGAAGGTGCGCTTTATCAGATCACCGTTCATTGACTATCCTTCTTCCTGATCACACCGCGTTGGATCTTGCCGTTGACCGTCTTAGGCAGTTCCTTGACGAACTCCATCGCTCTAGGATACTTATAAGGTGCTGTCTCGTGCTTGACGAAATTCTGCAGTTCCTTCTTCAGATCCTCTGAAGGTTCGTATCCTGGCCTGAGGACCACGGTCGCCTTCACGAGCTGTCCCCTGACGGGATCCGGGATTCCCGTTACGGCGCACTCCAGGACCGCGGGATGGGTCACCAGGACGGACTCGATCTCGAACGGGCTGATCTTGTAACCGGAGGATTTGATGACATCGTCGTTCCTTCCGACATACCAGTAGTATCCGTCCTCGTCCATCCATGCCTCGTCCCCGGTGTGGTACCAGCCGTCGTGCATGGCCTTCTTGGTCTTCTCCGGATCGCGGTAGTACTCCATCATGAGTCCAGGGGGCCTGGGCTCGTAGCTGATGACGATCTCTCCGCTCTGTCCGACGGGACACTCCTCGCCGTCCTGATCCACGATCTTGACCTTGTACTGGGGTGAGGGTTTACCCATGGAACTGGGCTTGGGGTTCATACCCACCAGGTTGCAGATGGTGAGGGTGGTCTCGGTCTGTCCGAATCCCTCCATGAGCTTGATTCCTGTTGCCTGGTACCAGCTGTTGAACACATCCGGGTTCAGTGCCTCTCCCGCGATGCAGCAGTACTTCAGTGACGAGAGGTCGTGACCCTCCAGTCCGGCGTTGATGAACATCCTGAACATGGTCGGGGGGCAGCACATGGATGTGATCCTGTACTTCTCGACGATGCGGAGGATCTCATGGGGCTCGAACTTGTCGTAATCGTAGACGAAGACCGCTGCCTCCATGATCCACTGTCCGTAAAGCTTTCCCCATACGGCCTTTCCCCATCCTGTGTCGGCGATGGTGAAGTGCACCCCGTCGGGGAACACGTTATGCCAGTACTTGGCTGTGGACAGGTGCCCGAGGCTGTACAGGTGGTTGTGGAGGACCATCTTGGGATATCCCGAGGTTCCGGACGAGAAGTACATGAGCATCGGCTCGTGGACGTTCGTCTGGATCCTTTCCAGCTTGTCCGAGGCCGCATCCACCCCCTTGTCCAGGTTGTCCCATCCGGGCCTGTCGCTGTTGACGATCATCTTGATCGTCAGGGAGGGGATGTCCTCTGCGGAATCGACGGCGTCGCAGACGCCGTTCATGTCCGTACAGATAGCCGCCTTGATGGATGCTGACCTGACGCGGTACTCCACGTCACCCTTCGTCAGCATGAATGTCGCGGGGACCATGACCGCACCGATCTTGTGGAGGGCCACCGAAACGTACCAGAACTGGTAGTGGCGCTTCAGGATGACCAATACCATATCTCCCTTCTTGATGCCTTTGGACAGAAGATAGTTCGCCGTCTTGTCGGACATCCTCTTGATGTCGGAGAACGTGTACCTCCTCTCCTCGCCCGCGGGGTTGGTCCAGATCATCGCCAGACGGTCAGGTTCGTTGACCGCGATGTCGTCGACGATGTCGTATCCGAAGTTGTAGTTGTCCGGATAGTGGTACTTGAGGTCCTTGAGTATGCCGTCATCACCGTACGTCTCCTCGACGTACCTCATGTTGATGTTCCTCATTTGTCCTCACCTTTCATGACCGACGCTATGAACTTGCATCCGTTCTTCGATGTGGCGTACATGCCATGGGGCTGTCCGCTGTTGTAATACACGGAATCGCCGGGTTCCAGATCGTAGAAGTGACCTGCGTGGACGAATCTCATCGTCCCCTCGAGGACGTAATCGAACTCGTTGCCTGGGTGGGTGGAGAGGTGTACGTTCTCGTCGTTGTCGCCCTCTATGTACGGTGCTATCACGACGAAGGTCTCGGACAGCCTGTTCTTCATGGTGTATCCGAGATGCTGGTATTCGAATCCCTTGCGCCTCTTCATCGGAAGGCCCTTGCCGTTCTTGACGAAGGTGCACTCGTTGAGGTGGGGTTTCTCACCCGTGAGGAGCTCTACCATGTCGATACCGCACCTTTCCGCGATCTTGTACAGGAAGGTGAACGAGAAATCCATCTCTCCGGTCTCGTAAACCAGGTATTCTTCGGGGGTCTTTCCGACCACCGCCGCCATCTCCTCGACGGAGATGTCGCACATCTCGCGCATCGCTTTGACACGCTCCGCTACTTCAGCTACTATTGGCTCCATTTTACCACCTCATGCGTCGGGCCACAGCTCGTGGGCTGTCTTCCTCAGCTCGTATTTAAGAATCTTGCCTGCGGCGTTCATCGGAAAATCATCCACGAACGCCACGTATTTGGGCGTCTTGTACCAGGCGATCTGGCCGCGGCAGAAGTCCATGACATCCTGCTCGGTCATATCCTCGTAACCGGGGAACTTCACAATGAATGCCCCGGGCTGCTCGCCGTACTTCTGGCTGGGAACACCGACGACCTGGACATCCTTGATGCCGGGCATCTTGTAGAGGAAGTCCTCGACCTCCTTCGGATAGATGTTCTCACCGCCGCGGATGATCATGTCCTTGATCCTTCCGGTGACGTAGAAGTAACCATCCTTGTCCCTGTATCCCAGATCTCCGGAGTGGAGGTATCCGTTCTTGTCGATGACCTTCGCAGTCTCCTCGGGCATCTTGTAGTAGCCCTTCATGACGTTGTATCCTTTGCAGCAGAACTCGCCGATGACCCCGTCCGGGCACGGCTCGTAGGTCTCAGGGTCCAGGATGACGGTGTCCACACCCTGGAGCTTCTTTCCCACGGATGCGCACTTCTTCTCGAGGGAGGGCTCGTCGTATGTGGTCTGCGTCATTCCGGGGGAGGCCTCGGTGAGACCGTAGACGATGGTGATCTCCTTCATGTTCATCTTGCTGACGACTTCCTCCATGGTCGATATCGGACAGGGGGATCCTGCCATGATTCCGGTCCTCAACGATGAGAAGTCGAACTTATTGAACAGCTTGTGGTTCAGGATGTTGATGAACATCGTCGGCACACCGTACACCGATGTGCACTTCTCCTCCTCGATGGTGGTCATGACCTTGATCGGGTCGAACACCTCGCAGAAACACATCGTGACGCAATGGTTGATGCATGCCATGACTCCGAGCACGCATCCGAAGCAGTGGAACAGGGGCACGTTGATGCACAGGCGGTCTGTGGGACCGTAGTTCATGTTGGCTCCGAGCCAGTATCCGTCGTTGGCGATGTTGAAATGCGTGAGCATGACTCCCTTGGGGAATCCCGTGGTTCCGGACGTGTACTGCATCATGGTGACATCGTAGACGCTGACCGTGTCCTGTCTCGCCTTGTACTCCGCATCAGAGACGGTGATGGCCAGGGACTTGACCTCGTTCATCGAGTACATCCCGCGGTGCTTGGTGGGCCCCAGGAACACGACCTTCTTCAGGAACGGGTACTTCTCGCTGTGGAAGTTCTCCCTGGGCATGGTCTTGAGCTCGGGGACGAGCCCGTATACCACCTGCACGTAATCCGTGTCCCTCACACCGTCGATCAGGAACAGCACATCCATGTCGGACTGCCTGAGCACGTAGTCCAGCTCGTCCGACTGGTAGTTGGTGTTGATCGTGAGGAGGATCGCACCGATCTTGGCGGTTGCGAACATGAGCGTGATCCAATCGGGGACGTTCGTTGCCCAGACGGCCACCTTCATTCCCTTCTCGACACCCATCGCCATCAATCCCTTGGCGACGCGGTCGACCTCCTGTCCCCACTGGGTCCAGGAGAGGCGGAGCTCCCTGTCGACGTAGACTATTGCGTCGTTGTCAGGATGCTCCCTTATGCATTTGTCCAGCAGGTCTCCTAACCTCTCTTCGCTGGTGATGTTCTTCCTTGGTACGCATACCATGATATCACCTCAGAGCGGCGTATAGAGGACCGCGTATATCTCCGCGGGTCCGTCGATGGCCCCGACGTAGTGGGGGACCACAGAATTGTAATAGGCGCTGTCACCGGGTTCCAGGACCTTCTTCTCCTTACCGTAGATGAACAGGATCTTCCCGCTCACGACCACTATGAACTCCTCTCCCTCGTGGGAGCTGAGCTCGGGTGTGTCCTCGACACCGACACGGATGAACATGGGCTCCATGTGACGGTCGGTCTTTCCCTTTCCGAGAGGATAGTACTGGTAGTCCCCCTTGTCTCCGTGGGATGATGCCTCCTCCTGCCTCTCGTTGAACCTGACGACGATCGGATCGGGGTTGAACTGGTCGTCCGTGAATGTCCCGACCCTCTGACCGAGCGAACGGGAAAGCCTAATCAAGGATCCGATGGGAGGGTAGGCGATGCCTGCTTCGTAATCCTTAATCGAATCAAGGCTAAGGCCAGAGTTAATGGCAAGCTGCTCTTGTGTGAGCCCCATCTGTTCTCTGTACTTGCAGATTCTCTTTCCAACTTTGTTCATATCGGCCATAATATTGCCTCGTCCATCCGTAATACGCGTATATAATAAAGGTTTCGTCACTACAAGGGTTTTTTATCGGGCTTCGAATATGCCAGACATATGGGATATCTACCAAAAAGAGTGACGGTCGTCTGCGGACATTACGGTACCGGGAAGACCAATCTTTCGATCAACTTGGCGTTGGATGAGGCCTCGGAAGGCCAGAATGTCACCCTTATAGACATGGACGTCGTGAATCCCTACTTCAGGTCCTCGGACTACGCGGACATACTTACCAAAAAAGGAGTAAGAGTCCTGGGACCCAACTTCGCGAACTCTAACCTCGACACCCCCTCACTGCCCGCGGCGATAAGCGATGCGGTCCTCGACGGGGAGAAGGTCATCATCGATGTGGGCGGAGACGATGCCGGGGCGACAGCCCTCGGCGTATACAGGAAGCAGCTGTGCCAGGCCAACCCCGATGTGATCTATGTCATCAACCGCTACAGGTCCCAGACGACCACCCCCGAGGAGGCGGTGGACATACTGAGAGAGATCGAGAACGCGGCTCACATCAGGGCGACATGCCTAGCGAACAACTCCCATTTGAAACAGCTCACGAACGAGGATACGATCCTCGACTCGATGCCCTTCGCAGAGAAGGTCTCCGAGCTTACTGGGCTCCCTCTGAGGTTCACAACGACACCTGTCGGAGTTGACCTCTTAAATAAAATACCAAACATGTACCAACTCAGTGTCTACGTAAGGACACCTTGGGAAAAGGCAGGTAATTGAATGCCGAAAGTAATCGTTGACAATATCAGATGCAAGGGATGCGAGATGTGTGTCGTCGCATGCCCGAAGAAAATCCTGGCTCTGGATCATTCAGTGACCAACAGCAAGGGGTATCACCCCGCTCATGTGACCGACGCTTCCGCGTGCATCGGATGCGGCTCATGCACCATCATGTGCCCCGACTGTGCGATCAGGGTGGAGGTGGATTGAATGGCAGACAAGGTCCTCATGAAAGGGAATGAGGCGATCGCCGAGGCCGCAATAGCGGCAGGATGCAGGCACTTCTTCGGATACCCGATCACGCCTCAGACCGAGGTTGCTGCATACATGTCAAAGAGGATGCCCAAAATCGGCGGTGTGTACCTCCAGGCAGAGTCCGAGGTCGCTTCCATCAACATGGTCCTCGGAGCCGGCGCGGCCGGAGTCAGGGTCATGACTTCCACTTCATCCCCCGGAATCAGTCTCATGTCCGAGGGAATATCATACATAGCGGGATCCGACGTACCCTGTCTCATCGTCAACGTGGAGAGGGGCGGACCCGGACTGGGCGGAATCCAGCCTTCCCAATCGGACTATTTCCAGGCCACCAAGGCCACCGGGCACGGGGACTTCCACATGCTCGTGTTAGCACCGTCCACAGTCCAGGAGACCGTGGACCTGATCTCCGATGCCTTCGACCTCGGGGACAAGTACAGGATGCCCACCATGATCCTGTCGGACGGATTGCTCGGCCAGATGATGGAGCCCGTGGTGCTCCCCGAGCCCAAGGAGCCAACGGACAACAAGGACTGGGCAGCCAAGGGACACCAGGGCAAGAGGGCCCACAACGTGATCAACTCGCTGTACATCGAGCCCAAGGTGCTGGAGGACCTCAATATCGAGAGGTTCAAGAAATACGAGCAGATCAAGAAGACAGAGCAGAGGGCGGAGGAGTACCTCGCCGACGACGCGGATATCATCCTCGTCGCCTTCGGAGCATCATCCAGGATCGCCCACTCTGCGGTGGACATGGCGAGGAAGGACGGCATCAAGGCCGGACTCATCAGACCCATCACGCTCTGGCCCTTCCCAGAGAAGACCATCGAGAAGCATGTCGATCACGCCAAGGCGTTCCTCTCGGTGGAGATGAACATGGGTCAGATGGTCGAGGATGTCAAGCTCGTCGTCCACAACAGGAAACCCGTCCGCTTCTACGGACGCACCGGAGGTGTGGTCCCCACACCCAAAGAGGTCTACAATGAGATCGTCAAGCTCAACGGAGGCGATTGCTGATGTCAAAGGTATTGGGAGAGAGGCCCAAGGCACTCCTGGACGTCCCGCTGCACTACTGCCCGGGATGCACGCACGGAATCGTGCACAGGCTGGTTGCCGAGGTCATCGACGAGCTCGGAATCGAGGGGAAGACCGTCGGGGTCGCTTCCGTCGGATGTTCCGTCTTCACATACAACTACTTCGGATGCGACATGGTCCAGGCACCCCACGGACGTGCACCTGCCGTCGCCACCGGTGTCAAGAGGGCAAGGCCCGATGACGTAGTCTTCACCTACCAGGGTGACGGGGACCTCGCAGCCATCGGAATGGGAGAGACCGTCCACGCCGCCGCAAGGGGAGAGAACATCGTCGCGATCTTCATCAACAACGCTATCTACGGAATGACCGGAGGACAGATGGCACCTACCACCCTGCCCGGACAGGTCACCCAGACGACACCGTACGGAAGGGACACGTCCGTCGCAGGAAACCCCATCAGGGTCTGCGAGCTGCTCTCCTCCGTCAAGGGCGTCGCACTCGCTGAGCGTGTGACCGTCGACTGCGTCAAGAACGTCAAGGCTGCGAAGAGGGCCATCAAGAAGGCCTTCGAATATCAGATGGCCGGAAAGGGATACTGCATCATCGAGGTCGTCTCCACATGCCCCACCAACTGGGGAATGTCGCCGCAGGATGCGCTCCAGTGGCTCAGGGACAATATGCTCCCGTACTATCCGCTCGGAGTCTACAAGGATGTCGGGGAGGGAGAGGAATGACCGAGCTGAACATCCTTCTGGCAGGTTTCGGGGGACAGGGTATCCTGTTCACCGGGAAGGTCATCGCATATGCCGGGCTCATGGAGGACATGGAGGTCTCCTGGCTTCCTTCTTACGGACCCGAGATGCGCGGTGGTACCGCCAACTGCAGCGTCTGCCTGTCCAAGAACAAGATCGGATCGCCCCTGGTTACCAACCCCGACGTGCTGGTCGCCATGAACCTCCCCTCGCTGGAGAAGTTCGAGAACGATGTCGTTCCCGGCGGACTGATCATCATCGACAGCTCGATCATCAAGAAGAAGGTCGAGCGCACGGACGTCAAGGTCATCTACCTCCCCGCATCGGAGATCGCGGAGAACGCAGGCATCAAGGGCGCGGCCAACATGGTCATCCTCGGAAAGCTGTTCAAGGAGACCGGATTCTGCTCGCCCGAGAACCTGGATAAGGGACTCCAGAAGACCATCCCCGCAAAGAAGATGGACCTTCTCGACAAGAACAGGCTCTGTATCAAGCTGGGTACGGAGAACTGAAAACCGAGCGGTCCCAGGACCGCTCATTTTCTTCATTTTTTCACATCTTGTGAAGTGCCAGATGCTTCCTCAGAGGCTCGATGTAAAGATCGGGTGCGATGGTGTGTCCCTGTCCCGGGAGCTCCACGTAAGTGCATCCGGGGATCGAAGTGCCTATCGCCCTTCCCTTGAGAGGCTCGACCATGATATCCATTCCGCCGTGAACCACGAGTGTCGGGACCTTAATGTCCTTGGTCTTCTCGGTGGTGTCGAAATGGTCCATCGACAGCATCTGCTTGAGGACCTCCTTGGGATCCTCGGGGTGCTTCGGGATAGGCATGACCATGTCCTTCTTGGCCAGTTCGGCGAAGGCCGATTCAGGGAAGCAGAAGGAGTTCAGGACCACGTTGACCTCGTCCATAGTGCACTTGCCCTCTGCTGCGGCGGCTGTCACCGTGCGCATGAAGTAAGCCGACCTGTGAGGTCTGAACTGATACGATGAGACGAGAGTGAGGCTCTGCAGCCTGTCGCCGTGCCTTATGGCGAGGGACTGGGAGATCTGCGATCCCATGGACCAGCCGACGATGTGGGCCTTGTAGATATGGAGGTAATCCATGAGATGGATGACGTCGTCCGCCATGGTGTCGATCTGGATGTCCCCCTTGTATTCGGTCTGGCCAACGCCGCGGTTGTCCAGGGTGATGACCCTGTATCCCTTCAGGAGCGGGACCATTGCCTTCCAGAAACGGTGGTTGGCACCGATACCGGCTATGAGTATGACTGGCTCTCCTGAGCCCTCATCCTCATAGTACATCTTGACATCCTGAAGTTCAGCGAACATGCACCTGCATACGGCCCATCAAATAAAAAGAAATCACAGGATACCCAATTTCATTACAATGGCTCCGCCATCCGTCAATCTGACCTCCGACGTGCATTCCCGACGACAGAAACCGTCGTTCCCGAACGATCTCTGCCACCCTTCGGCGGATAGAGAGAAACGGTACCCGTCCGGCCCGTACTGGGAATCCAAGATGGAACGGAGGTATTCGAACGGTCCCTCATCATCGCCCATCGGATGTGCCAGCAGGTCTGTAAGATAGACTAACGATTCATCATCCATCAAGGTGACATCGGAAGCCCTCAGCTTTATTCCCCCCAAAATGTTGAGGAAGTCCTCGGGATCCATCACATCCGTATCGGCGTGAGGAATCACATGAACGGTCACGCCGGCGGCGAGCACCATGACGGTCAGGAATATCATCGCATCAACGTAGGCCGTCATGCCCGAATCGTTCAAGCGTATGCTGTCACCACCACTTTTACCGGGATGGTACGGCCGTGCTCGAATTCCGACAGGATGAGGAACGTGGATCTGAAAACGCTGTCCGTGACGGATCCGACCCGTATCTCCCTGGAATCCGTGATGCCGAATGTCTCCAACAGGATGCTGACCCCGGACAATCCTTCGACGGCCATGAATTCCTCCAGATGAAGGAGTGAGACAGGCACCTCTGAAGAAAGGTCTATTCCGAATTCCGAGACATCGAGATCGGACAAGGGATCCTCGACGAGAGGGGATGCGTAGGCCAAAGACATCAGATAGAGCCCGAGGACCGTGGTGACGGCCATGAAAGAAAGCATAGACTCTGTGAAACCCAGGTCGCCTCTGATGTCCGAGATCATGATTGGATTTCGTCGGATACGGGTTATAAAGATGATTGCTGCATGCAATATGCGGAAGGTGGTGCCCGAAGGCACCGTTTCATTTCTTTGCAGGTTCCCACTTGCAGCGGACAGGCGATACGATCGTTCCGTCCTTCTTCATCTCGGCGAAGGCTTTGTCGACGACCTTCCTGTCCAATCCGGTGAGCTCAGCTACCTTGCCGGCGTTAAGGGGCTCGCCTGCCTTCTTCATCGCCTCTAGGATCTGTTCCTTGACATCCATGATATCACTCAGATTAATCCACATCCTCGATTATAATGGATTAGATGGATGGATAGGTCACACCTTACGGGCATAGAGACCGCGGGTGGTAGTGCCCCCGCACATCTCCTTGAGCCTGGCCCTGAGCTTGCTGTCGGGATTTATGCAGACCTCTCCGACGGTCTTGACCAATGCGGATGGCCTCTTCCTCAGGTCCAGTCCGACCGACGATACACCGGAACGTCCCAGCTCGGGAATTAGGTCCGTGAGGTCCAGATCCACGGAGTTGAGGATGTGGGCGAATCCGCGACCGTCCTTGTAGACAGGGAAGGATGCACCAGTCTCGTCGGTGAGGGAGCCGTTCTGTGCGGCGGGATCCCTGGTGTACATGAGTTCGGTCCTTCCGAATGCCATTACCTCTGTCCTTCCCGGATAGCGGGACATTAGCGAGGAGACCTCGTTCCTGGAGAGCTCCACCGACAGTGTCGTCTGATAGAGGTTCATGGGGAAGAACGAGTTGAACATGTTCAGGAGATTGCTGCCGTATATCCTGGGGGCATTCCTGCAGGCCCTGTACTGACCGGGGTTGTTCACCATGACCGGCATATCATCGATCCTGAACTCGTCCAGGGCGTCGAACCTCGGGAGCAGTGCCACCAGCTCGACGCCGTCGGCAGCCTCCTTGGCCTCCTGAAGCTTGTCCATGTTGTCGAAGTAGATCCTGGTCGCATAGGGAAGAGCGGCCTCCAGGCCCTTGATGGTGTTCACATAGAACGACAGTTCGGGTGCCAGGTTCTTCGGGGGCAGCCTCTCCGACCTTATCGTGACCGGGGACCTGACGGTCTCGCCCCTGAACCTGGGGGTGCTTCCTATGTCGTTCTTGATGACATCGATGCGCGGGTCGTACGTGCGGTATATCTGGTATTTCCCGTCGGGGATCTTAAACGGGATGTGTATGGGATTCAGATCCATGACCTTGAAGCCGCCTATCTTCTCGTCCTCTTTGAATATGGAAAGCCCGTCCTTGATCCCTACCGGCTCATCGAATTCGGATACTATGGCGTTGTCCTTGATCCTGACCTCGGCTATGAAGAACCCCCTGTTGTCCGGATACAGTGACTGCACCGGTGAGACGACACCTCCCAGATAGCCGTCGCAGGTGCCCCTGTTGAAGACCGTACGGAGCAGTTCAAGCGTCTCGTCGAACTCCTTGCCAGTCTCCCCCTTCATGGCCATGGAGTAGGCCTTGGATGCCAGATAGGTGTAGGGCGGGGACCTCATGCGGCCCTCGATCTTGAGGGATGTCACTCCCAGATCGGACAGGTCCTTGAGATACTTCATCCCGTATATGTCGGCGCAGCTCATGAAATAGCCTTGTTCGCCGTCCCTGGTGTAGAGTTTCCTGCAGGGCTGGGCACATGAACCCCTATTACCGCTGCGGCCGCCTATGAAACTGGAGAGGAGGCACCCCCCGGACATGCAGTAGCACATCGCTCCCTGGATGAACACCTCGGTCTCGATGGGGGATTCGGGGACGATCTGCTTCAGCTCGTCCAGCGTTATCTCCCTTGCCAGGACGACCCTGTCCAGACCGTGCTCGGCGCACCACTCGATACCCTCTAGGGAATGAATCTGCATCTGCGTGGAGGCATGCTTGTGGATATCGACGCTGGTGAGATTCTTCAGCAGTCCCAGGTCCTGGATGATGATGGCATCCGCATCGATGTCCTTCAGGAACTTCACGAAGGAGACGGCCTCTTCCATCTCGGAATCCTTGATCAGCGTGTTGACTGTGACATGCACCTTGACTCCGTGGTCATGCGCATAGGCTATCGCCCCTTCGAGCTCTCCGTCGCTGAAGTTGCCTGCGAAGGCACGTGCACCGAAGCTCTTTCCTGCCAGATAGACTGCGTCACATCCGCCTTTGATGGCCGCGACAAGGCTGTCCGGTGATCCGACTGGCGATAGTATCTCCATGGCTATGCTTATCCGCGTAGCGGATAAATGACTTTTGCATCCTGAATTGCATATTGCACGCAGTGTTCAGCCTTATATTCCATGAGCGACGAAATCGTACCATGAACAGGCTGTTCGGATTATCCTTCAAAGAACGCAGAAGCAACGATGGGATGCCTTAGCACTGCAAGACAGGCGATGCTCTGATCATCTCTTGTCTGAATTGTAGGTTCGCCCCCGAACCGAAATCGGCCGAATGCATCGGATGCATGATGAACTGCCTGTTCAGCAGTCCCTCGGCGGATAGGATAATTCTCCGCACGGGAAGAGACATTGAGGTCTCCGGAAATGGCTGCAAGACGCTGTGCCAGATCGCTTCTCTCAGAAGATGCTCCAAACCGCTGGAGGAGAAGGAGAGGAGATGCAGGCGCTGCAAGGATTCCAGGAAGGAGGTCACAGGTAGATTCTGGAAGAACTTCCCGGACATATCCCTGGACTTCAAACCGAGGACAACAGAATGTATCATGGACGATGCCTGCAGGAGATGCATCGCGAACACGGATCGCACGATAAGGAGATTGGAATCCGACCTACGGGAACTGATGGAATCCTGGAGGACTATGAATGACCACTAAAATCGCCTCATTCTGCCCTTCGGAATCGGTCCCCGTACCAATATCCGCTCCGGACCCCATCATCAGCGATTCCCTGCTGGATGCGCTTATGTCCGCTATGAATGGAACTGTCAGGACGAAACCGTCCTACGCGGACACATGGATACTGGATTCCGACATGGATCTTCCTTTGAAATACAACTACATGACCGATTGCTCGTCAGTATCCATAGTCGAACTGCCGAACGGCGAATATGAATACAGGGCGATGCCTTTCGAATACTCCTATCCTGACGGGTTGAACTCGATAGTGAAGGAGGTCATCGACGGAATAAGAACGGAGCACCTGAAGAGCGGCATGGACATCGACAGGGGCTCCGTGACCGAGCTGTCCCGCATGATGCTGGATCGTAGATGGGATGATCTCAAGGATGCCTGCGGGGACGATTGCGACATGAGCCAGATGATGGACGATCTGGGGAATGTCATCCATCGCCATTCCGTGGGATTAGGGGTGTTCGACATCCTTCTGAGAGACAGGCACATAGAGGACATCTATCTCGATGCACCCTGCACCGAGAACAGAATCTACGTCACACTTAACGGACTGAGAGGGTTGAATTCGCACATGAGGTGCCGGACTAATCTCATGGTCGAGGAGCGGGAAATGTCCAATCTCATAACAAACCTGAGAGTCTCCTCGGGTCTGCGTTTCTCTCAGTCCGACCCTGTCCTCGAAACCGACCTTCACGGTTACGATGCCAGGGCGACTCTGATCGGCTACCCGATGAGCCCCAAGGGGGACGCCCTTGCCATCAGGAAGCACTCCGTAAGACCGTGGACGCTGACAAGGCTGATATTCAACGGAACGATCAACCCGGAACAGGCCGGGATTCTTTCGTTCCTCGTAGACAACCGCTGCACATTCCTGATCTGCGGTCCCAGAGGAGCGGGGAAGAGTTCCATGCTGTCCGCACTGATGTTCGAGTTCCCAAGGGAGCAGAGGATACTGACGATGGAGGATACCCTGGAGCTCCCGTGCGATACTATGCGCCGCCTGGGATACAAGGTCCAGTCCATCCTGCTGGACGATAGATTGGGAGGGGATGCGGGATCCAGGGCCGATGAGGCCCTGAGAGTATCGCTAAGGTTGGGGGAATCCTCGCTGGTTCTGGGAGAGGTCCGCGGAGAAGAAGCAGTGACACTCTACAGGAGCATGAGGGTGGGCCGTGCGGGAAGTTCTGTTATGGGGACGGTCCACGGCGATTCCGCCGAATCTGTGTACCATCGTATCGTGGATGACCTTGGCATTCCTGCCGAATCGTTCTCAGCAACGGATATCATCCTGACCATGGGAACGGTATGTGCCAGATCCGGCGGACATTTGATCAGGAGGATGGAAGAGATGGTCTGTACGACAAAGGAACCGTGTAAGTTCAAGGACGTCTCCGGATCCATTGGGATCATGATGTCGGACATTATAGACAGGGTCCTGAAGACATCGCAGAAGACACGTGGCGAGATATCACGCGAGATCTCCATCAGGGCGAAGATGAGGTCGTGTCTGGCAGAGCATGCCGCGGAGAACGAGAACTTCCTGGGGCCTGAATGGATTCTCAGGGCGAACGACATCCTCAGGGCCAGCCCGCTCGACCGCCAGCTCTCTGACATCATCGGAGAGCTGGAATCTGCCATGGGGGTCCAAGGTTGAAACCGCATAGGCTCATACCGGAAGGTCCTGCGGTCATAGGGATGATGGCGGCCGTACTGGAATCGGGAGGCTCCATCGATTCTGCGATCAGAGCGGTATCCAGGAAGGGACCTTCGAACAGCAGAGAGCTCTTCACACAGGCCGTCAGGATCTCGGACACCAAGGGCTCATCGTCCCTGAGTTCGGCACTAAGAGGTCTTCTGGACGCTCTCCCCTGTGAGACTGAAGGCTATTCACAGTCGCTGTGCATGGCCCTTTGCGCAGCGGATTCGCCTGACGAAGCTACGATGTCGGCACTGCTGTCCGATGCAGCGGACGCCTCGTTGGAGTCGGTCAGGATCCTGGGTGAATCCTACGGAAATTCATTGACAGTCCCCTGCATGACGGTGTTCGGATTGGGGATAATGGCTCCAATGATCCTGGTCAGCATCCTCCCTCTGATGGGAATTGGCGGGATGTTCGGCAACGCTCTTGATTAGAGACTGATTGCAGCAATAACCCTGGTCATAATACCGTCCGTCATCGTGATCGTGATACTCAGGATGCGCGAGAGGAATCCATTCTCCAGTGATGGGATACTTCTCTCGGACCTCAGGTATGTGCTACCATTACTGTCATCGATACCTTTGGGTTTGGCATACTGCGGAGTGACTGGTACATACGACAACATATTGATCTTCTCCCTTCTGCCGGCCTGCATCCTGACCATCCTCCTTATGGCGGACGGGGTCCTCGAGATGGATAAGATCAAGAGATACAGGTCTTGCCTGAAGGATACCCTTTCTGATTTTGGGAACGAGATGCTGTCGGGGAAGAACTATGAGACCGGTCTCATGAGATCGTTGTGGAAAGGATGCTCTGCGACACTGATCTGCAGCTCCTTCGAATCGGAGCTCGCGTACTGCAGGGGAGATGTGGAAACCGCCATCGATCGTTCGATAGGGACCATCTCAACAGACGTATCGGATATGCTGAAGGATGTCAGGTTCAATTCGCTTCGGAACTTCGATGAGGCGGGAAGGCTGGCAATAAGGATGGGCCGGATGCTGAGGGACAGGGAATCAGCCCAGCGGGAATTGGAGATCAAACTGAAGTCCACGACGGACATGATGTCCGCGACCGCGATGTTCTTCGCGCCCATGGTCCTCGGGATGAGCATAGCTATGATGGAGCCCCTATCGGAGATGATGGGTTATGCCTCGCTCGATGGGACCAGGATATTGCTCAGCGCATATCTGGTAGAACTGTGCATACTGATCTCGGCCATGCTCTCCTCACTGGGCAAGTCAGGGGGCCTGATGCAGATGATATGGTCGTTCTGCAGGATGTCAGCCTTATCATCCGTGGTATTCTGGATTTGCAGCTCAATAAATCTGTAAAAATAGTAAGTAAAATTTATTAGATACTGAAAAACACGGAATAATCGTAAGTAAATCCCTGTTGAACGGGATCAAGAAGACCAATATGCCGTGATATGGGTCATCTCGCTGTGACTGATGACCTTACCGTCCTTGACGAAAGGTCTGACCGCTTCCTCCAACTGATCCCTCGTTAATTCTGGATAGACCACAAGATTGTCATTGATGTACTCCTCATAATCGAATTCCCTGTGGAAGACATCCGCATCGTATCCTAGATAGGGTTTGAATCCGCGTTCGGAGACATGCTTCAGGACTTCATAGAAGAAGTCCGTATTTCCATGGAACGATTTCTTGGAACAGTTGCGCTCTATAGCTTCCTCCAGAGGATAATCCAATGAAAAACTGGCCATGTACAGCACGAGTCCGCAGCTGACCGCAATGGCCTTGTCCAGGTCCTCAAGTGTCTTCACGGCTGGTGACATATGGATTAGGATTATGTCATACTTGTCCGCAAGAACGCCCTCCCCGACGACGAGATCTGTCCAGTCGGCGATGACGAACCTAGTGTTGTCGGCATCGATACTCTTCCTGTTCCTCTCGGCATAACCGATCATGGTCTCTGAGATGTCAACACCGACTATGCTACCTACTACATCCGCAAGTGCCAGGGACCAGACTCCGGTACCGCACCCAATGTCAAGGACGCGTGCCTTGGAGAGGTCCCCTTTGAAGGCACCGATGAGCATCCTGATGTAATCGTTGTCCTTGGATTGGATCGGGAGATCGGCGAAGTACATGGCCTTCTTGTCCCAGACGGCCTTGCTCTCCTTCTCTGTCATGATATTTGGAAAAAAATAAGCAGGGCCGGAGCCCTGCGTTTCATGCGATCACTCGCACTTGGTCCATCCGCAGGACTTGCAGACGTTGCAGCCGCCCTGGAACTCCAGCTCGGCTCCGCACTTGGGGCAGGGGTTGATGATCTGCCTCTTTGTCTCCTCGGGCTCCTCGGTATCGATGCCCTTGAGCTGTGCCTGCATCTCCTTGTACATGTCGGTCAGCGCCCATCCGACAGCCATCGGACAACAGGATCCGGTGCTGGTGTCCCTCTTGGTGTGGGTCCTTACGACATATGAAGGACAGGAACCGGTGGACTTGAGCTGGTCGACGATGGCCTCGATTCCGCAACCGGACCTGGCGGCCAGGGAGATCATCCTCGAGAGACCGACCATGAAGTTGTTGCATCCTCCGGTGGATCCCTTGTTGAGGTAGGCCTCGACGAGCTCTCCGGTGACGGGGTTGAAGAATGCGGTGCAGTGCAGCGAACCGCATCCGGTCATCAGCTTCCTCTTCTTACCGATGACGTTGTCCTCGACGACCTCGACGACTCCTCTCTTCTCCTCCTTGTGCTCCTCCTTGGTCTCCTCCTTCTTGCTCTCCTTCGTGGAGAGGATTCCGAGACGCTTGCATCCGTCGCGGAAGACGGTGATTCCCTTACATCCGGACTCCCACGCGTACATGTAGATGTTGTAGACGTCCTTCTCGGGGAACTGCTCCGGGAGGTTGACGGTCGAGGAGATCGAGGCGTCGATGTGCTTCTGCCATGTCGCCTGCATGTCGATCCTCTTCTTGTAGTCGAGGCTCTGGGCGGTGATGAACCTCTCGGGAAGGTCCTTCTCGTCCTTGATGTCCAGGTGCTTGTCCATATATGCCTGGACGATCGGGGTGTAGACCTTGTAGTACTTGTCCTTGTCACCGTTGAGCGATGTCGTCCTCCTTTCGTAGGAGAGGGCGAAGATGGGCTCGATTCCTCCGGAGATTCCCAGCATCGTGGAAAGGGTTCCGGTGGGGGCGATCGTGAGCAGCTGGGAGTTCCTGAGTCCGTACTGCTTGACCAGTTCGGTGGTCTCGGGGGACGCGTTCAGCTTGAAGTAGGGGGACGCGATGATCTGCTCGGGGACGCACTTCTCGAACATTCCCTTCTCCTTTGCCAGGAGTGCGGACTCGTTGAGCGCCGTGTCGGCCATGAGCTTTCCGAGCTTGTCGCAGAATGTGACCGCTTCCTCGGAACCGAATGTGTATCCGAGCTCGATGAGCATGTCGGCGAGACCCATTATTCCGAGACCGATCTGCCTCCACTGGCTGACCGATTCCCTCTGCTCCTGCAGCGGGTGAAGGGGAAGTCCCTCCTCGAGTACATCGTTGAGTCCGCGGACGCAGATCCTGACGGACTCCACGAACTCGTCGTTGAGGAACTTGCCGTCCTTGACGAACTTGGCAAGGTTCATGCTTCCGAGGAGACAGCTTCCTCCCGCCGGGAGGGGCTCCTCTGCACAGGGGTTGGTTCCTGCGTATGAATAGTTGGGGAACTCGCTGAGTAGATTCCAGCTGGAGATGCGGTCCCAGTAGAGACATCCGGGCTCTCCGTAGTCCCAGTTGGTGTAGCACAGCTTCTCGAAGAACTCTGCTGCGTTGAACTCCTTCCTGATCTGCTCGTTGCTCTCGGGACGATCGAACTTCTGTGTGAACATGGTCCTCTGCTTGACGCAGCCCATGAACTCGTCCGAGACACGGATGGACATGTTGGCCTTGGTGACCCTCTCGAGATCGGTCTTGACGGACATGAACTCCTCGAGATCCGGGTGTTCGCATGATATGGTGAGCATCAGCGCTCCGCGGCGTCCGTGCTGACCGATGAGTCCGGTAACCATGGAGAACAGGTCAGTGAACGATACCGCACCCGATGTCTGTGAGGCAGTGTTGTTGATCTTGGCCCCGCGGGGAGCGAGCTTGGAGATATCGATTCCCGCTCCTCCTCCATAACTGAATGTACGTGCGAGCTTTCCTGCGGTCTCGAAGATGGATTCGATTGAGTCCTCGGGAGGCGTCAGGACGTAGCAGTTGGAAAGTGTGATCTTCCTCCCTGTCTTCTCGAGTCCCCTGTTGGCGAGGATCCTCCCTCCGAAGAGGAACTTCTTCTCCTCAATCATTCTCCTGATTTCCTTGTTGCCACCGCTGACACGATCCAGCCACTGATCGAACGTCTCGTTCTCGTAACAGTACTTCTTAGTCCATATGTCAATTCCTAACTGGTTGTCCTCTCCCAGCCAATCCTTTATGTCCATTTCTTTCCCCCAACCGAGGCTATTGCGGATGCATTCCTCTAACTTTCCACGACAAGGTTCCGTAGATAGAAAAAGGCTTCCGCGCCCAATATTGGAGATATAATCCAATAGGTACTAAAAACATCCCTAGGGCATATTTTTTGTTAAGGTTGGACGTTAATTTGAGTTTTTAAGACCGAATAGGAAACAATTACCACTTTTTTCCGCCGCGCCGGCCTGATCCGCCATGTTCCGAATAACCCTTCTCGGATGTTTCTTACCATTTTCTCTGGAGAAACTGTCAATTAGAAATTTTACATACTAGAAAAAAACTTTTTATAGTATGTAATCAATTTAATTATGATAATATGCCCGTTGAATACACCCCTGAAAAAGCTGAATTCGACCTGATGAAAAAAATTTGGACCGTATCGGCCTTGGATGGGATCAGGGGTTCGTTCTACGGCAAGGAACTGAACGCCGCCGAAGTCGAGACAAGAATCACTGATGCCCAGATCCACAACGTGGAGAGCATCCCAGTATCCGACGGGCGCGTTCGTTCCATTATCGACGGGGAACTGCCGAAGAGCTACAGCGAATGCCTCGTTGCCGGTTATGACAGGGCCATGAAGATGGTCATCAGGGACTACGCCCACCTCGATTTCGACGAGAAGAGCATCCTGAGCATCCACCGTGCACTGTTCTCGGACCTCCTGTGCGAAAAGGGTAAGTACAGGTCGGGCACCGGACTGGCAATGGAGCAGCTGATCGAGGACTACAGGTCCCAGACCACGGAGGCGCTGTGCTACATCCCCCGCCTGCTCGACGATTTCACGCGCATCTCCCCCTTCAGGGATGGGAACAAGAGGATGAGGGCACTGCTGACCCAGCTCCTCTTGCTGAAGAACGGGTACAAGGCGCAGCTGTACGTCGGCATGGCCCAGGACAAGCCTCTTCTGCAAGCCCTCATGGACAGCTACAAAGAGCTCGACCGCAGATATCCGATCGTGGACAACCGCAAGGTGAAGAAGAGGGACAGGATCCTCCACATCATCGAGACCGCGGACGAGCCAATCAAGAAGAAGGACATCTGCGCATGCATACCGGATGTCAGCATCAGGACCGCTGATGTGGTGCTGTCCGATCTCATGGAGCAGAACAAGATAGAGAAGCTCGGTTCGTTCAAGGATGCCAGATACATCTTCGTCTGACAGTATTTATACAACTTATCATCTGAACTGGTTCAGATAACATGAAGACTATCAGGGCATCCAGAAGGTCATTGGGAATGGACTACGCCATACGCGAGGTCACCGTTCCAGCCGCAGAGGCGGAGAAGGCCGGGATGAAGCTGTACAAGCTGAACATCGGCGACCCCAACAAGTGGGACTTCGAGACGCCCGAGTACTTCAAGCAGACCCTCAGGGAAGCTGTCGACAAGGTCGACAACGGATACGGAGACTCCCAGGGAGAGATGGCCCTCAGGGACGCCATCGTAGACAGGGAGAAGGAGAAGAACGGCATCAGCATCAGCCACGACGATGTTTATGTGACATCAGGAGTGAGCGAATGCATCAGCGTCATGATGGGTACCTTCCTGGAACCCGGAGACGAGGTGCTGGTCCCCGGGCCCGGCTATCCCTCCTACATGCAATACATCCATTTCTTCGAAGGGAGGACGGTCCCCTACAGGCAGATAGAGGAGGAGGACTGGAGACCCGACATCGACATGATCCGCAAGAGGATCACCAACAGGACCAAGGCAATGATCCTGATCAACCCCAACAACCCCACAGGCGCCGTCTACACGGAGAAGGACGTCAAGGCAATGGGCGATCTCGCGGCGGAATACGACATCCCGCTGATCTCCGACGAGATCTACGACAAGATCGTCTTCAACGGGAAGTTCTTCTCCGCATCAAAGCTCAAATCCGATGTCCCCAGGATAATCCTCAACGGATTCTCCAAGGTGAACCTCATGCCCGGGTGGAGGATGGGATACTGCTACTTCATGGACGAGAAGGGACTCATGGACGAGATCCGCCTCGGCATGATGAAGCAGTTCAGGGCCAGGATTTGCCCCAACGTCCCCTGCCAGGCAGCGGCGCAGGCATCGCTCCAGGGACCCCAGGACTACATCGTGGAGATGAACAGGAAGCTCAAGGAGAGGGCCGATTACAGCTACAAGAGGCTCAACGAGATCCCGCAGGTATCCACCCGCGAGGCCAAAGGCGCACTGTACATGTTCCCCCATATCGATCTGAAGGGAACCCCGTGGAAGACCGACAAGGAGTTCGTCATCGACCTCATCAGGAACGAGGGCGTCGTATTGGTGCACGGTACCGGATTCTGCGAGGAGTTCGGAAAGGACCACTTCAGGAGCATCCTGCTGGCGCCCATAGACGTCCTGGATGAGGCGTACGACAGGATGGAGAAGTTCATCAAGAAGAACACGCAGTGACCCGTCACCACATTTTGAATGTAATCGGACCGATAGCGCATGCGCTACCGATCCGTTGAAGGTTCACCAGTGGCCCCTGTTGGCCCTTCTGATGAATGCGACGATGACCGAGAAGACCAGCAGTATGATGACCGCGGCCATGCCTATGTTCTCGATCAGCGTATTCTCGTGATCGGTCACGTTGAAGACGAACGATGCCTTGTACTGGGTATCGGCGAACAGCTCTATCTTGTACTGGCGGTTCTGAAGATTGATCAGTGAGGAATCGTCGAAACGCAGGGTCTTCCCGTCCGGATCCAATGTAGCGGACAGACCGGAGACCACAAGATGGCTGAAACTGTCCTCGTCCTCATACAGCACACTGACGGTGAGGTCCCCAGTGGGAAGCTCCACTTCCGAGACCAGTACGATGGACCCGGCCTTGCTGTCATAATCCACAGAATAGTTGGTCGGCTCCGGGGGCTGTAAGAATGCCCAGATGGCCACGGCTATGATGGCGATCGCTACGATGAGCCCGATGATCCTAGAGATGCCGCTGTTAGCTCTCATGCAGGCATCATCTTCCGCAGGGTATTTTAGATGTTAGGTCCGTGGTTCAATCCACGATGCGGAACTCGGGATTCTCCCAGCATTTCTGGTAGCGGACATTCCTAGAATCCAGCAGCTGCATTATGGTCGAGATGTGCAGTCCAACCCCGGCGTTGAGGAACTGATTCTCGAGATACTTCTGTCCGTCAAGTTCCGCCATCGGATGGAATCCGAGCGCCCTGTGGACGGTCATGACCTGCATCCCGCAGAGATGCCCCTCGCAGTCCAGCATGGGTCCGCCCGACTGTCCTCTGAGTCCGGGGGATGCCGTCTCGATGTTCAAGATGTCGCATGTGTTATCCTTGGACCTCCCCCTGTTGCCGATAAGGGATATCATGCCGTCGGTGGCATATGCCGCGCTCTCAGTGACCTTGGGGATCTCGAAGGCGTTGGATTCCTCATGGAACTTGGGGATGACCTCAATGAACGGATATCCCAGACGGCATATGCTCTCGCCAATCGAGATCTTAGAAGGCTCAGCGAAGACTGGATACTCCTCGACCCAGGCGGGGTTGAAGTTCTCCAGCCTGCCGATCGCTATATCGGCCTGGCGGTTCACGAGAATGTCGTTCATCGCCACACCGTCCCATCCCCACCAGAACGAATGGTTGGTGAGCATGGTCTTGTCAATCCTGATCTCGGAGATGGGGCTTCCTGGCTTCTGGACCCTGTTGGCGTTGATCTCGTTGATCTCCGCCATCTTCTTCTTGTCCTCCGTGAACTTCACGAAGGAATCGAAGACGTGTCCCGCCGTGATCGCCCAGCCCTCCCTGTTGAGGACGATGAACGACGCATAATCCGTGCGCACCGAACCGTCATACTGGCGTACTGAGACCGCCACGGGGCGGGTGTATTTCAATGCGGCACGGCAGGCATCTGCGAACATACCCACCGTTATCTGTTCTGAATAGATAATTGATTCTACGCTGGATTAGGGACTCCGACGGGATGAAATACGCATATCTGATACCTATGCCCGATACCGATGAGGTCCGTCACCCTTTCGCTCGTGCAGATGAACTCCAGGATAGATTCTCCTGAGCGTAATCTGGAGAGAATGAGGGGGTATGTCTCCCGCTGCGAGGGATCGGACATCATCTGCTTCCCGGAGATGTGCCTCTCCGGATACACCACCAAGGGGTCTGACCGCATCGCCATGGATCCTTCCGACCCGTTGATATCCGAGATCCATTCCCTGGCATCGGAGAAGGATGTGGCCATCATCTTCGGATACGTCGAGAGGACGGAGAACGGCCTGATGCTCAGGCAGGAGATAGCCGACGGTTCTGAAGATCCCAAGTTCTACAGGAAGACCCATCTCGGAAGCACCGAGGCCAAGGTCTTTATCCCCGGGAATGAGCTTCCCGTTTTCGATGTCAAAGGCATCCGGTTGGGCATCCAGCTGTGTATAGAATCCCATATCCAGGAGGTCTGCTCTACCCTTAGGTCCAAAGGGGCCGAACTTGTCCTGACACCGTTCTCCACGGGGATCACCGGCGACAGGAGGAGGGATGTCTGGAGGAGCTATCTTCCATCCAGAGCAAGTGATAACGGTATGTTCGTGGCCGCATGCAGCGCGGTTGGCGATAACGGTGAAGGAACCGTCTTCGGCGGCGGCCTTATCGCTTACGACCCAAAGGGCAACGTAATCGATGAATACTACGGTACCGAAGAGAAGGTCATGACCATATCGATCGGCGGTAAACTCCCGAGGGACGGTCCTGAGACGATGTCCAACATCTCCTATTACGAAAGGCGGAGACCCGAACTGTACAGATGATGCTGGCACAGTGTGATTGTCAGGCCTTCTCGGCCTGATTGTTCACGAGCCCGTCGACGAATTCTTTGAGCTCCTTGAATCTTTCCACATGGATGTAGTAGATATGGTCGGGCCCCTCGACGCGGCTGTTGACCAGACCTGCCCTGAGAAGTCCGCGAAGGGCCTTGTTGGTCCTCTGCGGGTCCATGCCGTAGAGTCCGTCCGGGAAGGGCGAGCGGACCTCCTTCCTCATCAGGCCCTTGAGGATCGTCAGCGAATCGGCATCGTCCAGGACTGCGATGATGTCCAGAAGCGGATTTCCCGAGATGTTCGTAAGTATCGGTCCGCATGCGCACACATGCTTGCTCATCTTCACCTTGGGCTGCTCTTCCATGGATTTCGAAGATTGATGCGCATAGATAATACTGCGCGAACCGAAAACCAATTAGTACAAGCACATCTTTCAGACGCCAGGACGATTCAATATGAAGGTCTTCGCATACGGTGTCAGGGAATACGACGAGAAGGAGCTCTTCGAGAAGTACACGAAGGAGCTCGGCATGGATCTGGGTTACACCACGGATCCGCTGTGCGACGGGAACGTCGATCTCGCAAAGGGTAGCGATTTCGTCTCGGTCCTTACGGTCCCGGTGACCGCGGACATGCTGGACAGGTTCAAGGCCATGGGCATCAGGATGGTCGGTACCAGGTGCATAGGGTACGACCACATAGATATCCAGCATGCCAAGGAGATCGGCATGGTCGTCACCAACATCACCTACGACACCGACGGTGTCGCCGAATTCACCGTCATGGAGATGCTGATGGTCGTCAGGAGGGTCAAGGAGGTCCTGGCGAACACGATGTCCGGGGACTTCCGTCTGGACGGGATGCTCAGCGGTGTCCTGAAGGACATGAAGGTCGGGATCATCGGTGCAGGGAAGATCGGGATCGCCGTCCTCAGGGACCTTTCGGGCTTCGGATGCGAACTCTACTACTGCAACCGCAGTCAGAACGCGAATGCCGAGAAGTATGCCAAGAGGCTCACCATGGATGAGCTGCTGGCACAGTGCGACATAGTATCCGTGCACATAGAGCTGAACAAGGATACATACCACATGATCGATGCCGCTGCCATCGCGAAGATGAAGAAGGGCGCGATCCTCGTGAACACCGCCAGGGGAGCCATCGTGGACACCCAGGCGCTCATCGATGCACTGAACTCGAAGCACCTGTCCGGAGCGGCGCTGGATGTGGTCGAGGATGAGTTCGACCTCTATTACTACGACTGCCGCGACAAGGATCTTTCCGGTCGCTATCTTGCGATCCTCAGGGAGATGCCTAATGTGGTCATTACCAACCACATGGGATTCTACTATCACGCCGCCATCAGGGACATGATCTACAACAGCCTTTGCAGCATGAAGATGCTGGAAGAGGGCAAACCCGTCCCCAGGAGATTGGCCTGATCACTGGAAGAATGCGGAAGATGCCCCATCCAGCACGTGCTTGAAACGCTGCTGGATGACATTGTCGAGCCTGGTCAGGACCATGTTGTACTCCGCTTCAAGATCCTTCTCGCCATGATCCAGCGCATTGAGGTAGATCTTGGAGTGCTTGGGCTCTTCGGCGGCATTGACGAAATCGACGATCTTCCTGATCTGGCACTCGATGTCGTGCTTGCTTGTGACGTTGATGTTCAGGATCAGGTCGATGAGCCTGATATCCGTCTTAAGGAAATCAATGACATCCTCGCAGGCCTGATCCTTGATATGGCCGTTTAGCTCCTCGTCGATGAAATGATTGATCTTGGAATCCTTCATCTCCCTGACCTTCTTCAGGGTGACCGCGTCCTCGATGGACACGATGAGATCGAAAGTGCTGTCGTCGGCCATGTGGATGCGGATGACGGCGATGTTGATATAATTTTAGAAGAATCGAAAAGATTTGGAGGGGAGGCCGTCAGAGACGGCCTCTGAACTGTTTCAAGGAAGAAGTCCGGCGCTTCTGAGCTCGTCGGCAAGGTTGTCGACAGCCCTTCCGGCCTCCTCGATCCTCTTTGCACCGGCGATGACGATCTTTCCGGATCCGAAGAGGAGGATGACGACCTTGGGGTCGTTGATCCTGTAGACGAGTCCGGGGAACTGCTCGGGCTCGTACTCGACCTTCTCCAGTCCCAGTGTGATCGCGGTGGTGTTGAGGTTGACCTCTGCTCCGAGGTCGGCGGACGAGACCATGTTCTGGATCTCGGTCTTGGGGTTGTCATAGACATCCTGTCCGATCGCCTTGAGGTCCGTCAGCACTTTCTTGACGGAGGCCTCGAGCATCTTGAGGTCTGTGGATCCAGTGAAGACCGCCTTTCCCGACCTGAAGAGGAGAACGGATGTCTTGGGGTCCTTGACCCTGTAGACGAGTCCCGGGAATGTGTGGAGGTCGTATTTTGAGTCGTTCAGGCCCTCCATAATCTTGTTGAGGTCGAATCCATCTGAAAGCTGTGTGGATGCAACAATGTTCTGTACGTGAAGGTCCCAATCGGTCATGAATATCGGCATTTATAAGCAGTATATAAACCCTGGGCCTTTAGAATCATGTTAATGGTGAATCCTCACCTTCTGGGCCTGCTTCCGCCCTTGAAGGGACGGCCACCCTTCCTGGCAGGTCCCCTCAACTTGGGCCTCCTCTCGTAACCGTCGTCGGCGAATATGGAGTCGAAGGTCGCCAGATCAGCGGTGGATTCGTAATGCTGCCTGACGAACTCCTTGACGGATTCGTCCGTGCAGACCTTCTTGAGCCACTTGACGGAAGGCAGTTCCACGTCGCCCTCCATCTCGAAGTACAGCTTGGCAGCCTCCATGTCCGCACCGGTGTCGTGAAGGGCGTAGATCATCCTCTTGGACTTGTACCTCTCGTCCTTGGACCTCTCGATGAGCTCGTCCCTGCAGAAGGCCATACCCTTGTCGCTGTGGTCCTTGAGCCAGTCGATCTCCTTGCCGACGGTCTGCTTGCCGAGTTCCCTTCCGACGAGGATGATGCGCTCCGAATCCTGTCCGCAGTATGCATCGAGATAGTACTGGTCGTCCAGACCAGCATCGTAGACCTTCAGAAGGCCTTCCAGATCCTCATCCTTGAGGTAGATCGATGCCAGGCACTTCCTGACGTCGTTCCTGAACATCTTCGAGGAGAGCTCCTCCATGGCCTCCGGCGAACCAGCCTTGGCTGCGTTCATCATGACGGACATCCACTCCTCCTTCTTGGCCTCCAGGCTCTTGGCCTTGAGGAACATCCCGAAGGGTGTGTCCTGGATCCTGAACTCCCCCTGCTTGCTGATGATGAGATCCCTGTACTGCGGGTACTTGGCCCTGAGCCACTCCACATGGGTGCCATCCATGCGCTCCTTGAGGTACTCGCTGAAGAATGCGGCCTCCGGGACCTGCTTGGATAGCTTCGCCAGTTCCTTGACGGCCCTGGCATCGCCGTTCATTGCACGGGTGAACATGACGTTGACGGACTTCCTGAGCTCGACGGCTTCCTTGATCCTCGCAAGGTGCTTGTCGGCCATCTCGGAATCCTTCTTCCTGGAGAGGACTGTCAGACCGGCAACGACCTTCTCCTCGTTGCCCTTGTATCTCAGGGCGAACTCGTCGATGATCCTGTCGTCACCTTCGACCTCCTCGAGGCATATACTGCGGTAGATGGCATGCGTGGTCCCCTCTGAGAACTGCCTGTCGAGGAACGTGCGGTCGTAATCCTTGAAATGCGTGATGCAGAGGTAATCGAACTCGGTCAGGGCGTCGTCCGAGCAGTTCTCGGCTATCCTGGACCTCATCTCGCCGACACCGTCCTTGCCTACTGACTTTATGATGCGGTCGGCGTTGTTCTCGCAGCCCTCGCTCATCATGACCGATCCATGCAGGAACATGACCATGGCGAGATCATCGTTGCCGTTGACCTGGCAGTCGATGCCTCTGAAAAGGAGCCTTGATGCATCCTGCGGGAGCAACAGCTTCCTGGGTTCTTGCTGGACAGGCTTCTCCTCCCTGACGGTCTCGCGGGGCTTTCTGGTGTGATCCCTGTCGGAGTCTCTCCTGGGCCTCCTGTCGCCGAAGTCCTTCCTGGGGGCCTTATCACCGGGTCTGCCTCTCAGTTTGCCTTTGAAATCCTTACGGGGTTTTCCGCCGTAGGGCTTCTTTCCACCATCCTTACCATGGTCGCGTCTGGGTCTTTCCTTGCGTCCGTCCTTCTCGTAAGCCATGATGGAACCTCTGACAAATTGATTGCAAGGAAGTATTTATCAATGTTTGGTGAACGGGAGCACCAGATATGATTCCGGACCGAATCATCGGGATAACAAGTCCAGATTTAAAAAAGGAAGAGGTTTGACAGAGGTCGGGGAACACAGATTCGAAAACCTTGTCCCTGCCCCTGCCTGTTCAATTGTCTTCGCCGGCGGACATCGTGGATCCAGTTGGCAGGATGTACAGGATACCGCCGGATTCAACCAGTTCGACCTCGATGTCAAAGACCTCTCTGATGGATTCCTTGGTGATGACATCCTTGGGCAGACCGTAATCGATGATCCTTCCTTTGGAAAGGAGCATGATGCGGTCGCAGAACCTCGTCAGAAGGTTGATGTCGTGGGATGCGAGCAGGATGGTCAGCCCCGTCCTTCTCGACAGGTCCTTCAGAATCTCCATGACCTGGATCTTGTACTTTATGTCTAGATGTGCGCTGGGTTCATCCACCAGCATGACCTTCGGAGTCTGCACAACTCCCTTGGCCAGCAGGACACGGGCCCTTTCTCCGCTGCTCAGCTCATGCAGTCTCCTGTCGGCATACTTGGTGATACCCATGTCGTACATGGCCTTGTCCACAATCTCCTCGTCTTCTTTGCTCTCCCACCAGAGGGAGTTGATGAACGGGGCCCTTCCAAGTGAAACGAAGTCCCTGACCGATAGTGCAAAATCCAGAGGGGTATCGGCAGGCACGGTTGTGACGATCTTCGCGATGTCCTCCATGTTCATGGACAGAACATCGTCACCGTCGATCTCCACACTGCCGCGCTTGACCTTCATGATCTTGTTGATACAGCGCATGAGTGTGGTCTTCCCGGAACCGTTGGGACCCATCAAAGCGACGAATTCACCAGGTTTGATGCACATCTCGATGCATTTCAGGGTCTCTTCGTCCGTATAACTGAATGCGAGGTCCTTCACATCGAGCATGGGCCTTTCCTGACCGTTTTCCTCACATGGCATATCTCTTTCCCTCCTTCAACATAAGGTAGATGAAGAACGGGACACCGATAACCGATGTCAGTGCTCCGATGGGCAGTTCTCCGATAGGTCCGGATTTACAGACTATATCTGCCACCAGCAATACGACCGCACCTACGACGATGCTTGAGGGGATCAGCAATCTGTGGTCTCCTCCGACGACCATCCTGCAAAGGTGAGGGACGATCAGTCCGATGAAACCGATGACTCCACAGTATGCGACACAGAATGCAGTCAAAACAGCAGAGAGCATCAGCATCATCCTCTTGTACTTGCGTGAATCGAGCCCAAGATATTGAGCCTGGCTCTCTCCCAACAGCATGACGTTCAGCTTCCTTGCCTCCAGCAGTACGATCAACAGGATTGCGATGATTGGAATCGCGATGATGCATACATCGCTCCATTGGATGTTGGCGAAACTGCCGAACATCCACGCGGTGATGCTGTGGATCTTGTCAGCATTGAGCGACATGATCAGAGTAGTACCTGCACTGAGTCCAGCGGCGACGATAACTCCGCCAAGGACATAGCTCATGGCCTTTCCGCCGGCGGCCTCTGCGACGACCATCGTGATTGCAAATGCAACAATTGCTCCCACTATGGCACCTATGGGGGCCAGTACAAACGAAATGGACCAACCGGTCATTGCCCCGCCCAGAGTGAAAAGGATCACACCGAAGGATGCTCCGGACGACACTCCGGTGACGTATGGATCGACCAATGGGTTGTGAATCATCGCCTGCATGACGGCTCCTGCGATGGCCAATCCAGATCCAACGAGTATGACTGCCAACGCCCTTGGAATCCTGAGATTGAGGATGATCTTTCCACTCATGTCATCCGGATTCCCTAAAGTGACGATGATTTTCCAGACCTGTTCCAGTGCCTCAGAGAATTCTATGGCATACGCGCCAACGGTGAATGAGACTACAAACAGCAGCAGCAATGCAATGAATCCTATCATAATGATGACTGCGGCCCTCTTCTTCATCCTCTGGACGTTCGATAGCTGAGGCACGCCATCTTCATCATACGAACTGTTCTTATTCATGTTAATCAGACTTCATAAAAGGGATCGGGCCGAAGCCCGATTGTTTCAGTAGTCCTTGAGCCACTGGATGTAGTCGGTCCACTTCTCGCTGGTAACGACGGTAGGTACGTCGACTCCGGTGTCCTCGGGATTGACGATGGCTCCGATCAATGCAGCACCGTTGATGAGGTGAGCACTGTTGTATCCGATGGCCTGGAAGGGTTCGTATTCCATGCACCAGAACATATCGTTCTTGATACAGTCAACAGCTCCCAGAACGGGGTCAGCCTTCCATCCGGCTATAACTTCTGCCCAATTGAGATGCTGTCCCATATCATCGAAGATGATGAAATCAGGGTTGGCCTGTGCGACGGTCTCCTGGAGCTGAATTGTCTTGTAGGATCCCTCGGTGACGGGCAGAGCATTCACGAATCCGACATCGTTAAGAAGACTGATGATGAGAGCGTTCTTGTAGATGTAGTTACCCCACGGAGGGCAGGTGCAGATGTATGCGAACTTCTTTCCGTTCAGATCAGACTTGGCAGCGACATCCTTGACCTTGTTGTATGCCTTCTGCATCTGGTCGGTGATCGTCTTAGCCAGAGACTGCTTTCCGAAAATCTTTCCCAGCATCGTGTAGTTGTCCAGACAGTCCTGGAATCCGTATTCGCTGTTGATGACGATAACGGTGATTCCCAGAGCCTGAAGGCTGGTCATCTTCACCTTGTTGGTATCCTCTACCTGAGCCTTCTCAACTATCACGACATCCGGGTGAGCGGCGGAGGCGCCTTCTGCGGTCCATCCGTTGTAAGATCCGATATTCGCGATCTTTCCGGAATCAATGTCAGCGGGAAGGCCCGCAGGATAATTCAGGTCGAATGTTAGACCGACCACGTAATCTATCACATCATACACGTAGGATCCGCTGGTGATTCCGACTATGGTGTTCCTGTAACCGAGGTTACAGAGCATCTCCGATGAGACAGCACTCGTACTTACGATCCTCTTGGGCTCCTCTTTCAGTTCAATCACATTTCCGGCGTAATCTGTGACGCCTTCCTTGTGGTCCTGGGGGGAGGAGAGGATCATGACCGCTGCAATGGCAACAACGGCCACCACGGCGATCGCGACAATAATCGATACTTTCTTGTCCATAGTATCGGATGATAGAACCAACTGTCATTATTTAAATGGATTTATCATCCAACTAACTATGATATTCTTAGAATTAGTTGCTCAACAATTCATAATCTGGCTCACCAAAAAAGGCCACATCAAACAGAGGTGAGAAAGTCTGTAACGGTCTCAGATGTGCCAAAAGACCGTCATTTCAAACTCCCTTTCTTCCACCCCTCGTCATTGGGGAGTCTAAGTATGTTCTCCACATATTCTACGTAATCCAAAGAAGGCTGCAAACCCACACCTATCCTCCCCAGCCTTGCGAACGGCAGGTCTCCGTGAGGGCTGTTTACATTGGCGATGATGAGATCCGGACCGAGCTCCGCCAGATCCCTTCTCAGCTGTTCGGAGTCGTAGTCCTGCGTGATCATCTCCAGATGTCTGGAGGCGACCTCTGCCCTCTCCTTCCTTGCACTGAATTCGGCCCCTATCCTGACCAATTCCGCGCCCAGGTCCATCAGGATGTCGATGAGCCAATCGATGTCGTAGTTCAGCTTGTTGACGATGATGATCCTCTTGCCTGAAATTTGCTTGGAATGCTCGGCGATGAAATCCGAGTATGTCCTTTCCATCTCCCTGATCTGCCGGGATGGGTCCTTACCCATCATATCCCCGATGACCGTCATCCATTCCCTGCATTCGTACAATCCGGTGGGGAGCGGGATCGACATGGGTTCCCTCCCGGTCCTCTTCCGGATAGGTTCGTATATGTCGCGGTTGTTGGCCGTGTTGTTGAGCATGATGTCGACCGATGCGCGGCAGAACCCTTTGACGGAATCCAGAGTCGTGGCGTCCAGGAACCTGCAGTTCACCTTCAGATCGAAACTGGACAGCAGCCTGTTCAATTCGGACATGTTCCTCTCGGTGTGGACGTCGAAGAATGTCGTGTCGATAAGGTTCACATAACCCTTCTCGGGCTTGATGCTTACATCCATCAGATTCGCCAGACATGTTGCTGCCGCGATGTAGCCATCGTTGTATTCTCCCGCGATGTCTCCGTCAGTAGGTATCAAGAGGATCTCTGCCCCGTCGTAGAGCTTCTTCACATTCTCCACCACGCGTTCGCAGTCATCCCCGATGATCCCTGGCATGCATGTGGTGACCACCACGACCTTCCTGAATCCCTCGTCCAGCATGGACTTGAGTCCCCATTCCAGATACTCCACACCACCGAAAACGGAGACCGCATCGTCCATCATGGTGCACCTGACCCTGTTGGTGAGGATGCCCCTTACGGCCTTCTTCCCGTACAGGTCAGAAATCCTGCTGTAGACGGGTGCGTTCATGAAATACAGACAGCTCTCCGGCCCGTGCAGCAGTATCCCCACGTCGTTAATCCTGCAGATCGCGTTGACCGCACCGCATGCAGCACATGACTGCATCACACGGGTATCGTTGATGGAGGTCCTCCTGCAGGACTGGCAGCTACTGTGGCCCATGTCGGCCATCTCCACATGCTTGGCCGCGCGGATCTCCCTGCCCGCGATGAGGTCGGTGAACTGGTCGTCGTCCAACGGGTGCGGGTATACGCAGCTATTCACGCCTTTAGATATTCCTTTTATGTATAGTGCCAGATCATCGAATCTATGAGCTATTTCCGAATCGGGGAACAGCTCCCTGACGGTATGACCCTGACCCTCCGCTTCCGAGAACAGCTGGTCCCTGGGTATTTCGGCTATGATGCTAGTGCCCGTGGCAGCGGCGAATCTCTCGACCACATCGCGCTCGTTGTCCCCGCCGCGGGAATTGAATATTATACCGATGAAACGGGGCTTGCCGGTATCGAAGTTCCTCAGCCCCTTCATTATGTTGTTGGCCGCATAGATGGACATGAATTCGCCGGAGGTCACTAGGGCGACCCCGTCCGCATTTTCGTTCCTGAGAGGAACGGCGAAGCCTCCGCAGACCACGTCCCCCAGGACATCGTAGAGCCTAACATCGACATCCAAGCCCTTGGCCCCCAGCTTCTTTAGGGTGTCCAGAGCGGTGAGTATCCCCCTTCCGGCGCATCCGATACCCGGTTTGGGACCTCCCGCCTCGGCGCAGAGTATCCCATTGGTGCCTACCTTCACGATATCGTCTAGTTCCCTCTGATCGGACTGGGTCTCACGGACGTAATCCATGATAGTCCTCTGAGGCACCCCTCCGAGGAGGAGCCTGGTGGAATCATGCTTCGGATCACATCCGATCTGCATGACCCTGTCCCCCATGTAGGAGAGGGCCACCGAGATGTTGGCAGACATGGTGGATTTCCCTATCCCGCCTTTGCCGTACAGAGCTATCTGGAACATCGCAATGATGCTGGAACGTATTGATACGATATAAATCGGACTATACGTCCATATGGCAGACTTTTTACCTTTTGAAGGACGTCCATCCTTCATGGGTCTGTTCTCTAAGAAGAAGGAAGAGGTGTCGCTGCCCACCGGAGGCAACGAGCTCTACACTGACAGAAGATACAATACATATTGGCTCCTCGGGCTCAGCCCCTTCGAGGATTTCACACCGAATCAGATAAAGGAGGCCATGGATGCCGAGATCAAGAAGCTCGACCGTGTCCTCAGGACGCAGCCCGTCGAGATGGTGAGGGTCAAGACCCAGAAGAAGGTCGACAAGCTCCAGGACATCTACGGGAAGCAGGACATCATCGATCATGAGAGGGATGTCGCTGTCATGATGTTCAACGAGGACATGCTCAGATACAACAACGAGCTGAG
Source organism: methanogenic archaeon mixed culture ISO4-G1 (assembly GCA_001563305.1). NCBI lineage: Archaea > Methanobacteriati > Methanobacteriota > Methanomicrobia > Methanomicrobiales > methanogenic archaeon mixed culture ISO4-G1. Next base: position 909,458 of record CP013703.1, read on the forward strand.
CACCGACATGGATAAGATCAACTCCGCCATCGTGAGATCTGGATGGAGGGGCGACGGCATCAACCCCCTGAAGGTGGACGGGTTCCCGCAATGCTCCGGCTGCGGTTACATAAACCGCAGGGTCAAGAAGTGCATAAACTGCGGCGGAAAGCTGTGATCAGCGCTTGAGGAACGAGAAACGGGACTTTCTCACGTTGCCGTCCTTGTCGAACTTCTCGCGCATAAGACGGTCGTAGTTGTCCTTGATCTTCTTGTCCGCAGGCTTGAGCTCCATCAGGATCTCCAGCTCCTCCTTCGCCTTCTGATAGTCCTTCAGGTCGTTCAGGAGGAGGGCGGCGTAGTTCTGGTGGTACTCGTACCTGTTGGGCGACAGCTCGATCGCCTTCTCGTAGTATTCTGCGGCCTTCTTGAAATCAATCATCTGATTCCTGAGGAACCTGGCATACTCGTTGTACATATCGGCGGAGGGATTGACCTCCAGCAGCTTCCTGAACTTCTCGTCGGTCTGGACGTTGTACTTCTTGTACTGCGAGGATACCGCGACCTGGGCCAGGATGGCATCTGTATAACCCGGATCGATGTCAAGGATGACCTCCAGCTGCATTAGGCCGTACTCGATGTCCTTGAGCCCGTAGATGATGTGCTGCGCAAGCTGGAGCCTCACCTTGCAGTTGTGGGGATCGGTCTTGAGGTACTCCTCGAGGGTGTTCACCGCTCCCTGCGGGTTACCGCTCTCGAACTGCCTCTTCGCTCTGCTGCATGCATCGTACTCGGGGTCGCTGCTCATCAGCACCGCATGTCCTCACAGACTAAAATGGCTTATCCTCGTTCACCTTTCTGCCTTGCATGGGAATAGCACTGAAATTCCTCTGCGGAATACTGATGACCTTGGCGTACGTCGTTGTCGTTCCGTATGTGACCGATACGTACATTACACCGTACATCATCGAATTCGTCGGGGACAATTCGTTCCTGTTCATCGGAACAGAGACCCTGATACAGATACTAATGTTCCTTGTCCTGATCGCCTTCATCCTCCTTCTCGGAGGCGGCGCCGTCCTTAGATGGTGCGGGATATTCGGTGTCCTCGGAATGATCGTGGCATACTGGCTGCTCGGCGATGTGACCAAGGCCACCATCCCAGTCATCTCCCTGATAATCGTCTACTTCCTCCTGCTCCCCTTCAAGATCAGCAAGAAGGCGAAGGAGGACAGGAAGGAGCTGAAGAAGAAGATCAAGGAACGCAGATCCAAACACTGAAACCATTAATCTGGGCCTCGGGCATTCGGGGCCATTTATCCATTCCAACATCCATTATATCCTAGCATCCTGTTACATACTCTAATTGTCTAGGAGCTCGGCCATGTCAGAGAAAGAGGTCAACCTGCAGTTCCCCTTCGTCCGCATAGTTGGACAGGAGGATATGAAGCGCGCACTGTTGTTGAATATCATCGATCCAGGGATCGGGGGCGTGCTGCTCAGAGGGGAGAAGGGTACGGCCAAATCCACCACCGTGCGTTCCCTAACGCAGATCCTCCCGGAGGTCAACGCCATAGAGGGATGCCAGTTCCACTGCAACCCCGACAACCAGAGATACCTCTGCGAGGACTGCAAGAAAAAGATGGAATCCGGCAAGTACAATGTCATAAAACGCAACATGCAGGTGGTGGAGCTCCCGCTCAACGCCACCGAGGACCGTATCTCCGGAAGCCTGGACATCGAACATGTCCTCCGCACCGGGGAGAGGAAATACGAGGGAGGTGTGCTGGCACAGGCCAACGGCAACCTTCTGTACGTCGACGAGGTCAATCTCCTGGACGACCATATCGTCGACCTGCTTCTGGATTCAGCGGCGATGGGCCGCAACTTCGTCGAGAGGGAAGGGATCTCGTACTCCCACCCTGCCAAGTTCGTACTCATCGGTTCCATGAACCCCGAGGAGGGAACGCTCCGCCCCCAGCTCATGGACCGTTTCGGAATGTGCGTCGAGATCAAGAGCGAGAGGGACCCTCAGGTCAGGGTCGAGGTCATCAAACGCAGGCTCGCGTTCGATGCGGATCCCGAAGGATACACCGAGGCCTGCAAGGCCGACACCGAGGAGCTCAAGCAGAGGATCGCCCGCGCAAAGGAACTCGTCGGCAAGATCGATGTCCCTGACAACGTCCTGAACGCCATCGCGATGGTCTCCATCGGATTCGTCATGGAAGGGCACCGTGCCGATATCGCCATGATACGCGCCGCCAAGGCAAATGCCGCACTCGACGGCAGGACGAAGATCGAGTTCAAGGACATCTCCACTACGGCGCCGCTCATCCTGCGCCACCGTCTCAAGTCCGGTCCGTTCGAGGAGGCCAACTTCCGCCAGAACGAGCTGGATTCCATCATCAGGGGGTATCTGTAATCCTAAGGCCGGAAGAGTTCGTGGGGATGGAAGACTCCCTGCGCGCTCTAGAGTGCCTGATGTGCAATCCCGACCTCCACGGACTCCTAATCAAGGGTCCCGCAGGATCCGGGAAATCCGCACTGATCCATTCGTTCTCCAGCGCATATACTGGAAAGAAGGCACTCGTCATCCCCCAGAACATAACCGACGAACAGCTGTTCGGGACCATAGACCTGGAGGAGGTCCTGGCCACCGGGAACATGTCCTTCGAGCCAGGACTTCTCGGGAAGGAGGACGGGATACTCCTGGTGGACGACGTTAACCTGCTACCGCGCAACATGTCCCTGGCACTCATGGATTCGGTCCACAGGGGCAGGGTCCACATCGAGAGGGAGGGATTGTCAGTCTCATACCCATGCAGGGTCAAGGTCGTGGCCACGGCCAACGACCGCGAGCAGCCTCTGAACTCGGCCGTGAACGACCTGTTCGACATGTGCGTCGTCCTGGCGAGGGAACCTGACCAGGAGAAGCGTGTCGCCGTGATGAGGAACGTCATGGGCGAGTCGCAGGACGAACTGGGGCAGGATCAGGATCTCGTCGACAGGATCAACGTCGGCAAGGCAAACATCAAGAATGTTGGTATCTCAGACGACATGCTGAGCGTCATAGTGAAGGTGTGCGACGAATACGGCACGCAGGGCCTTCGCGGAGAGCTCTCGGCGGCCAGCGTCGCTCGGGCCTCGGCCGCCTTGGACGGCCGCCGCGAAGTGGAGAGCCAGGATGTGGAGTTCGCACTCAAGGTCTGCGTCCCGCACCGCCGCACCAGGGCCAAGAAGAAGGAAAAGGAGGAGAAGGAGGACAGGGTCCTGTTCTATCCCAACAACATCCTGAAGAAATACCTCACCAGGGAGAAACCCAAACCCAAGGAGAAGAAGGTCCAGGATATGACCGAGGAGGAGCTCTCCGAGGAGAACGTCAGTTCCGCTGCTGACAGCGGTTCCTCCGAAAAGGATCCGGACGACGACGTGGTCTTCAACATGGCCAGCCTCTTCGATTCGATAGACCTGCTGGAGGACAGCCGTAAGAAGAGGGGCATGGACACCCACCTGCTCCGCCGTTACATGAAGGACACGGGAAGGGACGGAAGATACGTGTCGTCACGTCACGCCGAGAACACCACCGACGATCTGGCCATCGATGCCACCATCCGCTATGCCGCACCCTACCAGAAGAAGAGAAGGGAGAGCACCGGGAGGGATGGGGTCATAATCATGCCGTCGGACCTCAGGCAGAAGGTCAGGGAGAGGCACACCTCATGCATGTTCTTCTTCATGATCGATAACAGTGGTTCGCTGATAATCAGGGCCAGGATGAGAGCCGTCAAGGCGGCAATCATGTCGATGCTGACCGACCATTACATCCGCAGGGACAGCGTCGCGATAATGACATTCAACCAGGACTACATCAGGATGCTGCTTTCTCCCACCCGTTCGGTGGGCGGGGTCCAGAAGGTCATCGAGGACATCCCTGCCGGTTCCAAGACACCGCTCTCGGGTGCGTTGGTTTACATGCACGAGTATGTGGGCCAGTATCTGAGGAAGCATCCTGCCGATGTGGCCTTCGTCGTGCTTATGACGGATGCCGACGCGAACATCTCCATCGATCCGGACAAGGATCCGTTCGAGGAGGCCCTGGAGATCGCCTCCCGCATCCGCATGGACCGCCTGGAATGCGCCATGGTCGACATCAAGGTCTCCAACCAGGTCAACGATAAGGCAAGGAAGCTGGCCTATGCTCTTCAGGCACCGTATTACAAGATAGAGGATCTGAAATCCTCGGAAGAGATCCTCAACAGATGATGATCCGGCATCCGCCGAGCATCGTCTATTATATCGTTCAAAGCCATAGCCACGCTTATGGCAGACCCTTCTAGCCTCAAGAACCGCGGGAAGACCAAGGCCGACGCCGAAGAGCGTCGCAAGGCAGCCGAGGAATACACCGGTACCGAACTGAGGTCCATCTCGAACTACGGATTCGAGCCAGAGCTCGCATCGAAGAACATCGAGAATATGATCGGTACCGTCCAGATCCCGCTTGGATACGCCGGGCCCATGCGGATCAACGGCGAGTACGCGGAAGGGGATTTCCTTGTCCCCCTGGCCACCACCGAGGGGGCACTTGTGGCATCGATATCGAGAGGCATGTCCGTGATCAACGCGGCAGGAGGTGCCGACACGATGGTGTTCATGGACGCCATGACGAGGGCACCGGTCCTGCAGGTGGACGGGATCAACCACTCCAAGGAGGTCATGCTGTGGATAGAATCCAATCTTGATGCCATAGACGAGGCCGTTGCCGGAACTACATCCCACGGGAAGCTGAAGGACATCGAGTTCTTCCCCGACGGGAGGAACCTATACCTCAGGCTCTCTTTCGAGACCGGTGACGCGATGGGTATGAACATGGCCACCATCGCTTCGGAGGCAGTATGCAGGCTCATCGAGAAGAACACCGGTGCCAAGATGGTCTCCGTCTCCGGCAACATGTGCTCCGACAAGAAGCCCGCCGCGATCAACATGATCTCGGGGAGGGGCAAGACGGTGATCGCCGAAGCCACCATCCCCAAGGAGATAGTCGAGGAGAAGCTGCACACAACAGCCGAGGCAATCGCCGATACGAACTACAGGAAGAACCTCGTCGGAAGCAGCATGTCTGGCACTTTAGGTGCTAACGCACACGCGGCCAACATGGTCGCCGCCCTGTACATCGCCACGGGACAGGATCCCGCACAGGTCGTAGGAGGAAGCATGACCCTCACCACATGCGAATGCATCGACGGGGACCTGTACATCTGCGTACGTATGCCTGCGGTCGAGGTCGGTACGGTGGGAGGAGGCACATCGCTCCCCTGCCAGAGAGAGGCGCTCTCGATGATCGGCTGCGTGGGCGACGGCAAGGCCAGGAAACTGGCCGAGATCGTTGCGGCCACCGTCCTTGCCGGGGAACTGTCCACATTGGCCGCCCAGGCCGCAGGACAGCTAGGACAGGCGCACAAGGCCCTCGGAAGATGAGGGCCAGCGTCGCGCTTCCCTTAATTATTATTTATAGGCAGAGATATCGAGGTCTCATGCCTGTCATAAACTTCAAGTACAGCGATCTGTGCTCCATCATCGGCCAGGAGATCCCCATGGAGACCCTGACCGCAAGGATCCCGATGATCGGTGCCGACATCGAGCATGCCGAGGCCGGCTGCGACGACATGTCGGTAGAATTCTTCCCGGACCGCCCGGACCTGTACAGCGTCGAGGGTACCGCCAGAGGGCTGAAGGCCTTCCTCGGGCTCGAGACCGGAATGAAGACCTATCCCGTCAAGGAATCGGGGATGGATGTTTTCATCGATGAATCCGTCAGCAGCGTCAGACCCTACTTCCTCTGCGGGATAGTAAAGGGCGTGGACATAGACGATGCCACCCTGAAGTCCATCATGGAGATGCAGGAGAAACTGCACACCACCATCGGAAGGAAGAGGAAGAAGCTGGCGATAGGCATACACGACCTGGACAAGGTCAAGGCACCGTTCACATACAAGGCCGTGGACCCGCACTCGATAAGGTTCGTGCCCCTCGCCAAGACCGAGGAGATGGATCTCGAGGAGATCCTGACCAAGCACGAGAAGGGCAGGGACTACGCCCATCTGGTCAGGGACTACGAGAAGTACCCGATCATCCTGGACAAGGACGGGAATGTCCTTTCGTTCCCGCCGATCATCAACGGTTCACTCACCACGGTCACCACCGAGACCCGCAACCTCTTCGTCGATGTGACAGGATTCGACAGGAAAGCGGTCAAGGGTGCCCTGGACATCATCTGCTCGGCACTGGCCGAGCGTGGCGGATCTATCGAATCCGTCACCATGCATTCGGGCAAGGACGTGTTCCAGTCCCCCGACCTCACACCGGCCGAATACAGCATCTCCGCAGAGGAGTGCAACAGGCAGCTCGGTACTAGTCTCTCATCCGAGGACATGGTCAAGGCCCTCCAGAGGATGGGGATGGATGCTTCCGCGGACGGGGACAAGGTCAACGTCACCGTTCCCCCGTACAGGCTGGATATCATGCACAAGGTCGACATCTTCGAGGATGTGGCCATCGGTTACGGTTTCGAGAACTTCGGAGGAAAATACTCTGTCACGCAGACCCATGGCGGTCTGGAACCGGTCAACTCGTTCTCCGAGAACCTCAGGGACGTCATGGTCGGTCTCGGCTTCATGGAGGTCATGACCCTCACGCTCATCAACGACAGGGACGAGTTCCAGATCTCCAGGCTTCCCAGGATCGACAACGTCAGGGTCCTGAACCCCGCCACGGAGGACGTCACATGCCTGAGGTCCTATCTCACGCCCAGCCTCGTCAATATCCTGAGACACAACAAACACCGCGACCTCCCCCAGAGGATCTTCGAGATCGGGAACGTCGTGGTCGACAATCTCACGCGCATACACCTGTGCGCCATGTACACTGCATCGAGGGTCTCCTTCACCGAGATCAAGTCCGTGACGGAGTCGGCGCTCAGGGAGATGGGCTGCGAGTACGAACTCAGGCCAACGGACATCGGGACCTTCGTCAACGGAAGGGGAGCCGAGGTCCTCTACAAGGGCAAGCCCATCGGGATGTTCGGCGAGATAGCCATCGAGGTCGTCACCGGATACGAGATCACACACCCGGTCGCATTCCTGGAGCTTGACCTCGAACCGATCATCGAGGACCACAGGAGCACAATGTTCTGAGGGATACCATGGAGACAGGAGACAGATTCCCGGATTTCGTCCTCCAGGACGACAACGGCCAGACTTTCGACAGCAAGACTCTGAAGGGCAAGAGGTACGTCATCTACTTCTATCCCAAGGACAACACCTCAGGATGCACCAGGGAGGCCGTGGCATTCTCCGAGAACCTCTCGGAGTTCGAGAAGCTCGGAATCCCGGTCATAGGGGTCAGCAAGGATTCGGTTGCCTCGCACAGGAAGTTCATAGATTCGAAGGACCTGAAGATCAAGCTGCTCAGCGATCCTGAACACACCCTTCTGGAATCCTCCGGTGCATGGGGAACCAAGATCATGTACGGGAAGGAGACCACTGGCACCATAAGGTCCACATTCATCGTAGGTGCCGACGGGAAGGTCGAGGCCGCATGGAAGAAGGTCAAGGTCGACGGCCACGTGGAGAAGGTCCTCGAGAAGGCCAGATCCCTCTGATCAGAGAAGATTGCCGATATTCAGGATGTAATTGGTATCGAGGATTTCCTTGATCCTCCTCACCTCATCGACTCCTTTCTGGCCGCATCTCTCCTTGATCAATCCGTTCCTCAGCTTGCCGGATTCTACAGTCTCGGTATCCGTGACCGAATCCGACAGGTAGACGTCGGCCTCGGTTATGATGCCGAATATCCCCTCGGAACCGACGAACAGGTCTATCAGGTCCATGTTCTCTGAGAAAAGAGGCCCGTTGTCACCGGTGGAATCGAAGCCTGGCAGATCGAAAGAGAAGTAGTTCCTTCCCGCCGGGAAGGTCATCCTCCTGCCGTCGGCCCTGTACTCGCCGCGTTCTATGGTCAGGAATGTGCTGTCGGAGAACACGACCTTGATCCTCCTGACGAACGGGCGGATACCAGAACGGTTGACCGCTATGCAACCGCCTACGGAATTGCCGGGGTCCGCCTTGACCGGGAACATCAGCCCGGACATGTCTGACACTTCGCCGTCATCTATCGGCGGAACACCGGATTTGATAGAATTATTGAACATCGATACCGTGGTGCAGGGCAGCACCCTGAGGTATCTGCCATGGGCGTCCTCTCCCGCACCTATGATGCCCGAGAGGTTCTCCATGGACATAACGTCCCCTCCGCACGGCACGGCGCCTCCCATGGAACCCATCCTCGTTCCCGAGATGGTGACCTTGGTGTTGCCCTTGCTGGAGTATCTTATGCCCTCTCTGAGCTCGGTCTCGTCGTTGGGAAGGATCACATTCTTGGCATGTCCCTGAAGGGACGACCTGTCCCTCATATACTTCGAATCTGACTGGATCCTTTCCCGTAAGAACATTCACTCATCCCACAGACGCGGGACCATGGCCGCCATGACCGACTGCTCGGTCAGAGATTTGCGGTCCAGAAGCCCCTTGCTCAATAACCCGATGGCGCCCTGCTTTTTGCCTATTTCGGTGTTCCCGTAGACTTCCTTCACGGCGTCGCCGACGGTCATCCCCTCAAGGACCAGTTTCGAGATGGGATCTGGATATCTGAATCCGGAACCGTGTCCGTATGTGACCTTCCCGTCCTTCGATATGATCGTGCAGTGCTGAATGTCATAGAGGCCGTCCAGCATGCGGAACACGCCGGCCTCTATGCCCACCGCCATGTCATGGTCCTTAAGAGCGGCACGGGCGCGATTCTCCGAACCCTGGTGCGTCTGCTCCTCGAACGGCTGAGGAGGTACTCCGCTGGGGACATCCTCCGCCGTAATCCTGACTTCTCCGTATATCCTCTCCATGACGGAGCGGACGGCCGCAACCTTGACTGGATTCGTGGAACCGACTGCGATGTCTGGCACATCCCTGTGTCCGCTGCGTCCGTAACATCCCTTCAATATCGATGACGCGCTGATCTTCGTACCGTCGTAGGCCATCCTGAGATCCACAACCGAGAGCTCCAGAGGTTTCAGGCCCCTTCTGGCCCTCTCCTCATTCACCTTCGTCCCGTTGGAAAGGGTCTCCTCCGAGACCACCAGAACATCGACGTCATCCATCATCGCCGCGGGGCCGTAGATATCATCAATTTCGAATATAGCGTACCTTCCCATTCCCTTCACAAAGGATTCCAGTTCCTTCCTGCGGACCTCCATGGGTGTGAAGGTATCCCTGCCATCTGCTGCCATGCGGTCCGAAGTTATGCCTATCCTGACCTCGTCCCCCAGTTCGAACGCCCTTCTCAGAAGCGCCTTGTGGCCGTCATGGAGGATGTTGAACGTACCTGCTACAGCTGCGATCATTTCCAACCGAACCATAATGCGACGATCACGATGGCCACAAGGACCACTTCCAGAAGCAGGTACTTGCGGAGCTTGCCCTTGACCTCCGACGTGGAGGTCTCCTGGCATTCCTTGCTGCAGAACCTTCCCTCTCCGATGAACGCCTTTCCGCAGGCCACGCAATGCCTGTGCTGCGGGATCTTCTCTGTGTACTCTGCCATGATATCATCCTCTGCGGTCCAATTCGTTCTGTACGATTATCATGCAATGGTCTGCATGGAGGCTGTGGGGCCCTATGCTGATCTTGTCAGGTGAATAGGAGAGGAGAGTGCTCTCCTCCTCTTCCGTGAGATCGTGGTTGTCACCGAGGACGAATATGGGGTTCTCGGGGAACTCGAAGCTCCTGCAGTCCTCCCCGTCCTCCTTCAGATAGACGAAGTTCCCCTTCTGCGAGAGCTGTGCCAGAACATCTGAGAATGACATCCTGGCTATCGTCACTCCGGGAGATGATCTGACCTCCTCTCCGTGGCCGATCTTCTTCAGGAGCGCGTTGCGTATTAGCGAAGAGGTGCTCCTCTCGTCCGGGTTAAGATACCTAAGGAACTGCCCCCTGAATATGACTGTCTTCGGGGCATCCTCCCCTCCTTCGAGGACCAGATAGGTCTCCACGTCCTTGCGAAGGTCGTGGCTCAGGAAGAAAGCGGAGTTGACGCACCTGACCAGGATATCCAGCCTGCCGGCCCCTCCCGCTATGTCGTCCAGCTTGAAGTCCCCGGTGGTCACCGCCTTGTGGCCGGTGATTACGAAATATCTCATTCGGATCCCTGAAGGTCCTTGAGGGCATCCATGTCGATGCCTCCCATCTGCTTCATGAGCTGCTTGCGCATCTTACGGTCCTTACCGACGGACGCCATCATCTTCTTGCTCTGGGTGTACTGCTTGAGCAGCTCGCGGACATCGTGCGGCGTCACACCGGCGCCTGCCGCGATCCTGTCGATGCGCTTGGCCTTGATGATCGACGGGTCGTCTTTCTCAGCGTTCGTCATGGAATCCATGATGACCTTGAAGACCGTCAGCCTCTTCTGCGTGGCGTCGTAGTCGATCTTGTCGGACATGTTGCTCATACCGGGGATCATGCTCATCAGCTTCTCCAGTGTCCCCATCTTGCCCATCGCGGACATCTGGTAGTACATGTCGTTGAGTGTGAAGCGCCCGTTCATCATGTTGCGGGCGACCTGCTCCATGGCCTCCTGGTCGTCGATCTCCTGGGATGCCAGCTCAACCAGCGAGGACAGGTCTCCCATCCCCAGAAGTCTGGAGATGAACCTCTTGGCATCGAACGCCTCCAGGTCGCGGATGTGCTCTCCAACTCCCAGGAAGACGATCCTTGCGTTGGTCTTCTGGATGGCCGAGATGGCTCCTCCTCCCTTAGAGGTACCGTCCATCTTGGTCAGGATGACTCCCGTGACGCCCACTGCGTTGTGGAAGGCCTCGGCCTGCGGTCCGGCCTGCTGACCTACCTGCGAATCCAGGACGAGAATCCTCTCCTCGGGCTCCGCCACCTTGGCGATGTCCTTGATCTCCTGGATGAGGTCGTCCTCCAGAGCATGACGTCCGGAGGTATCGATGATGACGATCTGCTTGTGCTTGAAGGCTTCCTTTCCCCTCTTGACAATGCCTGCGGCATCCGACACGCCGGGTTCACCGTAGACATCGACCCCGACCTTCTCTCCCAGCTGCTTCAGCTGATCCAGTGCTGCGGGCCTGTAGACGTCGGCCCCGATGAGTCCGACGGAGAAGCCTTTCTTGGAGAAGTACAGTGCGAGCTTACCGGTCGTGGTGGTCTTTCCCTGTCCGTACAGACCGACCATCATGATGGTCTGGGGCTTCAGCTGGAGGCCTTCGCCGTTGTTGACCAGCCTGACAAGCTCCTCGTAGATGATCCTGGTGACGTGGTCCTTCATGCTCCTTCCGGCCTCGGGGGGCTCGTTGAGGGCACGCTCCTTGACGTTGTTCGTCACTTCCAGAACGAGCTTCACGTTCACATCGGCCTCAAGGAGCGCACGCTGAAGATCCTTGCAGAGCTCCTTGACCAGCTCATCGTCGATGACGGATGCCTTGCCGATACGTCCCAGCACGTTCCTGAGGGATTTTCCCAATCCTTCCATGACCATGGTAAACGTCCCACTATACGCGCACGTAATAAAAAATGATGTGATGGCAACGTCGGTGTTCCTGCATGAACGTTCAGGCGGACACGACCTTTCCGTCATCGAAACGGATGACACGGTCCATCTGGTCTATCAGCGCCTGGTTGTGGGTTATGATAACCACGGCATGCTTCCTGCTGTAATCCTTCAGCAGATCGAGGATAGTCTGCCCGGAGATGGGATCGATCCCGGCCACGGCCTCATCGAGGATCAGGATCTTGGGATCCCTGAGGATGGCACGGGCGAGTGCGATCCTCCTCTTCTGGGACAGCGGGAGCCTGTGCATCTCTTCTCCAATGACCGTGTCGTATCCGTTGGGCAGTTTACTGACGAATCCGTCTATGCCGACGGCCTTCGAGAACTCGAGCATCCTCTCCTCGGAGGCGTTGCTGTTGTAGACGATGTTCTCCCTTATCGTGCCCTCGAAGATCCACGGATCCTGAAGGACAGCGGACAGGCTGGCACTTAGGACGGATATATCAATCTCGTTCATATCGACATCGTCGATCCGTATCATCCCGGAACTGGGCTTGTAGAATCCCATGATGAGGTTCGCGACCGTGGTCTTGCCCGAGCCGGTGGGTCCGGTGATGGCGGTGATCTCGCCGGGTCCGACCTCCAGCGAGATCGAGTGCAGAACCTCCGCACCATCCGGGTATGAGAAGCATACATCCTCCATCGTCAGCCTGCCCCTGACATCGAACTTCCTGAAGCCGGGGTGCACCTCTTCCGGTGCCTCCAGGATCTCCAGGACCCTGTCCAATGACATGATGTCGTCGCGGATGTTGTTGTAGACGGTGGCGGCGGTGTTGATGGGTGTGGTGAGTGTCCTCACGTAGATCATGAATGTCATGAACATACCGACATCCAGCATGCCGTAGATCATCATTATCGCACCGACCACGACAGTGACGAGATATCCCGTGTTGACCGTGACTCCCACGATCGGTCCGATGATCCCAGAGAGCGAGCGTGCCTTGATGAACGATTCGGAGAACTCCTTGTTGGTGCTCTCGAAGTTCTCGAGCACCTCCTTCTCCAGGTTCTCCGCCTTGATGGTCCTGTGGGTGGCCACTATCTCCGCCATCTGCATGTTCAGACTGGACACCATCTCCTTCTGTACGGCGAAGTCCTTCTCCGACTGCTTAGTAAGGCGCCTGACCGCCAGATAGACTATGGGGATCAGCAGCATGTTCACAAGTGCCAGCAGGGGTGATGTCACGAACATCATTATGATGACGGCGACGATCATAGTCAGGTGCACAACGAATCCGTTGTAATCCGCCGATATCAGCTTGGTGACCATCTTGAGGTCGTAGGTGAAGCGGGAACTGAGATCACCTGACGGGATGCTCTCGATGAACGTGATGGGCGCCTTGAGCATCTTGTCGTTCATGTCGACCCTCATCCTCTTTCCGATCTCCAGCGATATCAAGGCCATTTTACGCTTGGATTCGGTGGTCGCGATGTACCAGATGATGACCATGAGGATTATGATGGTGCATACGTCGACTATGAAATGTATATTATCCGTCCTGTCGCCGTCCTCAACGATATCGTTGAGCAGGGCTCCGCATATGTACGGGATGAGATACAGCAGGACCGTTGCGAAAAGCGAAGTCAGTATGCATTTGCGGATGGTGCGCCTCTGATCGCCGACGTAGTTGCCCAGACGTACGAAGCTGTCGCTGATCGAACTGTTCATGCCCATATGCCGCACCTCCCCTGACCCACTCTGTAGAGTTTGTTGTACAGCTCCGACCTCGAGAGCAGTTCCTCATGGCTTCCGGAATCCGATATGACTCCGTTGTCCATCAGGATGGTCCTGTCCGACATCTCGCATGTGGATGCGTCATGGCCGATGAACAATACGGCCTTCTGGGCGCATCTCTTCCTTATCGTCTCCATGATGCGGTGCCTGGTCTCCATGTCGATGGAGAAGAAGCACTCGTCGAACACGTACAGCTCGGCATCGCGCAGTATGCAGCGGGCGATGATGATCTGGAGACGCTGTCCCCCAGACATTATGACCTTCTCCTCGCTGATGAACGTGTCGAGCCCTTCCGGAAGTCCTTCGATGTACCTGTCAAGACCGAGTTCGGCACACACTTCCAGGATCTCATCGTCGGTGTGCCTCCTGTGAGGGTCGATATTGAAGCGCAGTGTGTTACTGAACAGATTGATGCTGTTGCTGGCGTACGCTACGGTATCGTGGATCTTCGAGGAGTCGTAAGACGATGCATCGTAGCCTCCGACCACGATCCTCCCTGAATCGAACCCCTTGAATCCCATCATCGCCATTATCAGGGCCGAGCTTCCGCAGTCATTGGGACCGACCAATGAGACGACCTCGCCCTTGCGTAAGTTGAACGATATCCCGTCGACCGCCTTCATGCCGTATGCGTCCACTATTCTGACGTCCTCGACACGGACGACCTCGTCCTCGCCCATCCTGTACGGGACCGCCTCATCGCCGACAGCCCAGTCGCGGTTCGCCAACCTGTTGATACGGTTGAAACAGACCCTCGCCCTTGGGATCCCGACACAAAGGTATGGGATCAGTGCCAGGGTGGAAACAATGTAGGTCGCGTACTGCATGAATATGATGACCTCGATGACATTGAAGTTGGGGTCGTCGTCATCGATCGTGGATATGATGAAGATGAAGACTATGAAGACCCACATCATCGCGGTCGCCAGATACGGGATGTAGAAACTGTTAAGCTTGATCCTCTTATTGCTCTTGCCGAACTCGTTGCTTATGCCCTCGAACTTCTCGGTCTCGTATTCGTAGCCTGAATAACCGCGGACCGTGCGTGCCCCGGTTATCTTCTCTTTCAGGGCGCCGTTGACCCTGTTCATGGCCTTTATGTTAGAATCGAACAAGGGGTGGACCCTCAGGGAGATCACGTATGAGACGGTGAGGATCACAGCCATGACCGCGACCATTATGCACGATATCACAGGACTGGTATAGTATGCGTTGTACAGCAGCACGACCAATAGTATGGGCATCGCAACATACGAACTCAGGGTCTCGAAGACGTATCTCTGGACCGAGCTGACATCCTCGGTGAGCGTTGTAAGCGGATCCACCGAACTCCCCTCGGCCGAATGCAGGTCCTTGAGGGCCAGGGTGGATTCCATTATCCTCATCCTGAGGTTCTTCGATACGGAGGTGGCCACCAGGGATGCGATATAGGCCGTCGTCGCAAGGACGGCAGCGAGCTCCGCTGTCAGAAGCAGCAGGTAAAATCCCAATTCGAGGACCTTGTCCACGTCCTTTGCGTAGACACCTTCGTCAAGTATCGGTCCGAAGAGCTGGATGGTGCCAATCTGTGCGACGGCTCCGAGAATGTCTATGGCCACGATCAGGATGATGTATTGCCAATACGGACGCAGGATACCGGATAGGCTCTGGTTCTCACGTCCGTTCATGGATGTGCCATCGCCTATTCTGATAAAAGGATATCTTAGGCAACTGAATTATATCCGAATACAATCGGGCATTTATGAGGGATGGCGCCCCGGGCAGGGTGAAGTACGCATTGGGCCTGATGTTCGTCATGGCGACGCACATGATGTTCAACACAGTGATGTCCCTATTCTTTCCGGACGTCTACCAGACTCCGCTCCTGCAGAGCGTCTACTATCAGGTCCTCTTCATCGGCGTATCGATCTGGGAGTACATCCTCATAATATTCATGTATCTGGGCTCAGGACTATTCCACAAGCTCGCACTCTTCTCGCTGTTCTGGGCGCTGGCCCTGACGGTGGCCAATCTGATGATCGGGGGCACTTTTGGATTCGACTTCTGGTTGCACATCACCCTGGCCGCGATCGTGTTCGTGATGCTGATCACGAAACCATCGAGGGAGTTCTACCACAACTGGTCACTCGGAGAAAGACCCTCGATGACGGTCTGATGAGTGATCATGAAAAACCATGAAACATCCAACTCGGAATCCGAAGAGAACAGATGAAGGTTGGGGGACCGGTCAGCAATAAGAAGGGATGGGATGCACTCTACAGCCTGACCGAATCCCTGTATCTCTATGATTACCGCACAGAGTATTTAATCGTTTTTACAAAAATTAAGTTACAGCCTTAATTTTTGATAGACTATACCTTAATGATATAGATTGTATCAAACATAATTCCGCCAAAAATAGAGAAACGAAAATGAGAAGGGGGAAGACCCCCTTCGGTAATGGTTTAGGATCAGAGGTAGCCTGACTTCTGGAGGGCCATAAGGTCCTCGGTGGAGAGCTTCTCTCCGGCCTTGAAGCGCTCGAAGATCTCCTTGGCCTCTTTCTTGCCAGTCTCGTCGACCTTCTTCTTCTTGACGCTGTTCTTCTTGTTCTTGAAGGCAGCTGCATCCTTGTCCATCTCGTGGACGGACTTGATCTGCTCGATGTGCTTCTTGTGCTCTTCGTCGGCGGCCTGCTTGCACTCGATGAACTTCGCCTGTGCTGCGTCGGCTTCCTTCCTGAGCTTGTCTGCCTGCTCGTAGTAGCCGATCATCCTGTCGTGTGCTGCCTGAGCCTGCTCTGCGTACTCGGAGACCTGGTGGTGGTAGGTCTCTGCCTGGGCCTTGGCCTCCCTGAGCTGTGCGACGAGACCCTTGATCTCATCGTTCTGCTCGTAGGTCTTCTCCCTCTCGCCGATCTGTTTGGCGAGGACGGCGATCTGCTTGACGATTCCGTTCTCCTTGTCCTTTCCAAGGGGCATCGTCTGCTGCATGTATTCGAGATCCTGGAGCTGTTTCTTCAGCTGCTTGAGGGGGACCTGGTCCTTCTCCTCTGCCTTCTCAGTCCTGTAAGGTGCGAGCTGCTCCTTGAGTGCGGTGACCTTCTGGTTCCACTCATCCCTGAGCTCTTTCGTCTCCCTTACCTTCTGGTTGTAGGAGTCGCGCTCCTCCCTGCACTTGCCTGCCTGGTCGACGAGTTCCCTGACCTGACCGTTGAGTGCGTCCCTCTTGGCCTTCCACTCCTTGGTCTGGTTGTTGAGCTCGTCCCTGAGCTTCCTGTGCTTCTCAGCATCCTCGTTCACGATGCTGCGCTTCTCCTCCATTGCTGCGAGGCCTTCCTCGGACGAGATGGTCGTCTCCTCCTCGGTGTCGGTAACCTGCTCGGTAACCTGCTCTGCCTGCTGCTGCTCTTCCTGAGAATCCTGCTGCTGAATTTCCTCCACAAAATCTTCCATAAATGTTCAACTCACTATGTTCGAAACGACCATGAGATAAGCATGGTCCACTTTATTCACGCATAATAATAACTTATTTATAAACTTTGAGGGAGGAAGCACACCCTTTCAAACAGGAAAAGGGTTGATCCGGCCGTGGAATAGTACAAGAACGGCCGGAATGAGTATCAGCGGATGACAAGCACAGAACACTTGGCATACTGAACGAGTGATTTCGAGACGCTGCCCATGAGTTTGGCCAGACCAGAACGGCCCAGGGTCCCGCAGACAAGGAGATCGTAATCTCCCGAAACCGCCACGATGGACTCGCAGGGTTTGCCGAACAGCAACTTGGTCTCGAAACCGATGCCTTTGGAGGCTGCCATCGCCTCGGCGAAATCGAAGGCTTCCTTCGCCGACTTCTCCGTTATGGCCTGCCTCTCCTCGGCTCCGACATCTCCTCCGAACATGTTCGGTTTCAGATCGGTGTTCGGCATCACATAGACGGCAGTGATCTTCGAACCCAATTTCTCGGCCAAAGACACTGCCTGCCTCACTGCATCCTTGTTCTGCTCGCTTCCATCCACTGCCAGCAAGATATTGCCATACAATCCCTACCACCGGATATTGTATCGACATATTGACCATTTATATATTGTCAAGAATAGCCAGAAATATCCAACGTCCGTGTCGGGTTAAAACTAAAAGCAGGACCGTTCATCACCACCCATGGACAACGGGTTCGCAGTGGATGAGACCGGCATGACGGCGGACGGGTACCGCACCCTCCCGAAGAACAGTGTCAAATCCATGTATGTGAAGAACTTCATCAAGTTCGCAATCATATCGGTGATCGTAGGCCTGGTGATCCACTTCTGGGAATACCTTACGGATTACGACAGAGATCTAGGATCCATCATAGTCATCGCATTCTACGTGATCATCGTCCTGTATCTTATCATCGGCCCCCAGATCTTCTACAGGCGCTACAGGTACAGGATGGACGACGACAAGGTGGAGATCAGGCGCGGGATTATCACCATCACCCACTCCCTGGTACCCATCGAGAGGATCCACCAGGTCCAGGTCGCCAAAGGCCCCATCAACCGCATGTTCGGACTGGCCAATGTCAACATCACCACGGCAGGCGGTATCGCCACGATGGAATATCTCGACGAGGAGGTAGCCGAGAGCATCGCCTCCAAGCTGAACGAGTATGTCGTAAGACTCCTCAAAGACCGTGATTGAGATGGATGGCGAGACTCCGGAAACAGTCCCCGAGCTTGCGGAGATCAAGGTATACAGGAACCATTTCGTCTACGTGCTCAAGACCGTCGTCTTCGCCCTGTTCTTCATATGCATCTGGGTCATCAGCATGGCCGCCAACGAGGATGTCGGCATAGTGAGGTTGGAGCTGATATACCCGGTAGCCGTGTTGGTAGCGGCCATCCTCTACATCGCCATCCGCATATGGCTGAAGACCACCTATACGTTCGGCCCCACTGAACTGACGGTCAAAAGGGACACCATCTTCAAGAAGGACACCAAGATCCAGTACTCCAGGATGGCGTCGGTCAACGTCAGGAGGAACATTATAGACCACCTGTTCGGGACCACCACACTTATGTTCAACATCAACTCCTCGGTGAACAGCCAGCAGGCGGAGGCATCTCTGATCCTGAAGGCCGATGAGGCCAATGCCCTCCGTGAGGAGATCTCCAAGCTGATCTTCTCCAAGGCCATGAGCATCGACGAGGATGTCCATCAGGAGACCATGGTGTCGATCAGCAACTTCGACGTCATCCTCCACGGATTCTTCGGACAGCCCACCGTCCAGTCGGTTCTGGGTCTTGTCTTCCTGGGCTATTCCATATTCACTGCGCTTACCGACTCCGGCGGACTCTTCGCCGCATTGATCATGTTCGGTCTGACGTCCGTCCTGCCGTGGATCTCCACGATCCTCCGTTACTACAACTACAGGGTCTACAGGGTGGGCGACACCATCACCGTGGAGAGCGGTCTGCTCAGCAACTTCAGGAGCTCCTTCAACATCAAGAAGGTCAACTCCGTCCGCATCCGCGAGCCACTCCTGGCACGCCTCATGGGCAAATCGGTCCTGGAGGCGGAGGTCGTCGGACTGGCCGACGGACAGGGAATGCCTCTCCTGTGCCCCCTCAAAGGCAGGAAGACCGTGGATACCCTTGCCCAGAAACTGGTCCCGGAGTTCCTGTTCGACACCAACCATCTGACCCAGCCGAGGCAGTCGGTGATCCCCACGATCCTGTACAAGATCGTGTTGGCGCTGATATCCCTGGCCATCGGAGCGGCGTTCTACATCTACGTGAGCACCAACTTCCCTCCGGAATCCACGGTCGAGAGGTTCTTCTTCCAGATCGCGTACGTCACACTCCTGGTGATCATCCCCGCGACATCATTGGCCCACGGTGTTCTAGCACAGCGTAACAGAGAGTTCGAGATGGGTGACGAGACGTTCATGCTCGTAACCGGCGCGTTCGACCGTCAGAGGGAGTTCATAAGATACGACAAGGTCCAGAAGAGCATAGTGGCGGCGGGCCCGATCCAGAGATTGTTCGGCGTCGGGACGATCACCGTCTCCATGATGACCTCGATGGGGGCAAGGAACGTCAGCTCGGGGATCTTCATCAAGGATGAACTGGAGAAGGTCCCCGCAGAGGTGCTCGGAAGGATCCTCGACGGAAGGTACGACTACCGCAAGTACCAATGAAAGGCGCGCGTGGATACGCTTATAAGCGGCACTATCCATCGCCATAGCGATAACGATGAGCAACAGCTGTCCCCTCGACTACAGATACGGACGCGCCGAAATGAAGGCCGTCTTCTCGGAAGAGAGCCGTATCCAGAACCAGATGTACGTAGAAGCCGCCCTCGCAAGGGCCCACGCGTCCCTCGGCACGATTTCCGAGGCCGATGCGAAGGAGATCACCCGCGTGGCGAGCCTCGATGTCGTCAGTGTCGAGAGGATAAAGGAAATCGAGAGCGAGACCAGGCACGACCTCATGGCGATGGTAAAGGCCATGACCGAGAAGTGCGAGGGCGATGCCGGGAAGTACGTGCACCTCGGCGCCACATCCAACGACATCGTGGATACCGCCACGGCGCTCCAGATCAAAGCGGCCATGGAGATCATCCTGGAGGATGTGGAGACGTTCATCCACACGCTCGCCGTCATCGCCAAGAGGGAGAGGGACACCCTCGAGATCGGCAGGACGCACGCTCAGTTCGCTATCCCCATCACATTCGGATTCAAGATCGCCGGATACATCGCCGAGATGATCAGGCATAGGGAGAGGATCATCGAGTGCATGCCCAGGGCCTGCGCAGGAAAGATGGCGGGAGCCGTCGGTACCGGTGCCGCTCTGGGAAAGAACTTCTTCGAGATCCAGAAGAGGGTCATGAAGGACCTTGGCCTCACCTACGAGCCCGCCGCGACACAGGTCGTCGGAAGAGACAGGTACACTGAGGTCATCTGCCTCATGGCCAACATCGCCACCTCCATCGAGAGGTACGGGACCGAGATCAGGAACCTCCAGAGGTCCGAGATCGGCGAGGCGTCTGAATTCTTCGACGTGAAGAAGCAGGTCGGAAGCTCCACAATGGCCCAGAAGCGCAACCCGATGAACTCGGAGAACTGCTGCGGTCTAGCAAGGGTCGTCAGGGGATTCGTCACACCTACATTCGAGAGCCAGGTCCTCTGGCACGAGAGGGACCTGTCCAACTCCTCCACCGAGAGGTTCACGCTCACCCACGTCTTCATCCTCACGGACGAGATTCTCAAGAAGATGAACTGGATCTTCGAGGGACTCGAGGTCCATGCCGACAAGATGCTGGAGAACATCGAGTCCTCCAGGGGACTGGTCATGGCGGAGCCCCTCATGATGAAGCTCACCGAGAAGGGTATCGGCAGACAGGATGCGCACGAGATCATCAGGGAATCGTCCATGATCGCCGAGGACCAGAAGAGGCACCTCAGGGACGTCCTCATGGAGAGGGAGGACCTGAAGGGAGTGCTCACCAAGGAGGAGATCGTCGCCACCATGGACGCCGCCAACTACGTGGGCGGGGCCAGGGAGATCGTCGACAAGATGGTCGAGGCCGCCGAGAACGTCACCGGACGCAAGGTGGAATGATGATCGCTCAGATGCGCCACGGACTCATTATCGGTGCTGTCGTTGGCGCCGCATTGGCCTTCTTCCTGTACTCGCAGAACGGCGGCAGCTGGGTCAGCTTCATCATGATCCCGATCGGCGCCATAATGGGCGCCGCGCCCTGGATGCTCAAGCCCCAGGAATGAAAATATGATGGCCTGCCACGAGGCAGGTCGTATGGTTTCTCAGAGTTTGTTACCGGCGTGGTCGCCGGGAGTGACATAGAAGATATCCTCGACCTTCATCTTGATGAGGTTCTTGGCCGGATAGATCTCGTTCTTGTCATGGGCCATCTTGACCGCCTTCTCGTAGTCCGCTCCGGAGCTCTCGATGGTCACTGTGCCCTTGATCTGATAGGACTCCTTGAAATCCCTGGTCCAGACGAAGAACGCCGCCTTGGGGTTCTCCTTGAGGTTCTGCAGTGTCTTCTTGAAGTAGTTGTCGATGACCCAGATGTTCCCGTCGGGACCCATGAAGAGGAATCCTACTGGGACGACATTGGGCGTTCCGTCCTTGGATGCAGTTGCGAACGACTTGATGCCGGTGGCGTTCAACTCGTCGATCATTTCCTGTGTAAGCTGTGCCATGAATGCTCGGATTGCATCATCCCGAGATAAAATGAACGGAACTAATAGGGAATATAGAGTCCCGTAAATAGACTGGATTCGATTAACGTTTATGAGCAGGGAGGTTATCTTCTCTAAGGACCTGATCCTCGACATGGGGGTGTGCATGTGTTGCTCCCTGAACTACTTCCTGCTGCTCATTGTGATGGTCGGTTTCTCAACGTCCGCTTTCGGGTCCTCCACGGCCGAAGGCGGTCTAGCCGCTGGACTGTATGTGGTAGGCGGCCTGATATCCAGGTTCTTCTTCGGGAAGTACACCGAGCTCCTCGGCAGGAAGAGGATGCTGGTGATATCGATATCGCTGTCCGTCGTCGTGTCCCTGGCCTATTTCGTGGTGGATTCGATGATGATGCTTCACCTCATCCGCTTGGTCCACGGCATGATATTCGGCATAAGCAGCACCTGCACCGCGGACATAGCCGCGAGACTGATACCGGCCAGCAGGAGGGGCGAGGGCCTTGGATACTACTATCTCTCGGTCACCTTCGCCATGGCCATAGGTCCACTCATAGGGATGCACTACGGTGCCCTGGAGGACTACACGATGGTCTTCACCATCGGACTGGCCGTCTACGTCCTGGCGACTGTGTTCTCGATCCTGATGCATGTCCCCGAGGAGGGCCTCACCGAGGAACAGAAGACGGAGGCGAGGAGTTTCACCTTCAACAACCTGGTGCAGCCTTCCGCAATCCCGCTGGGACTGACCTGCATGGTGTTCTATTTCGCATACTCCGGGGTGCTGGCCTTCATCATCCAGTACACCCAAGGCTCAACTGTGGAGGAGGTCAGTTCGCTGTTCTATCTGGCCGTTGCGGTGGGAACGCTGCTATCAAGGATGACCGCGGGCAGGATATTCGACGAGCACGGCCCCAACATCGTGATCGTCCCGGCGTTCCTGGCGTTCACCGCCGGGATCGTGATCTATGCACAGACGGCTGACCCCGGATGGTTCCTGTTCTCCGGATTCCTGATGGGATTCAGCGTATCGATTGTGTATTCGATCTGCCAGACCATCGTGGTCAACGAGAGCCCGGCCTACCGTTACGGCGTGACCGTCGCCACCATCGGCTCCGTATGCGACCTGGGGCTCGGATTCGGGCCCTACATACTGGGGATCGTCCTTGTCTCGACCGGATACACTGACATGTATCTCATCTGTGCGGCGGTGGGCCTGTTCAGCATGGTCATGTATTGGGCGGTGCATGGCCACAGGTCATTCATGGTCAAGCGTTCCAACGGATGCTGAAAGGTTTTTATCGGAGTTCACAGTACGGAGTGATGCCGGGATTCTCAATGGGCAAGTAGATCAGCCCGGTTAGATCGCTTCGTTCGCAACGAAGAGGCCGCGAGTTCGAATCTCGCCTTGTCCACTCATCCATTCTACCAGACTTTGAGACTTGATCGTCCGTCAGTCCTCTGCCCTCTCGACGAACTCGTACCTGTTATGCCTGTCGTCCGGCCTGATGAGACAGAACATCAGCCACCATTTGAGAGGGGGCATATCCTTCAGAGGAGGCACATAGTACTCCCTGATTGCCGGCAGGAACATTATCACAAGGCACGCGGCGGAGAACAGCAGGACATCCTGGAGAGACAGGACGTTAAGATAGGTCTCACCCAGATACTCGTACAGTATGTTGGACAGGATCAGGAAAATGATTGTCCGAACTGACGCCCTCCAGGAAAACCGGTTGGATGAGGGCAGCCCGAACATCGTGAGCACGGCGAACACGGAAGAGATCACGGTGGTGACTATCAGCACGAAGGGCTTCAGGAAAATACCCGCGTCGTAATCGATGATGAACGCCTCGATCCCGAACATGTTCAGGTTGCGGAGGATGGCCAGAGCGAGGAATACCTCTACCACCAGAAGTATCGGCGGCATCCCTATCGCCTCCCTGACCCTGCCCCTGAAAGTCATGATGGGTTACCAATATCTATGGATAAAAACATACTACGGCCATGAGCACACCCGGTGCCAACAGATTCCTGGACTGCGTCCTTCACCGCGGAGGCAACGATACGGTCCTGCTGATAGCGGTGATGCTCTTCGCCATCGTCGGCATACCCGGGTTCATCCTCTACCAGATACTGCCTATGATCATCGAATACGGGCAGGTGTACTCGCTGGAGGATTTCTACCTGTACCTGCTGTTCACTTCCATACCGGTATCGCTGTTCACATACTGCATGGCCTTCTCCGTCGTGAAGCATCATGCGAGGGACGTCGTGTGGATGGATTCCCTCACGGAGTATGCCGCATCGCAGGACAAGGTCACGGCCACGATGGAGCCCCTATGCCGGAAGATGGAGGGGCTGGTCGACTCCCGTCTCAAATGGTACCTGCTGGCCGCGTTCATCACCCTGGCGGTCGTGAACATAGTGCAGGCATCCATGTATCTCAGGCTGTACGGGATAGCGTTCGACTTCGAGGTGATTATCTCCCTGTTCGTCATTATCAACCTGGGCATCACCGACCTGTTCGTCATGGACAGGGTCCAGAAGATCGATGCGGTTCAGACGGAATTCACGAGGGAGTTCTGCGAATCGATGCTCGGGGAGCAGCCCATCCTTGAGGAGATGGTCACCAGGATCAGACCGCACAACCTGCTGCCCCACGCGATTCTCATGATCGCCACCCTCGGACTGTACGCACTTGTCCTTTCGGTGTGGTCCACGCACATCCTCAACATCCATGTCAAATCGCAGTGGGCCTACGAGGAGGATGTGCTCAGATGGATGATGGCCAAGGACAATCTGGATTCCATCAAGGTCGTCGAGACCACGAACAAACCCGGTCTGCTGCAGATGATCTACCGCTTCTTCTGAGACGCTCGTCAAAATCCATCGGTCATCTCGGACCGTCAGAGCTTGTCCACCATGTCGAAGCCGTACTCCCTCTTGAGTCTCATGTCCTCGACCAGCTTATGGAGTTTGGTCCCGTGGACATACTTCTCCCTGAACGCGACGAAATCGAAGCCGTAACGCTTCCTCATCGCCCTCAGGACCTCCTTCAGCTCCTCCTCTTCGGTCCTCCTGCTGAACATGGTGTCCAATGTGGCCTGCTTCACACCTGTCTGCGACAGGTTGTAGATCCCCACGCCTATCAGCCTTACTGGCCTGACCTTCGTCTCCTCCAGCATCTCGCAAGCCTGGCGGTGAATCGACAGGGCGTCCTCGCAGGAGTACGTGACCCGGGATCTGGTTATCCCTTTCATGTCGGAATATGTGATCTTCAGGACTACTCCACTGCCATGGAGCCCGTGGGCCTTGGCGCGGTCCTCCACGCACATGGACAAGAGCAGAAGGACGTCCTTCAGCAGCACCCTGTCGGTGACGTCCTCCTGGAACGTCAACTCCCTGCTGATGGACTTGGCATCCTCGGGATTATACGGAGTGACCTCCCTGTCGTCGATCCCGCTGGCGATGTCGATGTAGAACCTTCCCCTGTCGCCCATGTCCTCGAGGACATCGTCCTGCCTCTCCAGCAGGTCCCTGACGGTGTAGATGCCTATGGAGTTCATCCTGTCGGCGGTCTTGGCCCCCACCGAGAACAGTATCCTGATGTCGCGGTCCAGAACCAGATCGACGAACTCCTGCTGGGTCCTGATCACGAAGAAACCGTCCGGCTTCTTCTCCTCGCTGGCCACCTTGGCCGCGGCCATGGAATAGGCGACACCCACGGAACAGCTCAAACCCAGGTCGTTCCGGATGCGCTCTTTGATCTCCGTACCCATCTCGATGGCGCGCTCGAAGGTACCTGCGGTATGGGTCACATCCAGATATGCCTCGTCGAACGCTATGCTCTCCATTACATCTGTATAATCGCCCCAGATCCTATGGATCTGATCGGATGCCCTCTTGTACTTCAGCATGTTCGGGTGGATGTAGATGCCTTCGGGGCACAGGCGGTATGCCTCCTTGATGTTCATCGCGGAATGGACCCCGAACTTCCTGGCCTCATAGCTGCAGGTGGATACCACACCGCGCTCGTTCGGCAGGGAACCAATGATGACGGGTTTCCCCTTCAGCGAAGGGTCGTCGCGGATCTCCACGGCGGCGAAGAACGCATCCATGTCGACGTGAATGATTATCCTGTCCGTGCTAGACCCCCTGCAGTCACCGCATCCCGTTACAGTCCAATAATGCTTTTCAGAGAACTATAAACGGCACGTCCCCCTTCCAGGCAGCATGAAGGTCTACGATGCCTACAGGCTGGGCGTCGAGGAAGGGAAGAAGAGGGACCTCCGCTCCAAGGAGGAGGTCCAAAGGATCCTCGACGATGCCAAAGCGCTCTACGAATCCCTGCCGGAGGACAGGAAGGAACTGTTCGATCCGGAACGTCTCTGGAACCCCTATGCCGACACGCGTTTCTCATACGGTGCGGAGAAGGCCAAGGAGCTGGATGCCGAGAGGTTCATGTGGGGCATAGACATCACGCCGGCAGAGATCATGCTGGCGGACAGGCTGAGGGAGAAGGGGGAGAGGATCGATGCGGTCATCGCCCACCACCCGAACGGCACATCGAAGACGTGCTTCCCGGAGGTCATGATGCAGATGGCGGCCATGTTCTCCAACATGGGGGTCCCGGATGAGAAGGCCCGCGAGCTCGTGAAGGAGCGCATGGACAAGGTCCTCCGCGGGATGCAGGGCTACAACTACAACCAGACGGTGGATGCGGCACGCATGCTGGACATCCCCTTCTTCAACATACACGCCCCCGCGGACAACATGGTCGAGGAGTTCATGGTCAGGAAGATGAAGGAGGCGCAGCCGGAGACACTCCAGGACATCATCGACTCCCTCATGGAGGAGCCGGAGGCCAGGATGGCCGCCAGGTGCAACAGCCCTCCGATAATCCTCGTCGGGAATCCTTCCGCGGAATGCGGGAAGATCATGGTCAAGATGAACGGCGGAACGTCGTTCTCGAAGGAGACATATCAATCCCTTGCGGATGCCGGAGTTAAGACCATCGTGGCGATGCACTATCCGGATGACCATTACGAGGAGGCCCAGAAGGCTGGGGTCAATCTCATCATTTCGGGACACATGGCCTCGGATTCCATCGGAGTCAACCTCATATGCGACGTATGGGAAAAGGAGGGAATCGAAGTGATCCCCTGTTCCGGATTCACCCGCTTCAGCAGAAACCGATATGATGACCTGGAGGATCGGCGACATCGAATGCGACGGCCCCGTGGTCCTGGGACCGATGTCGGGCTACACGTCCAGCAGCTACAGGGACTTCATGAAACCCTTCGGCGTGGCGGTCAGCATGACGGAGATGACATCAGCCGTCGGCATAGCAAACTCCGACCTCAAGACCACCGACTATCTGGATTTCAACAGGAACTATCCGACCGGGCTGCAGCTCTTCGGTCACAGCGAGGAGGACATCGCCAAGGCCGCCAAGATGGCACTGGACTACAACCCGAACATAGACTTCTTCGACATCAACATGGGATGCCCGGTGCACAAGATCCACAGGAGCGGTGCGGGATCGGTCCTGATGAAGGACCCGGTTCTATGCGGGAGGATCGTCTCGTCCGTGAAGAAGGCCACAGGTCTGCCTGTGACCGCGAAGATCCGTCTCGGTTCCGACAGAAACCACATGAACTACATGGATGTCATCCGTGAGCTGGAATCATCCGGAGTGGATGCGGTGACGGTGCATGCGCGCACGAAGGACCAGGGCTACAGCGGGACACCGGATTTCGATGCGATAAAGGACCTCCAGAAGGAGATCTCCGTCCCTCTGATCGTGTCAGGCAACATCTACGACCTGGACGAAGCGATCTCCGCCAAGGATATCACCTCTGCGACCGCCGTCATGGTCGCCAGGGGAGGTGTGGGCAACCCGTTCCTGGTCACCCAGATCGACGAATACAACAGATCCGGCAGGAGACTTCCGAACCCGACGGTCTCCCAGCAGATCCAATGGTGCATCCAGCTGACCGACATGCTCATCGAGGAGAAGGGCGAGGAGGTGGCAATAAGGAAGCTGCGCAGCATAGCTCCAAAGTTCGTATCGGGCTGCCACCGGTGCAGGGAGTACCGCCTCAGGATCGCCACGCAGATCGACACCAGGGAAGACCTGGTGAGGATACTGGAGGAGATCGACAGGAAGATGGGCCTGGAGCAGATCAACACCGACGGCAGGCGCACGTATTACACGATCGATCCGTGAGACTGCTTTTTATCCTCTACCCTATACAGAATCACGATGTTCCTTCTCTCGAAGAAACCCAAGACCATCCGTAAGGTCGCCGATCTGAACATACACTGGTCGGCCGAGGATCCGTTCACGTTCGTCTCCCACCACCATGACGAGTATCCCAAGGGCAACGCCCAGATGGCCCCGCCCCTGGAGCTCATCAGCGGAAGGAACCTGGGAAGGGACTATCAGGAGAGGTTCGGATTCAGGATGTACCACGGGAGGGTCGTCCCGGGATTCCCAATGCATGCCCACTGGGGATACGAGACCGTCACCATCGCCGAGAGGGGATACGTGGACCATTTCGACACAGAGATGAACCACGGGAGGTTCGGGAACGGGGATGTCCAGTGGACCATGGCATCCAGCAAGTACGAGCACTGCGAGATGTATCCCCTGACCGACCAGGAGAACACCAACCCGGTGCACATCACGCAGATCGTCATCAACATCCCGCTGGACAGGAAGAACGGACCGAACTCTGTGAACAACGTCTGGTCGGAGAGCATCCCGGTCTTCGAGGAGGACGGATGCAGGGTCACCCTCTACTGCGGAACATACGGTGGGAAGGAGCTGTACTCCCCCAACGCGGATTCGTGGGCGGTGAAGGAGAACGGCGTCAGGATCCTGAAGGTCGAACTGTCCCCGGGATCCCGCTTCGCACTAGATGCCGTGGAGAAGGATGTGACGAGGAACATCTACTACGTCTCCGGCACCAGCATGGTCATGGACGGGACCGAGGTCCAGCCCAACCTGCGGTTCGCGATGAAACCTGAGACGGCGTTGGACATCACCAACGGACAATCCGATTCTGAATTCTGGATCCTGGAGGGCCGTCCCATCGGCGAGAGGCAGGCCGCTTTCGGACCCGTCATACTCAAGGACCTGAAGGAGGTCCGCAGCGCCATGGACGACATAAGGATCAACGAGTTCCCGGAGTGGCCCTGGGAGCTCATCGACAGGACCAATCCCATAGATACGGGAAGGGAGCTCTGCCGCGCCGACGGCACGGTCGAGAGGCCTCCGTCCGAATGACTAAAAATGTCCTGTCCTATACTGTACGCATGAATGGGATGAACAAGGCGATCGTATCGGTCGTCTCTTCAATTGCACTCGTCTACTCGGGGCTATGTTTCTTCCTGACCCTGAGTAACTATCTTGACACGGGGGAGTTCCACTTCTTCCTCTTCATGCCCCTGGTCTTCGACGGCCTGGGACTGGATCTGACGGAGTTCCTCACACAGTACATGGTCGGACTCGGGGGCTCCGCGCTCTACGAGAGGCTGATGGAGTTCATCATGGGCCTGCTCCCGGAGAGCATGGCGCCCTACCACCTGTACATAGGTCTGGCGCTGCTCCTTTCGGGATTCATACTGGCCGTCGTGGGTTTCATCGCGAAGCCGTCGCTGGACTGCGAGGGCCGCACCAACCCCGCGCAGTACCTCTGGACCCACAGGCCCCACGCGTACGCCAGGTGCCTGCTCATGCCCTGGGGGATCCTCGTTGGCGCATGGGCCAGGTCCAAACCCCTGGTCATCGTTCCGATCCTGCTGCTTCCGCTTTACGCATTCTGGTCGGTCTTCATCATGCTCTTCCTCATCCTGCCGTTCGGCATCGCGAAGCTCGTGGTGGGATTCAAGATCAAATCCGCGGCCAAGAGGGAATCGGCATCGTACTCCAGCAACACCGACCACGGCGTCTGCCCCCACTGCAAGCGCAACTTCGACAGACCCGTCGTGAAGTGCAGGTGCGGACTGAAGCTGGACTACCCTGTTCCTAACATCTACGGTTACAGGTACCACACCTGCAACAAGGGGCACGACATCCCCTGCGAGAGCGGGAAGAGGACCAACCTCACCACGATCTGTCCCCACTGCGGCGAACAGATCTACACCAGGGAGGCGCTC
Organism: methanogenic archaeon mixed culture ISO4-G1; assembly: GCA_001563305.1. Lineage (NCBI taxonomy): Archaea > Methanobacteriati > Methanobacteriota > Methanomicrobia > Methanomicrobiales > methanogenic archaeon mixed culture ISO4-G1. The sequence continues at coordinate 939,195 of CP013703.1, forward strand.
CCGGTCACCATCTCCCTCGTCGGAGGGACCAGCACAGGGAAGACGTCCCTCATGCTAGCGGCCGTCGACACGATAGCCCGCAACGCCAGACTCGTCGACATCACCGTCGACAGTCCTTCGACTGGACTCTCCAGGGAGGCGCTGGCCGCCAAGGACTTCGCACCCAGGACCGTTCCCGGGGAGCTCGAATCGCAGATCCTGTTCCTCAGGTCACACAGGCTCCAGGACAAGGAGATCGTCTTCAACGACATCTCCGGGGTGGAATTCCAGCCGGCTGTCGACAAGGTCCTGTTCGAGGAGTACTACAACTACACGAACGGGATCATATTCACATTCGACCCCATGAGCTTCACCAGGGAGCTCAAGAGGGAGACCCCCCATGAGGTCTTCGAATGCTTCCACAACATGTACGCCACGATCAGGAACATCGGGCCTGGCGTTGTCTCCGACGTACCGTTCGCTATCGTAGCCACCAAGTCGGACGTCTCCAACCCACAGCTGAAGGACGAGGATGTCAGGCAGTACCTCATCGACAACGGCGAGGAGGACTTCGTCAGGGTCGCGGAATCACTGTTCTCCAACATCAGGTACTTCTCGGTGTGCTCCCACGGAAGGGACTGCTCGTCGGCGATGAGACCGGTCTGGTGGATCGTGGGAACGGTGGACAGTAAACTGGTCGAACTCATCCCGTCGCCCTGATATACCTGTTAGGGGATTCGTGATAACATGGTCAAATCAGTCAACGCATCGCACATACTGGTACCCAACTCGAAGGATGCGGAGAGCATCATGATGCGCCTCTCCAAGGGAGAGGACTTCGCCGCACTGGCCAAGAGGTTCTCCAAGTGCCCCAGCAAATCCAAGGGCGGCAACCTCGGATGGTTCGGAAAGGGCGACATGGTCCCCGAGTTCGAGAAGGCATGCTTCGAGGGCAAGAAGGGCGACATCGTCGGACCCATCAAGACGCAGTTCGGATACCATATCATAATGATCAACGATCAGAAATGATCCCTTTCGGCCCTTCAAAGGGCCTGAAATCCCCTTCCACCCTTTATCTTCTGAAGACCTGCTGCGAAGATTGCGATTCACCAACTTTTTAATACAGAACGCTGAGAACATGGATGATGATTCATCCCAATTTTCACTGTCTCCTTTTAGTCATTTCCACCGGCAATGAAAACAAGTGCGCTATGTGCCAGACATCGTTTTTCAAAATGTCGGAATAAGGTCAAAATGACTGATTTATCGGGCCTAAAAACTCAATTCTGACATTAACTTATATAAAGATATGTGTAAACTCCCAGTTAATTATATAAATCCAGTTTAAGATAACGATTCGAGTGATTTAAATGGCTAAATCAATCAAAGATATGGCAGGTGGAAACGCTCTCCTGCTCGCACTCATGAACATCCTCATCGGATTGGTCATGTTGGTGATGGGAAACGGATCCATCAACTGGATCTTCTGGATTTCCGGAATAATCATGATTATTATCGGACTCATCCAGATTATCACGAAGTCCGCTGACATCAAGGGCGGATTGATCACAATAATCATCGGTATAATCGTCATCGTGCTGTCCTGGACTCCCTTCCCGGAGATCCTCGTCGGACTCATCCTGATTCTCTGTGCACTCCCAGTGCTCGGAGCATCCATGGGTGGACTCGCTGACAAGCTCGGAATGGCTCCCATGGACGCCGGAAACGAGAAGGTCAACAAGATCCTGGCGATTATCCTGCTCATCCTCGGTGTATGTCTGATCGTCGGACTTGCAATCCCTGACCTCGCGGGTGTCGCTGACATCCTCATCAGGATCGGTGGAGCAGTCCTCCTCATCATCGGACTCGTCGGACTTCTGAAGGCACTCAAGTGAAACTCCTTCCCCGCCTGACGGCGGGGGTTACTTTTCTAAAATTTTGTTTGCAGCACCGACATAGCTTCAGCTATGGTTATTCGATGATCCCCTGCTCGGGCTGGGAAAAAAGGATTCACTGAACGGAATCCAATGCCGATTCGAATGAATCCGCAGAGGTAAACTGGAAGCCGCGTGCCGAGAGTGCCTTGCCAGCATCTCCGACCGCAACGAAACTGACGCCCTTCATGACGCTGGGGACGTTGTCCTTTCCGTAGTACTCCTCGAGGTTCGTGAAGAAGATATCCGTCTGTTCAGCGGACTGGAAGATCATGTAGTTCACATATCCCTTCTTCAGCTGCATGAAGAGGTGGAGCTGTGCGCTGCTGTTCTTCTTGGGCTCATGCCTTCCCTCGGTATCCTCGATGACAGGGACGCCGTAGACGTCCACACCCTTGAGCTTGGCAAGCTCGGTGTGTTTCTCGATCGTACTCGCAGTGGAAGTGAATCCCAATCCTGACATGATATCAGTACCTTAAACCACTATCATACTTTTTGAAATCTTCGCATCTATAAGGCGGATTCACGCCCAAACTCCACATGTAATAGTCAGGATGATGATACCTTCCCCTGGATGCGGTATCCGGCCCGAACTGTATGGCCTTCTTCGGACAGAGGTTCAGACAGCTCAGGCACAGCGAGCACTTGGGCTCATCCCATACTGGTTTCCTGTGATAGACCCTGATGATCTGCTCCGGGCAGACATGCTCGCAGATCCTGCACTCAACGCAGTTGTCGTCGATGGTGAAGTTATCCGTGGACCTGAGCTCATCATAGGCCTCGCGGGCCTCCTCGAATCCCGGCTGACCCGCCATGGTGCGGAAATCGCCCTTGGATCCGGCCCTGACCTTCTCGATGATACCGTCGATGACCGCATCGGCGGATTCGTTGATCCTTCTGGACTCCTCCTCGTCCGGGACATCCTCATAGAAGACGGCATTCTCCGGCATCAGCACATCATAGAAGGAATCGACCTTCAGACGGGTGCCCAGCATCTCCTGGAGCTGCTCGCAGGCCCTTCCGGATTCCCCCGCACATGTCGAGACGGCGTAGACGTGCCCGACCTTCCTTATGTCCGCCTTCTCCAGGAACTCCTCGACTACCGAGGGCAATCCGTAGTAGTAGACCGGGAAGACGAATCCCACGTCCTCCTCCCCTGCGTTGTAGAAGAAGCGCTTGTATCTCACGGCGGCGGCCATGTCGACCATGTTCTGACCGAATGCTGAGGCGATACGCTTGGCCGCGTGGTATGAGTTGCCTGTACCGGAGAAAACGAACAACATGACCTATGCATCCTTGGACTCACATATAATGGATGCTCTGACATTCCCTTTATACGACGAAACCCATGACGGACCATGGACCACACGAGAGAGAACGCGGTATGCATCAGAGATGACATCTTTTGGATCGGCGGGGATGACAGGACCGCAAGCCTGTTCGAACGCTCCATGCCCATTCCGGAAGGGGTATCGTACAACTCATACGTGATCCTGGACGAGAAGACCTGTCTGCTGGACACCTGCGACATCTCCGTGGCCCCCAAGTTCTGGAAGAACTTCAGGAACGTCATCGGAGACAGGAAACTGGACTATCTCGTGATCGACCACATGGAACCCGACCACGGGGCCGCCATCATGCAGATCCTGGAGGCCTATCCGGAGGTCACCGTCATAGGCAACACGAAGACCTTCGATATGATGGAGAACTTCTACCACATGAGGCCGAAGAACGTCCTGGTGGTCGAGAACGGACAGGAGCTCTGCCTCGGAAAGCACACGCTCAGGTTCTATCTGGCGGTGATGGTCCACTGGCCCGAGGTCATGTTCACATATGATGTGGGATGCAGCACGCTGTTCTCCGCGGATGCGTTCGGAACATTCAAGGCGCTCTCCGGCGCCATCTACGCCGACGAGGTCGATTTCGATAAGGAGTACCTTTCCGAGGCCAGGAGATACTACGCCAACATGGTCGGGAGATTCGGAAGTAAGATCCAGAAGGTCTTCGAGAAGCTTGAGGGCGTCCAGATCGATATGATATGCCCGCTCCACGGCCCGATTTGGAGGGGCGAGAGCATCGGCTACATCATGGAGAAGTACATCCTCTGGAGCACCTACGAGCCCGAGGAGAAGGGTGTGCTGATAGCATACGCTTCCATGTACGGCAACACCGCCGACATCGCCGAGAGGCTTGCGATGATGCTCAGGCAGAAGGGTGTGAGTAAGGTCGACGTGTTCGATGTCACATCCGTCCACCCATCTTACGTGATCGCCGATGCGTTCAGATTCTCCAACATAGTACTCGCCGCGCCCACCTACAACAACCACCTGCACCCCTCGATGAAGGCGGTCCTCGACGAGATGGAGATCATGACGGTGCAGAACAGGGGGTTCTCCGTGATAGGGAACGGGTCATGGGTGCCTCAGGCGGCCAGGATCATCGAAGAATCGTTGTCGGCATTGAAGGACATGAGGAAAGTGGGTGAGACCCTGGTCGTCAAGTCTTCCCTCCAGCCTAGCCAGACTGCCGATTTGGAGAAACTGGCAAAGGACATAGTTGCCTCGCTGAATTGATTCATGTTTAGGTGGATACTTAATTTGTAAGTAGTTCACCTAAAAACGTCCAGCAACCCTATTATAACCCGAGGAAGATTGAGAATCATGGCATTCACCATAAGGCTCTGTCCCTATTGCGGGGCGGATATCACTGTGGATGAGATGGGCGTATACAACTGCCTGGCCTGTGGCAAGGCCACGTACAGGTCCAGGTCGAACTCTAGGGCGTATCTCATAAACAAGCCTTATGAAGAGGAGTACTCGCAGATCCTCAACCTTATGGACAACGATGCCAAGAAGGCCTTGGACAAGATCAACGAGGTCATCGTCGAGGCCGACGAACCCGACGCGGACATGTTCTTCACACGCGGTATCGTCTACTCTCACATGGGAGAGGAAGGCAAGGCCCACATGGATTGGAAGAAGGGACTCGACCTCCTCACGGATTTCAGGTACATCGACGCCTACATCGTCGCCGTGTGCAAACGCATCGCGGACCTCATGATAATGAAGGAACGCGAGTTCATGGAATTCAATCCTATCGAGTACATCGACGCCATCGCCACCGAGTTCGCTCTCAAGGCGGAGGTCCCCTGCAAAGGGATATTCTACATAACTATCTACAGGAACCTCAGGATGATGCATCAGAGCGGCGAGCTCGACGAGGATGCCGGCCTCTATTCGAACCTGGTCAAGATCGTCGTCGCCAGGATCATCGCCTACGGGCGCAACTACCGCACCATCAGGGAGATCATCGAGGAGGTCCTCGAGGACCTTCACTACAACCCGGAGACCTATCAGGAGGACGATAACCTGCGCCTGCATGTGTTCGATGTCCTCAGGGAGAAGCTGGGCGTCCTTTCGAAGGACTTCTCGGACGACCACATCACCCGCATCTTCAGGCACTGGAACGACGAGAACATGTACGAACTGGAGTACTGGGTGGACGAACTCCTCAAACCCGTCAGGAACAGGACCCTTCTCCTGAAGCTCAGGGAGATGCCCACGGAATCCGAGACATACGAGCTCGAGGAATCCATCGAGGACTACGCCAAGAAGTATCTGGTCCTTTCCAGCGAAGGGCACGACCTCTCAAAGGAAGCCTAAGTGCTCCAGAAGGATCTTTATCCCTATCAGGATCAGGATCGTACCGCCGATTATCTCTGCCTTGCCGCTAAACCTGTCCCCGGCGATGCCGCCGATCTTGACGCCCATGACGGATATCGAGAACGTTATGATTCCTATTGTCGCCGATGATGTGAGGATGTCCGAACCGTCCATGGCCAGCGTTATCCCTACAGCCAGGGCGTCAATACTCACGGCGATGGCCAGCAATAGCATGACCCATGCCCCCAGGTCCGCATCCTCTTCCTCCTCCTTCACGTGGAACGATTCGCGGATCATGTTGAGTCCTATCGCCGCCAGAAGCAGGAACGCCACCCAGTGGTCATAGTCCGATATGTAATCGTAGAATGTGTTTCCGAGTCCGTATCCGATGATGGGCATCAGGAACTGGAATCCTCCGAACCATAGTCCTATGACGATCATGGACTTGGCATCCGCCTTCTTCAGGGCGAGACCTTTGCATATAGAGACGGCAAAGGCATCCATCGCCAGACCCACGGATACCAAGACTATGGTTGCGAAGTCCATGGAACGGCGATGGTTGATCCGTATTTCTACATATCGAAAAGGTCATGAGAATAGTATGGGAAAGGTGACAGTTGATTAAGCAACTATTACCGTTAAGCCCGTTAACTATCAAATTAGCATCTTTATAACTGGACAAATGTGTACATTTTTTCCAGGTTTTTCTTCCTTACCATAGTTATTTTTTAAATAATACCAATGTATGTTGGATGTATAATCCAAGTGATATGATGCATGCGAAGACACTGACGGAGAAACATTGCGGAAGATGCGGCCACGATTGGATCAGCAGTATCGACACGCCCGCCAGATGCCCTCACTGCGGAACATACCACTGGCAGGGTGAGTCCACAGTCTACATGTGCTGCATGTGTGGCCACTCGTGGTTCTCGCGCACCCCTAAGACGCCCATGAGGTGCCCCAAGTGCAAGACCCGCTCATGGCAGAACGGATCCAGGAGATTCAACCCCAAGAGCGTCAACACAGAGGATAAGGACGTGCGTGCGGTCATCGACATGTACCTTCACGGCAAAGGATGCGTCGCCATCGCGATGAGCACCGGCATGGCGCTTTCCAACGTCATCGACATCGTAAAGATCACGGTCAGCGACGGACGCCAACCCAGAATGTGAGAAAAATGATGCCGTGACCTGCACGGCATCGGTTTTAGAGTTTCACTCGAGCCTCTGCAGCATCTTCACGACTGCATCGACTACATCCTTACCCTTCTCGATCCTGTCCATCGCCTGGAGCTCGGTCATGCCGGGTCCGGTGACTCCGAATCCGACGGGTTTGCCGTACTCGAGTCCGAGGTCCATGATCTTCCTTGAGGCCTGGGCGATGACGACCTCGTCATGCTTGGTCTCCCCTGTGATGACCGCGCCGAGCGTGATCACCGCATCGATGTCCTTCTGCTCCAGGAGCTTCTTGGTCGCCATGGGGATCTCGAAGCATCCGGGCACCTTGATCTCCTTGACGATCTTGACCCCAAGGAAATCTGCTTCCGCCTTCGCCCTCTCGAGCATGAGGCCTGTGACCTCATAGTTGAATTCGGCGATGACGGCTCCAATCTTGTACTGTTTCATCTGTATCACCTATACTTTACGGGACCTTTGTCGGCGAATCCCTGCCTAAGACCTGTTCCTGCTCTCTTGGTGAGGCTTTCCGGACGGAACAGTAGATCGTAAACGTTGAGGGCGTGCTCCCTCGTCCTCCTGTCAGCCAGGAACGCGAGTTCTGCATCGTCCTTTGCCTCGTCCTCGTGGACGAAAACCTCGATGATGTGCTTGTTCGTCATCAGCTGCGCGCGTATCAGGCCGGTGGATGCCTCGTGCGCGCACATCTTGTCCTTCTGCATCGGACCGGGCATCCCCAGCGCCATGACGATGTCGCAGTTCTGCTCCTCGATGAGCTTCTTGCATGCCACCGGAAGGTCCTTGACACCGGGGACCGTGTACCTTACGATCCTGAATCCCGTGCCTGCCTTCTGCAGCTCGTCTATGGCCGAATGACCCATGTCGTATCTCGCGAACGTGGTGTCCGCGATACCGATGATCTTCATTGGGAACTCATCTCCCTTATCTTCTTCACTATGCGCCTTGTAGCATTCAAGTCGTCGGCGCATTCCTCGACGCGCACGACCTTGATGCCGGCGAAACCCTTCTCGGCCAGCATGTCCTCCAGAGTCTTCTCGTCGAAGTTCTGGTCGAACCCCAGCACTATGATGTCGGGCCTGACCTTGGCCACGGTGTCCATGATGTCACCCTCCCCTCCGACGATGGCCTCGTCAACGGGCTTGAGGGAACCGACTATCTTGGCCCTCATGGCCTCTGGGGTGATCGGCTCGTGCTTCTTCTTCCTGACCGTAGAATCGCTGGCGACGACCACCGTCAGGTGGTCCCCGAGTGCCTTGGCCTGGTTCAGGTAGGATATGTGACCCGGATGGATCAGATCGAAGACCCCGGACGCCATTACTCTTACCATGTCAAAGCTCCGGATGGTCCTTCTTGAACTCTTTCCACTGGGCGATGACCTCGTTGCCGTCGATGATCTTGATGCCCTTGGGATCCGCGTACTCCTTGACGCTGGATTTGGACCTTGAACCGAAATCGTCACCCATCATCTCGCAGATAGTGGCTGACGGCTTGACGCCCGCCATGTACATCAGGGCGGTGCAGAGCTCGGTGTGGCCGAACCTTGACTCCAGGATCCTCTCCGAGGTGTTCAGGAGATGGATGTGCCCGGGTGCCCGGAAGTTCTCTCCGAGCTCGGCCTTGATCTCATCGGTGCTCTTCCCGGAGAACAGGATCTTGGCGTACTCGCTGGCCGTCAATGCACGGTCCTTGTCCGTGATGCCGGTGTAGGTCTTCCTGTGGTTGATCGTGACTCCGAACGAGGACCTGGTCCTGTCGTAGGGTATGTCCGTCGGGGCCATGGCCTTTAGGAGGGGGTACTTCTCGCAGTCGTCCCAATACACATCGGACATGAACGGGAGCCCGAGCTCCTTGGCCAGGGAATAGGGCGTCGTGACGCATATCAGTCCGCCGGCATCCTTCCTCATCATCTGGATGATTTCCGGTGTGACGAACTCGGAGGCGACGGTCATGTCGCACTCCCTCTCCCTGTCGTCAAAATCGTAGACCAGAATCGGTTTTCCTTTCCTTATATCCTCAAGGATGCTCTCGAATTCCATGTAAACACTGGCCGGTGAATCCCTTGTTCCGATAATATAAGGTGTCTATCTACAAAATTTATAGTAGCTTGGTCCAAACCTACTTTAAACTCCGTAATTTGGTACACTGTTTTTTATTATATTACACGTACGGGGGTGTGATTAAAATGGCCGTCGAGGACGCAAAATTCATCAGACAGAACGTGCAGGCCCACAACAAATGGTTCGAGGAGTGCATCCCCATGATCGCATCCGAGAACCTGATGAGCCCGCTGGCAAAGGAGATGCTGATCTCCGACTTCGCAGACAGGTATGCCGAGGGACTTCCCGGCAACCGTTACTACCAGGGTAACATCTACGTCGACAAAGTCGAGCTCAAGGCCCTCGAGCTGGCCAAGAAGGTCTTCGACTGTCAGTTCGCGGATCTCAGGCCCATCTCCGGAACGGTCGCCAACATGGCCGTCCTCATGGCATTCGCCAAGCCCGGAGACATCATCACGACATGCGCACTCGACCAGGGGGCACATATCTCCACCTGCAAGTTCGGTGCATTTGGACAGAGAGGGGTCAACTCGGTCAACTACCCGTGGAACGAGTCCGACATGAACCTTGATGTCGACGGCACGATCAAGGTCCTCAAGGCCTCCAAGCCCAAGGTCGCCCGGTTCGGTCTCTCGGTCTTCCTGTTCCCCCCACCGCTCAAGGAGCTGCAGGACACGTTCAACGAGATCGGATGTCTCGTATGGGAGGACTGCGCCCACGTCCTCGGTCTCATCGCCGGAAAGCAGTTCCAGGATCCCCTCAGGGAGGGTGTGAACATCGTCTCGGCATCGACCCACAAGACGTTCCCCGGACCCAACCACGGAATCCTCCTCGGACAGAACCTGACCGAGGACCAGGAGAAGAAGCTGCAGCACGCCGCATTCCCCGGTGTCACCTCCAGCCACCACCTCCACGCCATGGCCGCCCTCGGAATCACACTGGCTGAGATGGACGTCTTCGGAAGGGAATACGCCGCACAGGCCTGCAAGAACTCACGTGCGCTCGGAGAGGCCCTCTACGAGCTTGGAGTCCCCGTGCTCTGCCCCGACCTCGGATTCACCAGGTCCCACGCCATCGCGGTCGATGTCTCCCAGTTCGGAGGCGGAAAGGACTGCGCACAGCTCCTCGAGGACGCCAACATCATCTGTAACAAGAACATGCTCCCCAGGGACACCAGCTCGGTCAACCCCTCCGGACTCAGGCTCGGATCTCAGGAGATGACCCGTCTCGGAATGAAGGAGAGCGAGATGAAAGAGGTCGCATCCCTCATTGCCAGGGTCATCAAGGACAAGGAGGACCCCAAGAAGGTGAAGGAGGACGTCAAGGAGCTCAAGAAGAACTTCGCGACCGTCCAGTACTGCTTCAACGCCGGGGAACCCGCGTACAGGTACCACGAACTCGTGGACTTCTGAAACCATTCCAGCCGCCGGGCGTCGCCTGGCGGCCTAACATTTCTTCACCGTTCCGAAACTGTTTTTATAAAATCTAAACCATGTCCTTCCAATGACTTCTGACAACCGCGAGGATTATCTCATCAGCATCCTGAGGCTCAGTGACGGCAACCGCAACGTCAAGACCACCGAGCTGGCATCATTCATGAATGTATCCCCGGCAAGCGTCACGGAGATGACGAAGACCCTCGCGAAGGAAGGACTGGTCGTGTACGAGAGGTACAAGGGCATCAAGCTGTCCGATGAGGGTATGAAGGTTGCCCGCCAACTCCGCAAGAAGCATCACGTCATAGAGCACCTTCTCATCGACTGTCTCGGACTGGACCCCCATGAGGCCCACGACGAGGCACACAAGATGGAGCATGCCATCTCCGACAACACCAGCATCAAGATCTGCACCATGGTGGGCAATCCCGTGGATGACGACTGCGCATACTGCTCGGATCCCTGCAAGCGCTACACCAAGTCCTCGTCCAACATCGTCCAGCTCAACAAGATGGCGAAGAACAAGGAGGGCATCGTCGCGTACATAAGGTCCGACAGCTCAGAGGACATCAGGAGGCTCAACTCCATCGGTTTCGTTCCCGGGAGGGATGTCAAGATCGACTCGATCCTCATGGACGGCGGCGACAGGGTCGTCAAGATCGGTCAGAACCTCGTGGCCCTAAACTACGACCTGGCATCCTGCGTGTACGTGGATCTCCAGTGATCTTAAAGAATAAGGAAAAAGGCCGGTGGCTGGCACCGGCAGGTTTTCTCAGCGGTGTGCGAAGACCAGTGTCACGCCGTCCTTACTGTTCTTCTCGAGTCTGGCGAATCCCACCCTCTCGAGCTGGACCATGTCATTGGTCTCCTTGAGGATCTCGGGCTCCACATATCCCTCGAGGACCGATCCGTCTGGCATGAGCAGCTTTGCTCCCACCCCTCCGTCAGCGACCCACTGGACAGCATGGACTCCGTTCTTGAGGACGGATATGTCGTTGCCGTCGTAGACAGCGGGCTGACCGTAGTTCAGGTTGCACAGGTCCTTGAGCCTGATCCTCTTCTCCTGCTCGAACATGTCGGAGTCGGAGTGGGCCAGATACACGGTCTTGTTCCCGTCGAGGGAATACTTCCTGCTTCCCCTCTCGGGATGGTCGGGATGCCTGGGGGCCTCTCCCTTGATGGAATCGATTCCCGTGATGTCATACTTGACCGGGTCCTGTACGTAGAAGTACCTGTTGGAGTCGGTGTCGATGATGTCCCTGTTCATGACGTAGAGCGTCTGCCAGGAGAACTCGATGTCGACCGACTTGATACCGGACTCGACCCAGTACTTCCTGATCGCCTCGGGCCTGATTCCGCGCCTCTTGAGGGCCCTGACGGTGCCTGTCCTGACATCGTCCCATCCGCTGTACTCGCCGGCCTGGATGGCCTTCTTGATGGTCGAGGTCTTCAGGACTGTGTCGGGGATGTTGATGAGTCCGTAATGGTAGTAGATGGGTTTCTTCCATCCGAAGTAATCGAAGACATACTCCTGCCTGAACGTGTTGTTCAGATGGTCCTTTCCCCTGATGACGTGCGTCATCTTCATTAGGTGATCATCCACCGCGGTCGAGAAGTTCATCATCGGATATGCGATGTACTTCGTACCGGTGCGCGGGTGGGTTGCCCTGACCAGTCTCAGGGCTACGAAGTCCCTGATGGCAGGGTTCGGATGGGCAATATCCGTCTTGATGACCACGACAGCCTCTCCGTCGGCGTAGTCGCCGGCCATGAACTTGTCGAATCTCTCCATCTGGGTCTCCACCGGGAGATCCCTGCACGGACATGCCTGCTTATGCTCCTTGAGCTCCCTCCAATGGTCGCCGTCGCATGTACAGACATATGCGGCACCCATCTCGATGAGCTGCTTCGCGTAATCGTAATAGATCTCGAACCTGTCGGACTGGATGTACGTCTCGTCGAACTCGATGCCGAGCCAGTCGAAATCCTCCGGTATGGTGTCGTAGGCCTCGGGGTCGAGCCTCTCGGGGTTCGTATCCTCGTATCTCAGGACCAGCTTTCCCTCGTACCTCTTGACGTACTCGTCATTGAGGATGGATACACGGGTGTGACCGATGTGGAGAGGACCGGAGGGACCAGGTGCGATACGCATCACGACCCTGCCCAGCTCCACATCCTTGAGATCGGGCAGGTCGTTCCTCCTCTCCTTCTTCTCCCTCACGAGCATGCTCGCGTCCATCTCCTGGAGGGCTATGGTCTGGGCATCCAGGCCGAGCCTGTTGACGTCTTCGACGATCTGATTGATGAGAGGCGTTATCTCCGCCGCCTTGGATCTGAGCTCAGGACATTCTCCCAAGATCTTTCCAACAACTGCTTTCGGATTTGCCTTTCCCTTGTAGAAGACTGCATTCTGCAACGCATACTTCCTAATCGTTGCCTCGACGTCATCGGACATAAGGTACAGGTAACGTCTGGACGTATAAATACTATCAGAAACTGGATGTCTGGGGAAAAACGGATCAGTCTGCCCTGTCCAATTCGGTGTTGACGAGGTTCTCGGCCAGCATTCCGAGCATCTCGGAGAACTTCTCGATGTCCTCGGGGGAGTATTCTTTGAGCATCGACTCCAAGGCCATGTTGATGCGGCGGTCCTCTCTGGAGTAAAGGGTGTAGGTGGAAGGTGATGCGGTGAGGATGTTGATCCTGGAATCGGTGGGATGCTTCTCCTTGATGACATATCCGCGCTCGACCAGGCTGTTGATCTTCACGGTGACGGCAGGCTTTGTGATGTTCAGCAGTTCCACTAACTTGGTCACGGTGCATTCATCCATGAACATGATGATGTTCAGGTACATGATGTCACGGTACGACATGTCACCTTGGATGTTCGAGTTCGATCTGAACTCCATCGTGCTTATCGAGTGGTACATCTTGAAGAAACTCCTTCTCAGCATCACCCGGTTATAGTTTTCCTTCATGCTACCACAATTAAACCATCAATATGTGCTTATTTAAACAGTTGCACAGGTTATATATACTGTTGTACTAAAGAAACAGTAAACTATTACTAAACTATTTTTCTTACCGAAACGTTTAATTCAGACTGGCGATAAGTTAAGTTGTATATATAACATCGCAAAACACGCCCTCGTCCAGTAAATCCGCACTATTGTAGGCTGTTTAAACAATAAAGCAGTTTAACTAACGGAGTTACTTGGATGTATTCCACCCAGTTGTAGAATAATGTCGGCGGCACCCTTTCGGATGCCGCCTTAGAGAGGTTTAATGGCTAAACGATCAATCACTTGCGCATCATGTTGCGGAAGTGCTCACAGCTGTTGATCTTGATTCCGAGCAGGTCCTCGATGTTGAACTTGGCCCAGATTCCACGAGGTGTTCCGGGTTCTCCGACCGGTACTCCGATTCCGAGCTCCCTCCTCTTCTCAGCCATGATGGCCTCATCCGCGATGTCGAATACGTCGAGGTCGAGCTTCTTCGCAACGAACTTCTTCGCATCGTTGAGTCTCATGTTCTTTGCCCACTGCATACGGATGACGAGATCTCCAGATGTCCTGAATCCTCCCATTCCTCCTGCGATGTAGTGGGGGATCATCATTCCTGCCGGGTCTCCGGCTCCGCACTAGACTCCGTCCACATGGGCGATCTCGGCCATTGCCTTGTTCGCACGGGAAACACAGTCGATCGGAGGCATCTCGAGCATCGGGATTCCTCCTACTCCCATACCCAGGTTGGCATGGACAGGGATGTTGGAGTTCTTGACACAGTCCTTGATGATGACTACCGACCTCGCGAGGTTCCATGCGAAGGACCTGGAGGTGTTGGTGTTGACCACAGCTCCGAAGATGTTGGCTCCCGCCTTCTCGCACAGCTTGTTCTGGTCGTTGGCGTACATACCGGCTACGACCTTTCCGTCGTACTCGATAGCTCCGTGGATTCCAAGGACGTTCTCTGCGGACATTCCCATGGTGATGTAGGCCTCGGGGAAGTCCTTCCTCATCTGCTCCACTCCCCTGAGGGTGGCGACGAACTCGGCATCTCCAGCTGAAGCGGTGGTATCGAAGTTGTATCCCTCTGCACCGTGCTTCATGAATTCCCTGGTAATGAATGTGATATCCTGAGTCAGTGCGTCCGCGGCCAGCTCTGCCTGCTGCATTGCCTCCTCGACCTTGAACTCCCTCATCAGATCCGCGGGGTTTCCGAACGGTCCCGAAGGTGCGTAGTAAAGACCCATGTTGGGCATGGCACCGTAAAGCATCGGGACTGTGGATTCCATGACGATCTGCTCCATGGTCTCACACTCGTAGGAGATCAGGGGCTTGACCGGCTTGACCGAATAATCCGAGGTGGTCAGCTCGAATGAATCCATTCCGCATGCCCTCTCAGAGATGAGGATCGAATCCCTCCTGCTGGTCTCGACTCCGTTACAGCACGATCCGCTGTCGAGCAGGAATTTGTGAGGACCTCCGTCCTCTGTGAGCACGATCTCGTGACCACGCTCGACCGACACGACCCTGTTGGGATCTGTGATGATCTCGTAGAGGAAATCGATGTCGTCGGCTGTCAAATCCGGTACCGAACCTGCATCCGCACCGTCAGCCATTCCCACATGGATATCGTCAAGGATTTGCTCCTTGGTCATACGGACGGTACGTCCGTCTCCCATTCTTGTTACAAACTCAGACATTTTCTCACCTATTGCTGTTTGCACTCATCAAAAGAGACCGTAGCGCAGCCACACATACAAGCCGCAAGCCCGCGAGTCATGGAATCCGAACCGACACCTCCTTCATTGTCGGTCCGAACCTTTCAACCATGGCCCAACGGTCTTGTGGCGAGATTGTACACGGCTCCGCCATTGGCAGGAGAGAACCATCCATCCTTGCGGATTCGGGTCCACCCTAAAGCCGTTGCGCAGTCTCTTTTAGTTAGGTTATTTTAATCATTGATTTTTAGATATAAATAAATGACCCAAATCGGACCCTATATCCTTTCTCCAAAGGTAAAATGATGCTTGACTGAAGCATTAGCCAGCGTCATGAATTTAGAACGATTGATATAGAAACTCGCCATATTTCTAAAAAATTAACTATTTTCATATTGCAACAAGAGGAAATAGCCGTCATTACGCAAGTTTTGAACCATTATTCCCTTGAATTCTTCAGAAATCCTGCAGATATCGTCAAAAAGCCCTTATGCATAGTATTAAATATGACACACAGATGCGCGTTTCAGAAGGCATCGATTTATGGGAAAACTGTCCATCAAGATCAGCGAAAAGTATCACTATTCGCCGTCGAAGACGGATTTCCTGGAGATGATCGCTTCTTTGTTCATCATGTCCTTCGGAGTGGCACTCTCCGTCAAGGCCAACCTGGGATCCTCCCCCATCTCGTCCCTGCCGAACGTCCTCTCCATCTTCAGCGGACTATCCCTCGGTACCACGATGCTGATCACCAACATCACCATGATCGTTGCGGAGTGGATCATAATGCACGACCGCACGAAGATCGTCTATACTATGGTCCAGCTGCCGTTCACAATCATTCAGAGTGTCTTCGTGGACATCATCATGATGCCGATGGACGGCTGGTTCGTGACCGATCTGGTGCAGCAGTGGGGCCTGGTGATCATCAGCAATCTGATCATCGCTTTCGGTGTCGTACTGTCGATAGATTCTAACGTATCGCTGCTGGCGGACGACGGCCTGATACTGGCGATCCATGGTGCCACTAGGGTCAGGCTGGACAAGGTCATGCTGCTGTTTGACATAGCCTTCATCGGATCGGCTTTCATAGCATCCTACATCTTCTTCCAGGACTTCGTCGGTGTAGGTATGGGCACGATCGTTGCCGGACTGACCCTGGGTCCGTTCGTCAAGATACTGACCACATTCGTCAAACGGCACATCCGTTCGAACGGTCATATAGTCGATGAGAAATGAAGCGGGGTTTCCCCCGCTAACAGGTTTATGCGTGAGCCTCTTCGTCCTCTGGGGATTCCGAATTCTCATACTCAACGTGGGCAAGTTGTCCGAACTTGTCCCCGTACTGCTTCTTACACATTAACGCGAAGATCACTCCGAGGAGGGCCCATCCGCCGACCATCGCCCATTCTTCGAGACATAGGGATCCGCCGGTACCAGGTATGATGTACATGACCACCATGAAACCAGACATAAGCATGGCGATCCATCCGACCAGCTTGTAATGGCTGACCTTGTACGGACGTGGCATATCGGGCTCCTTCTTACGAAGGATGAGGAACGAGATCGCGACCATCATGTATGCGAGACAGCATCCGAAGTTACCCGCATCGACGATCCAGACCAGCATCTTCCTTCCCACAAGAGGAGCCAGAATGGATAGGAAACCGATGAGGAGAATCGCAAGAACAGGGGTCCTGTACTTCTCGTGGAGCTTCGTGAAGGCTTTGGGGATCATGTAGGACTCCGCCATCGCGAAGATCGCACGACTTCCTCCGATCATGAACGCGTTCCAGGAGGTCAGGATTCCGCACAGTCCTCCCAATAGGACGACCTTGGACATCGCTGCACTGCTGAACGCCTTGGCGAGTGCATCGGCTGTGACCAATCCCGAACCGGCCATGGAGGCCTCGATCT